>NZ_BAAAZF010000001.1:0-339285 GCF_039536765.1 Parerythrobacter jejuensis
CTCATTCACCGTTTCTCACAATTCTGAAACCGACGTCTTGTGGTAGGTTCACGAACCGCTTCGAGGCGAATGCCATGAACCCATCTTCAGCAACGAGATCGAAGACGCCGCCGCCGAGAATGACAGCCACCTGGCATTCCTGGCTACTGGCTACGCGAAGACAAGTCGGGGGCCCAGGCTCCCAAGTGCTCGTATATTCTGCCACGTTACCGACAATATCGTAGAGACCGCGCTCACTAGGAGCGAAACTTCCTACGGGGAGTAGGAAACTGTGAATCGATGGTGTGCGCCCTCCAACCCAAGAATGAGCTACGTTAAATTTGCGCAGCGGAGCCGGGTCGAAGTGCTCAAAGACCACGGCATTATCCCATCCTAGCTCTTCCCCCCACGGGAACTTGCGTTGCGCGGCCGGCTTGGCGAAAGCGCGCCACTCTTCCGCCGTGGGAAGACGATACCCGCCTTGCGTTCTGCCATTTAGCCAGTCCAGATAGCAGTTGAACTCGATTGGGGAGATATGCGTCACCGGCAGATCGCTGGAGGGAACGCTGGCAACTTGACTAGGCAAAGGGCACTGCGATTGCTCGACACTAAAATTGTACTCGCGCCATGTTAGCTCATGTGTTGCTACGAGAATGGAGTCGCCGTTTTCTAGCGTCACTCGCCTCATTTCTGGACACTCATCGCAGTCCTTTTCGACCAAGCCGAGCACGCTGGATGCTGCTGGTGCCTCTCCGCGCGCTATTGGGCTGGGTTGCTCTGCATCGCGTAACTCCTGAGCCTGAGGCGCGTCGAATGAAAGCGTTGAGAGAATTGTGAACAAGAGAAGATAGAGGCGCATACGATGTCGGCTAACAGGCTGCTCTTACACTGTCATTAATGTCCGAAATTGCCTCCAAGCTGACCTTCTCCTATCCACCCAGCACCTGTCTTGGCCCTGGTCCTTGGGCCGCCAGTTTGTCGGCCGGGTTGTAAATCCCGCAGGTCTTCAGGCTGAGGCAGCCGCAGCCGATGCAGCCGTCGAGCCGTTTGCGAGCGCGCTCGAGCTCGGCAATGCGCGCATCCAGGTCGGCCCGGATGGCGGTGCTGATCTGTTTCCAGTCGCGTGCGGTCGGGTTGCGGCCCTGCGGCAAGCGCGCAAGCTGATCCTCGATCTGGCCCAGTGACAATCCCAGACGCTGTGCAATCAGGATAAAGCTGAACCGCCTGATCTCACCGCGCAAGAATCGCCGTTGGTTGCCGTTTGTGCGCAAGGAGCTGATCAGTCCCTTATCCTCGTAGTAACGGATCGCCGAGACCGAGAGGCCGGTGCGGCGGGCAAGTTCCCCGATCGGGAGAAGGTCGTTCTTGTGCATGACTCTGTGTAGGTCAGAAATATCTTGACCTCAAGTTAAGTTGAGGTTGCACAAAACTGGCACGACGATTCGATTTCGGTCGGTCGGGGCAGCGGGAAGCCGCCCGCGCACCGGCCATGAAAGACAAGGAGTGCGACCATGCCCAAAGGATATCTCGAACACGCCAACATCTCGGTCACGGAGCCGGAGCGACTGGCGAATTTGCTCAAGGACATGCTGGGCTGGGTGGAACGCTGGCGCGGGCCGAGCCAGAAGTATGGCCGGACGATCCATATCGGCAGCACGGTTGAGAACGGGGCAGACTACCTCGCAATCTATACTGGGGATCATGTGAAGGGCGGCTACACCAAGGGCCTGCCGCTCAATCATCTGGCCTTTGTAGTGGATGATCTGGAAGCTGCCGAGGCGGTAGTCAAAGCTGCCGGGCTCGAGCCGTTCGGGCATGACGATTACGATCCGGGCCGCCGGTTCTATTTCTTCGACTGGGACGGGATTGAGTTCGAGATGGTGACCTATGAATGAGCCGATCCTGAAAGAGGGGCTGTTCGCCCGCGATATTCCTCGATCGAAGCGGGCTCCGCCGCCGAAGGATCGGCTCCAGGATCAGCCCGTGATCCCGGTATGGATCTGGAGGGCGTTGCGACCTTTCGCCTAGCAAGCTCTTGACGCTCGCCTTGTCTCTAGATAGTTAGACAACTAACCAAATGATAATGAGGCGAGCAAGATGGTAAGCAGACGGAAGTTTCTGGCAATTGGTGGAGCGGGTGCGCTCGTGGTGTTGGGTGCGGGAGCCTACTCGCTGCTCACCCCATCCATGTCGCGGGCGCGTGAACCGTGGCGCAAGGCGGGGCAGGGGTTTGGCGATCCGCGGCTCAATGCGCTCTCTTTCGCCATCCTCGCCCCCAATCCGCACAATCGCCAGCCGTGGGAGTTCACGCTGGTAGGCGAAGACGCAATTGATGTGCGGATCGATCTCGACAAGCGCCTGCCCGAAACCGACCCTTTCAATCGCCAGATTACTATCGGCTTCGGCTGTATGATCGAGCTGTTGCGGATTGCGGCGGCCCAGCAAGGGTTTGACGCGCAGATTGATCCGTTCCCGGATGGTGAAGGGCAACCGCTGCTCGATGCTGGCCGGATCGCACGCATCCGCCTTGTCCCTGGTGGAGTGAGGCCCGATCCGCTGTTTGAAAGCATACTCGCGCGTCGTTCGGTGAAGGAACCCTATGCCGATCGCCCGGTCAGCAATGCCGATCTTGCGCCGCTTATTGCTGGCTTGCCAGAGCCGGTGCAGGGTGGGGCAACCGGTGTGCCCGAACGTGTCACCGCTCTGCGTGAGAACGCCATGCGGGCCTGGACCATCGAGTATGAAACCGATGCCACCCGCCGCGAAAGCATCGATTTGATGCGGATCGGCAATGATGCTGCCGTGGCCCGGCCCGACGGTATCGACCTTGCCGGCCCGGTGATGAGCGCTGGCCATGCTGTGGGCCTTGTGACGAAGGATGCGCTCGATACGCCCGGCACCACTGCTTTTGAGTCCGGCTATGACATGTATCAATCGATGATCGACGCCACGCCTGCTTTCGTCTGGCTGACCACGCAAACCAACACGCGCACCGACCAATTGGCGGCGGGCGCGGCATGGGTGCGGCTTAACCTGGCGGCAACCCAAGCTGGCTTGGCGGTGCATCCATGGAGCCAGGCCTTGCAGGAATTCCCCGAAATGGCGGGCCCCTACAAGGAAATTCACAGCCTGCTTGCACCAGAGGGCGGCACGGTGCAGATGTTTGCCCGCGCCGGATTTGGGCCGGCCGTCGATGCCAGCCCGCGCTGGCCCCTGGAGGCGAAATTGACCGATGCCTGATACGCCTGCAGACAATCCGGTCTACCAGCTGTTCAACGAAATCGGCATTATCAGCCAGCTTTCCAGCGCCGCCTTCCGTGAAGTCCTTCCGCGCCCGCTCAATGAAGCAATGTTCGGCGTGCTCAACCATTTTTGCCGCCTGGGAGATGGGAAATCCCCCAGCTATCTGGCCGAGGCTTTCCAGGTCGCCCGCCCGAGTATGACGGCCACGCTGGACAAGCTGGAGCGTGCCGGACTGGTGCGGATCGAAGCGCACCCGAGCGATGCGCGCGGCAAACTGGTTTTCATCACCGATGCCGGCCGCGCTGCACGTGAAGAGGCCGTGGCGGCAGTGGTGCCGCTCTTCGCAGATATCGCCCCGGTGCTGGGAACTCTTGATACGGATCAACTACTGCGCGACCTGGCGACTTTGCGGAAGGCACTCGACCAGGCGCGTTAGGCCGGTGGTCGCACTGTCAGGATCAAGTCGCAGTCCTCATCCAGCCACGGTCCAAGACTCTCAGAGCAAAGTCCGTGTGTTCGGATTGGGAGAAAACTAAAGCGGCGTCATCCAGATTGGCTCCGCTATCGAGCCACTTTCTTCCATCATCTGATGGCCGTATCTGAGGGTGAGAGCGGGCCTATGATGCTTCGCATTTGAGCATCGGCCACTTTCTGCGCCATGCCTTGCTGCGCACCCTTTCTTCAAAGATGGATCGCTTCTGAACGGTGAACTTTATGGTTGGACGAAGAACCAGACCGATCAGGTCGTCTAAACCCAATGGCGAAGCTATTTCACATTCGTCTGAGCATACACGTTTCGCCGCAACGGCTGTCGCCGTCTCTGGCCAGTGTCGCATTGCATCAGTCGCAGACTGGTAAGGTGCGTCACCGTTCCGGATGTGCATCCTAGCCTGGTTTTTGACTGACCAATCAATAGTTGGCTCGGTGGTGTGGAGCGTGTGTTCAATGGCGCGGTCGCGAGCCGGATCGGAACAGTTGCGGTCAAACCAAACAACGTCCACGTCGCCTAGTACGGGGCTTTCCGAGCGCTTGTGAAGTGAATCCCACACTGCATTTCTGACAAAGCCAGCGGCAATCCAGCAATCAGGAAGATCCAGCTCCGCAACCACTCCCAGCAAGTGCCAACGAAAAGCATCGTTTCTGAGTATAGCGGCAACATGCATGGCATGGTCCATCAAGCGATCCCCTGCCATTTTCGTGGCTCTGCTGCGTTAGATTCTGATGGAAGCATCATTTCCTCACAAGATCCTTGGCCAAACGAGCAGCGCTCGGACTTCTTCAGCGGCCTCGTCGACCAAGGCATCAATGTCAGTGAGGTCGCTTGTATCGATTGTTACGCAAGGCAAGGTCCCAAGGGGGCCAAACGCGGCGAGTTCAGCAAACTGCTGCACCAAAGTATCATGCCTCAAAGCATCGTTGTGACCGGGATGTCGCTTTCGTTTAGCAAACCGTTCTTGAGCCACCGTCGGATCGCATCTGCAATGTAGCTCGACGACTGGTGATTGAAGTTCGGTAAGCCAGTTTGTGGCGGTTCCATACGACACTGGCTGACCAATGGGTCTCCAAAACGAGACCAGCACGCCGTGCGACTGAGCTTTTGCCCTTTGCTCGAACACGAGGTCACTCAATCTGCTTAGCTTTTGCCTGCGAATCAAATCAACATCTTCATACTTCTCGAATTCAGCTTCAAGAAGATCGTCCTTGTCTAAGCATGGCCAGCAAAAACGCTCAGCCAATGCTCGACCAATCGCCGTTTTACCCGACGCGGGCATACCTGAAAGCAACACAAATCCCTTTTGCTTCATCATGCAAACATGGAGGAAGCGAGTCCCTTTGCGAAGTCCAAAATTGGGTCGTGCGCTGAAGGTCTGGTTTGGTCGCCTGGATGAATTGAAGCCGACAGTCAGGAGGCGGCCCAAGAGAAATCGAAAATCGTAATAAACCGAGCGTCCGTTGTCCAAACAACCCCGGATTATGACCCCGCAAGACCCTGCGCCAGCAGTCTTTCCTACTCCGTGGAAATCTGCCTTACCCTGCTGGATGGGCAAGCATCGCTATCGGCAATCAAGTGGTCGCGTAGGCATAAGGAATGGTCATGATATCGAAGCCCTGCGTAAAAATTGGCTTCGAACCTAAGGCCATGCAGGGCGCAAAGCTCCATCTTGCTGGAAAGTCACAGTTTCCTTTCCCTCGGATCATGCAACCTGCTGAAATGCAAGCAAGTCCTCCAAAAGTCACACTCTTCCAAACCGCAATGGGTGTTCCAGATCACCTCTTCGCGCTTGCAACATACGCGGCTGTGCGCAAGAGGCTGTGCGCATGAGCATGCAAGACCTGATTGACGCCGCACGAACCTCCAAGGCCTGGCCTTTCCAGGAGGCGCAGCGGCTGCTCAAACGCTATCCCGATGGCACCAAGCCTGACGGTTCGCCCGTGCTGTTCGAAACCGGCTACGGCCCCAGCGGCCTGCCGCATATCGGCACTTTCCAGGAAGTGCTGCGCACCACGCTGGTGCGGCGTGCGTTCGAGGCGATGATCGGGGCGAAGCCCGAAGACGGCAAGACGCGACTGGTCGCCTTCAGTGACGATATGGACGGGTTCCGCAAGGTGCCGACGAACCTGCCGAACCAGGAAATGCTGGCGAAGCACCTTCACAAGCCGTTGAGCCGGATTCCCGACCCCTTCGATGCCGGGCACGAAAGCTTCGCCCATCACAACAATACCAAGTTGCGCGAGTTTCTCGACCGGTTCGGGTTTGACTATGAATTCGTGGCCGCGAGTGACCGCTATAATGCCGGCGACTTCGACGATGCGCTGAGGAATGTGCTGGCGCACAACCAGGATATTCTCGACATCATGCTGCCGACCTTGCGGGCCGAGCGCGCGGCGACCTATTCGCCGATTATGCCGATCTCCCCCACTACCGGCCACGTATTGCAAGTGCCGGTGGAGGTCGTCGATGCGGCGGCAGGCACGGTGCGCTTCACCGATGAAGACGGCAGCGTGATTGAACAATCCGCGCTGGGCGGCATGGCCAAGCTGCAATGGAAAGTCGATTTCGCCATGCGCTGGGTCGCGCTGGGCGTCGATTACGAGATGTACGGCAAGGATCTGACCGATACGGGCGTGCAGTCGGGCAAGATTGCCAAGGTGCTGGGCGGACGCAAGCCGGACGGGTTGATCTACGAGCTGTTCCTCGACGAGAATGGCGAGAAGATTTCCAAGTCTAAAGGCAATGGCCTGACGATCGAGCAATGGCTCGACTATGGCAGCGAAGAGAGCCTGGGTTTCTACATCTTCCCCAATCCCAAGAGCGCCAAGCAGCTGCATGTTGGCGTGATCCCGCGCGCGGTCGATGATTATTGGCAGCACCGGGAACGGCTATCTGAGCAACCGCTCGACAAGCAATTGGGCAATCCAGCCTGGCATTTGCTGCGCGCCAATGGCGGGTTCGAAGAGGCAGAGGCTCCTGGTGCGGGGGACACGTTGCCGGTCACCTATGGCTTGCTGCTCAATCTGGCGAGCGTGCTGGGCGCGGAGGCAACCGAAGCAAATCTGGCGGAGTATCTCGACACCTATCTTGGCGATACGAAGCGCGGACCGGAGCTCGACCGGCTGATTGCAGCGGCGGTCAATTACACCCGCGATTACATCGTGCCGACGCTGAACAAGCGGGCGCCAGCTGCGAACGAGGCGGACGCATTGCGGGCTCTGGATGCGTATCTGCAAGGTGCCGCAACGGATGCTTCTGCGGAGGATCTGCAGACCGAAGTATACGAGATCGGCAAGCGCGAAGAGTACGGGTTCGAGAATTTGCGCGACTGGTTCAAGGCGCTTTACCAGACACTGCTTGGCAGTGATCAGGGTCCGCGGATGGGCAGCTTCATCAAGCTTTACGGCATTGAAAACAGTCGCAAATTGATCGCAGAGGCGCTCGCTCGCTAAGCCGGGTCAGCCCCATTTGCGGGTGCGATACCAGCGGGTGATGACATATTTCACTCCCTGATCGACCGGGGTGCCGGCGTGGAGTGTGTCTTCGTTGGGAATGCCCTCCACAGTGGCGTTGTTCCAGGCGAGGAGAACACCGGGCTTAGGCTCGATATTGATACCGACATTGGTGAAGTTGGTCGCCCCGCCAGCTTCGACATGGTTGAGGAACAGCATCGCGGTCCAGCTTCGCTGCCCGCCATTCTTGCGCTCGCGTTCCCAATACTCCTCGGTGGGGTAGAAATAGTCGTGGTGAGGTTTGAATTGTTGCCCGGGCAGATAACGCTGGCCCTGAATCGTCTCACCCAGCTTACCCGGCAGGCCAAGCGCATCATCCATTCGCCGGCTGATACCTTGCACGAACTGGTCGTGGCTGTCGAAATTGCCTGAATAGGAGGTCCGAAACCCGTCTTTGTAAGTGCCTTCATACAAAGTACTCGGCTGCGCGACGACATCGATCATCATCATCAGCTTCTTGCATTCGCTGGCACTCAGGAATTCGCCGATCGCGTAGATCTCCGCCTTGTCCGTGGGAACTTTGTAAGCCTTCGGGTCCGCGTCCAGGCGCTTGCGCACTGATTTGCCAACGCGGGCGAGGGCGTCCTTGTCTGGAGTCATCGTCGAAGTCGTCATGCGCGCAAATCTAGCACCGGCCCGCGCGCCCTGCTAGATGGTGAAGCCGGGTTTTGAGGAGAGATTGGCTATGACCGTGACGGGACGAAGCAAATATTCGACCGGGGCAATGATATTCCATTGGGTAATCGCGGTCGCTGTGATCGTGAACTGGCGCTTCGCGGAGGCGGCAGAGCATGCTGCAACGCGGGAATTGGCAGCACCGATCTGGGCCAATCACAAGGCATTGGGCATAACGATCCTGGTGCTGACTCTGGCTCGTCTCGCCTGGCGACTTACACACAAGGTGCCACCATTGCCTGACACGATGAAGAGCTGGGAACGCGTACTTTCGCGCACGGTGCATGTGATCTTCTATGCCATGCTGATCGGCCTGCCGATCGGGGGCTGGCTTGGCAGTTCCTATTTCGGAGGAGGCGTAGATGTGTTTGGTCTGTTCTCCTTGCCCGCGCTTCCGGTAGGCGAGAACCCCGATGCAGGCAAAGCGATCTTCGGCTTCCATAGCACTGGCGGCGAGATCCTGATTTACCTGATCGGACTCCATATTCTCGGCGCGCTCAAACACACTTTCATCGACAAGTCCGGCGGGCTTTCGCGGATGTTGCCCTTCGGCAAGGGCTAAACCGCGATTCCCATGTAGGAAACCCCCACCCCGGCATGGCCCGGGCGGGGGTTTCGTGCGCCGGGGCAGACCCCCATCGGCCCGGCGCAGAATGCTGCAGGATGTGCGTTACCAGAAGAAGTCGTAGATCACGTCGACGGTCTGGCCGGTATAGATATTTACCAGCAGCACATCGTCGTAATACCGGACCCAGCGATAGGGGCCGTAAACTTCCGGCAGGCGGTAGCTCCACGGATCGTTGATCCAGTAGCGGCTGCCGAAGAACACGCTGTCGAGGAAGAACCCGACATTGATGCGGTTGTACCGGTGATAGCGATAGGGTGCGTAATAGCGGCCAAGGCGATAGCTGTTGCGGTAGGCCCGGCGGTGGTTGCGCCAGTTATACCGGCGATTGTCGCGCCAGCGGCGGTTCCACTTGCGATAGTCACCCCGGCGATAATCGCGGCTACGGTCATAGCGCCGGTCGTTCCGATAGCCACGCCGGTCATTCCGGTAATTGCGGCGCGCATCCCGGTATCCGTCACGGCGGCCGTTCCGGTACCCGTCCCGACGAGCGCCACGAACATCACGGCGAGCGTCACGCCTGGCATCCCTGCGGGCATCCTGGCGGAAATCGCGCCTCGCGTCCCGGCGGTCGGCCCTGCGATCTGCACGGCGTACGTCACGACGTGCATCCTGGCGCACGTCTCTGCGGGTCTCGCGACGATCCGCGCGCTGATTGAAGCGCCGATCGACCTGGCGATCGACAGTGCGGCGTTCCTGGCGGTTCGCGCGCTGGGTCAGCTGGCGGTTGGCGCGATTGACGCGGTCGCCACCACCACGGCGAAAGGTCTCGCGGCGGTTCTCGCGCGCGACTTCACGCCGGATCTGCTGGCGTGCTGCTGGACGTTCTGTCTGGCGTCGCTCTTGGCGGACCTGGCGGCGTTCCTGCCGTGCGGGCATGGCGCGCTGCTGGCCGCGTCGTTGCTGGCGGGCTTCCTGGCGCTGGCCGCGATTGCCACGGCGGGCTTCGCGGCGTTCACCGCGATTCTGCCGAGCTTGCTGCCGGTCACCCCGATCACGCTCTGCGCGCTGGGTATCGGCCGCCTCCGAAGCCTGCGCGGGCAGCGCAGTGAAGGCAAGTGCCGCGGCCAGGGCAGACAGGCCGCTAGCCTCGAGTAGTTGCTTGATCGTCATGATCGGTTTCCCTTCCTGTTGCCGCGCTGCCCACCATTGCGGCTCTAACGATGAGTCGATGGGTAGGGGCGGCCAAGTGACCGGAAACTGAACCGGCCTGTATGGTTGCTGTTAATGTTCGTATAGAGAAAGCTGAATGAACTGGAGCTTGACGAGATGACGTCATGACGCACAAGGGGCGGCCATGAGCGAAACGCCCCAATCCCTCGACGACATCCGCACCGACATCGACCGCAGACTGGTGCGCGGTGCGCGCAAATGGCGCGACGCGATGCATGATGCGGTGGTGGCAACCACCGATGCCGATGCACGGGTCATGATCCTGCGCGCTTACGATACCGCCACGCGCACGCTGCGTTTCCATACCGACATTCGTAGCCCGAAAGCGCAAGTGATCGGAAGCGGCGCACCGGTGGGTGTGCTGTTTTATGACAAGGGCGCGAAGATCCAGATCCGCTGCAAAGGGCAGGGCCGGATCGAGCGCGATGGCGGGGTGGCCGATGCAGCCTGGGAGAGCAGCACCAACTTCGCCAAGCGGTGTTATCTGGGAGAAGGGCCTGGCGCGATTTCGGATGTGGCGACCTCGGGCCTGCCGGACTGGGCCGAGGGGCTGGAGCCAACCCCCGAGCAAGTCGCGCCAGGGCGGGAGAACTTCGCGGTGCTGCTGGTGGAGGCGCGCCATTTCGACTGGCTCTACCTTGCGCATACCGGCCACATGCGGGCGCAGTTTGAAGGTGGTACAGCGCGTTGGGCGACGCCGTAAGCGGAACGCGAACTGCGTTTTCGAAAAGTGTGACTTTTCACGCGAGGCGAGGATTTCCGCGGGTTTGCGAAGTCCTTGCGATGCGCAGGTGTGACTTTCCGCGAGGGTGACGGCCCATGGTGTCGGCACGATATTGCCAATGGCAGGTGAGGGTGAATAGGTCATCCCGGCGAAGCTAGCGGGAGCAGCCAGAGTAGGACAGCGCGCGGATATCGATCCAGCGCTGTCGTCATTCCGTGCAGACTATCGGGCCCGCAGCCCGCTCCCTTCGTCAGCTATCCCCGACGGGCCATTCCACCAGTTTGAGGCCGGCTAGCTTGCTGCGCGCCTCGGCAGCATCACGGGTTTCGTGAAATTCGACGGTCCCCTGCAGGGCGCCCATCTTGATCTGTGCATCGAGCAGGACACATTCGCCCGCTCCCACACTGACTGTATGGTCTGAGGCGGTGCCCTTGGTCTGGCTGCCCATCAACGCTGCGACGGTGTGCTCGCCTGGCTCCACATCGGCCTTGACGAAGCGGCCTGTGCGGAATTGCGTGTTCAGGTGATTATCGATGGTGACATTCATGCCCTGCTGGCCTGCGATAAAGCCCTTGCGCATCACATAGATGGCGCCTTTGCCATCATCAGCGGTGAACCGTCGCGCTTCCGCCGCAACGCTCTCCTCCGCCTCGCTCCCGCCTTTGTTCCGCATCAGAACGATAGCGATATAGGCGATGACGGGAATGAGGAGCAGCAGGCCGAATGTCGGGTAACTGATCCCGATGATGCCGCCAATGACGATAGCGATCCCGATCAGAATCCAATTGCGTGTTTGCGTGTCCATGATGTGCGCTCCCCGTGGCTTCTTGTGGTGAGGGTTTTGCGCGCGTCCTTGCCAATTGGCAATGCCGTGTCATGTCGTGCCGCCGTGATTGGGATCGCGCGGGCCCGAGTGGTGTCAGCGATATTGCCGGGGAAGGTTGGGGATGCGATCCCCTCGGCCCCGAGCCATACGAAGAGAATGTGGTCGGAGGTGTTGGGCATGTTTGCAGACTTGGCACTAGCGCCACCCACTCCACCACCCGTCATCCCGGCCCCCGAGCCGGGATCCCGCTTTCTTCGAGCGCTGCGCAGGAAGAAGCGGGACCCCGGATCAAGTCCGGGGTGACGGTAAATTTGGTATACTGTCCCCGGAATTCCCCCCGGAATTCGGTCCGCCTGACTTCCGACTAGTGAACCCAGCTGTCCCTTATCTTCTTGAGCATCACGCGAGCGCTTCCCCAATTTCGCTTCTTTGCGAATCTTTCGATGGCCTCGTAAGCCCATCCCTCCCAATAGTTGCCTGTTCTTCGCACCAACAAGATGAAAATACGTTCTGCAATGGGAACACTTCCTTCCCTAAATTGCATCATCTTGTGCGTGCGGAGGGAGTTTCCCCATCGCTTTTCTCTCCCTCGCTCGCGTATTGAAGCCGCGTCCGTAGCGGTCCTTTCCTCTACATATTCGAACTTTCCAATCTCTGGCGCTGGATCGAATGTTGCGTAGAAAGGAGGGAGATAGCCGAGAAATGAGCGAACAGAATCAGCACTGTGAAAATGGAGGAGGTCAGCCTCGCCATCCTGTAACTGGGCTCGCGCAACCGAAATGTTCCCGTCAACTACAATTCTTTCATTGAACCCGACGAATGACCATTCCCTAAGCTTTCCATCTTGAAAGGTAACAACGACATCAGTGCCATCGTCATCCGCATAAGACACCAAGAAACTACCCCCTACAGATTTTCCTAGCATAGCTGCGAAGATTGCTATCGGCCGTCCCATCGCGTTACCAAGTTTTTCATTAGCGAATGAGCGAACGAGGGAGTCGAAATCGCCGATTTCGAAGTATAATGGGATACCGAAAGATTCTGGTCTTGCGACCCAATCAGGGTATTCGCACTGGCAATTCTCGCCGGTCATAAAATCGAGACGATAGTGAGAATCGTCGTTAGCCTTAAAGAGTCTCCAACCAATCTCCTCAGGTAATGACTGCAGGCCAGAAAGGTCACAGTTGTTCCGGAGAACGCAGAGATGCACCCCATAGGCCACTGATTACATCACCTAGTCAGCTTCTTATAAGCCAACCGTGTAGGCCGATCCGCCGCATCGCCCAGCCTGCGCCGCTTGTCTTCCTCATACGCCTCGAAGTTCCCCTCGAACCACTCGACGTGGGAGTTGCCCTCGAACGCCAGAATATGTGTCGCCAGGCGATCCAGGAAGAAGCGGTCGTGCGAGATGACCACGGCGCAGCCGGCGAAGTTTTCGATCGCTTCTTCCAGCGCGCCCAGCGTCTCGACATCGAGATCGTTGGTCGGTTCGTCCAGCAGCAGCACATTGCCGCCTTGTTTGAGCATCTTGGCCATGTGAACGCGGTTGCGTTCGCCGCCCGATAGCTTGCCGACATTCTTCTGCTGGTCGCTGCCCTTGAAGTTGAACGCGCCGACATAGGCCCGCGTGCTGGTGTCGTGGCCGTTGACCTGCATGTAATCGAGCCCGTCGGAGATTTCCTCCCACACATTGTTGCTCGGAGTCAGGTCGTCACGGCTCTGGTCGACATAGCCCAGATGCACAGTGTCACCGATTTCGATGGTGCCGCTATCGGGGGTTTCCTGCCCGGTGATCATCTTGAACAAGGTGGATTTACCCGCGCCATTGGGGCCGATCACGCCGACAATGCCGCCCGGGGGCAGCATGAAGGAGAGGTCTTCGAACAACAGCTTGTCGCCATAGGCCTTGGAGATACCCTTGGCCTCGATCACTTTGCCGCCCAGACGTTCCGGCACCTGGATTACGATCTGCGCCTTGCCTGGCTTGCGACCTTCCTGGCTGTCCTGCAGCTGTTCGAACTTGCGGATACGCGCCTTGGACTTGGTCTGGCGGGCGGCAGGGGTTTGCTTGATCCATTCCAGCTCGCGGCTGAGCGCCTTCTGGCGGCCCGATTCCTCGCGGCTTTCCTGTTGCAGGCGCTTGGCCTTCTTCTCGAGATAGGTCGAGTAGTTGCCCTCATACGGGTAGTAAGAGCCGCGATCGAGCTCGAGGATCCATTCAACGACATTATCCAGGAAGTAGCGATCGTGGGTGATCATCAGGACAGCGCCGGCATATTCCTTGAGGTGGTTTTCCAGCCATTCGACGCTTTCGGCATCGAGGTGGTTGGTCGGCTCGTCCAGCAGCAGGATGCCCGGCTTCTGGATCAGCAGCCGGGTGAGGGCGACGCGGCGCTTCTCGCCCCCGGATAGATTGGTGACGGGCGCATCGGAGGGCGGGCAGCGCAAGGCCTCCATCGCGATTTCCAGTTGGTTGTCGAGCGTCCACCCGTCAACCGCGTCGATCTTCTCCTGCAACACGCCCATTTCTTCCATCAGCGCATCGAAATCGGTGTCATCCTGCGGGTCACCCATTTCGGCGGAGATGGCATTGAAACGCTCGACCATGACGGCGGTTTCGCCAGCGCCTTCGCGCACGTTTTCGAGCACGGTCTTGCTCTCGTCCAGCTGCGGTTCCTGTGGCAGGTAGCCGACAGTGATGTTCTCGCCCGCCCACGCTTCACCGGTGATATCGGTGTCGAGGCCAGCCATGATCTTGATCAAGGTGGATTTGCCCGCGCCGTTGGGGCCGACAATGCCGATCTTCGCGCCCTGGTAGAATTGCAGATTGATATTGCTCAGCACCGGCTTTTGGGCACCGGGGAAAGTCTTGGTCATGTTCTTCATGACATAGGCATATTGCGCGGCCATCGGGCAGGTCCTTCGGATCGAGAAAATGTGTGGTGTCTTTGCGCGCCCAGATAGGCGCGTGAGGGCGCTGGGGCAAGGAGGCTTCGCCCTCGCTGACAACTGCGTGAGGGGATTGGGTTCTCTCCCGATCACGCGCTTTCCCTAAAGACGCCCTTAACCATATTGCCCTACCTCGGCCTGCAGGGAGCAAATCGGGTCGATGCAAACTCAGATTCTTGGGCTGGTTACGCCGATCATGGCACTGTTTTTCGCAGTGTCATTTGCGGTGCTTTGGCGCGCCGGCCGGATGAAGCGCCATGTGCTCGGCTTTGCGATTGCCTATGCCCTGTCTGCCATGGGCTTCCTGGTCACCCATTTCTTCCCCGCCGATGCCTTCTACCTCTTCCATACGACGCAGGTGTTCTACACCCTCGGCTCGGCAGTGATGCTGGCCGCAGTCTGCGAGCGTGTCGGGCAGCGGTTGCACCTGGGCAGCATTGCCATTGTCTATCTTGTCAGTGCCTTCGTGCTGGGCGTGGCGGTGAGCTTTTCCGACGATGTCGGCCCGCGGCTGATCATCGTCAACACGGGCTACGGCGTCATGTTTGCTATGGGCGTGGCAACGCTGTTGACGGCCCGGCGCCGCGACCTGGTCGACCTGGCCATCATCGTGATCATGGCCATTCAGGCGGCGGATTTCCTGGTCAGGCCGAACCTCACCTTGATGTTCGAGCGTTCGATCCCGGCAGAGGTCTATCGGGATTCGATCTATTATTCCCTGATAGGGCTCGTGCTCGGGATAAAGGGCGTGACCATTGCCATGGTCCTGATCGGCGCGACGATCGCCGAATGGACAAAGACTCTGCGCGATGCTGCCGAACAGGATGCGTTGACCGGGCTACTCAATCGCGGTGCGTTCGAACAGTCCATACGGAGCCTCCTGCCGCGCGCGCAAACCGAGGGCCGTCCGCTAAGCCTGGTGGTGGCGGACATTGATCTGTTCAAGCAAGTGAACGACATCTGGGGGCACCAGGCCGGTGACCAGGCCATCACGGCGTTCGGGAACCTCATCCAATCGACTGTACGCGGCAGTGATGTCGGCGGCCGGATCGGCGGCGAGGAATTCTGTATTGCGGTCTGGAATTGCGAGAACGAGCCTGCTGCGGGATTGGCCGAAAGGATCAGATCAGCTTTCGCCCGTCTGGAACATCCCGATCTGAACAGCGACATCCGCCTGACCGCCAGTTTCGGCGTTGCCACTGCACGCTCGGGGGAAACTTACGAGCAACTCTTCGCACGCGCCGACACGGCGCTTTACGAAGCCAAGGCCAACGGCCGGGACCGTGTAGAGAATGCCGAATTCACGCGTCTGGATGATATCGCGCAAGTCGAGGGCTCCGACTTGACCGAATGGAAGCGGGCAGCGAGCAACTAAGCGTGCGCTTACGCCTGGCGGATCTCAACTACTTGTCTTCGCCGAGCCTGCCACATCGGCAGCGTGTCGTTGTCAGGGTGCTCTTGGCGGATCAGTTGCCGGGTGATCCACACATGCCGCCCTTGGCCCCGCGCTTGGCAATGCAGCGGCCTGTTCCGAATACGCCATCCTGGTAACATTGGTTGGGTCGGCACATGGGTCTGGCCGGCTGGGATTTGACGGTCGGGCAATTGTAGGCCCGCAATGTCATGGTCACACGACAATTGGTGCAACCGCTTGTGCGCTTGAGCTGGATCAGGAATTCTTCGCCAGACCAGTCGACATCAAATCTCTGGGTATGGGAAGCTACATTGCTGCGGCTACCGACGAAGGAATCTTGCTTTCCGCGATACACAAAAGCGTTGAACCGCATAGAGGATGACGGGACCATGGAGACTGAATAGCTGCCTTCGCCAAGCACCAGCCGCTGATTGAAGAAAGTCCCATCGCGCGGTGCGTGGAAGGTGACCCATTGTTCGTTCCGCTGATTATCGCATGTCAGAATCACCGGCCCGTTGATCCGCTGTGCCTGGGTGTCACTTGAAGAAAGCAAAGCGACACCGCCACTAAGTAGTAAGGCAAACGCGGAAAGAAAGGGAACTAGAGTGCGGTCAATCATAACGGAAACTCCCGAAATGCGTCTGACCCTGAATGAATATTAGGACGGAGGTTTCTCAATGTCAAAAATCGCCGGTTCTTTGAAGCAAGCCTTTGACTGCATGGATGTTCTCACGAACTTTTTGTAGGATCGCTTACAGCGGCCTCGGCAGGTGATCCTAATTGTGTGTGAATTCCGGTTCGTCTCACCATGGATGCTTTTCTAAATTGGTAAGCCGATCAGACACATTTTCTGTTGCTCTACGCGATCTGCTGGACTCGGTCATTCTTGGCCGATAGCAGCGCCGCCATGAAAAAATTTGCCCTCGCGCTCGCCGCGCTCTCGCTTCCCACCTTCGTTCTCGCCCAGCAATCCGGCAGCGTTCCTCTGGAACGTGTAGCTGACGAAGCCATGGTGAAAGATGAAATCGCGTGGGATTTTGTCGAGGGAATCACCACCGAAGTCGGGCCGCGCCAGGCGGGTACCGAGGCGGAGAAGCGTGGCCGTGACTGGGCTGTCGCCTGGCTTGAAAAAGCCGGCTTCGAGAATGTCGCCGATGAGCCGTTCGAAATGCAGACCTGGGTTCCGGGCGAAGTGCACAAGGCAGAAGTGATCGCGCCATTTGCGCAGCCACTGGTGATCCAACCCCTGGGCGGCAGTGCATCGACCGGACCCGACGGCATCACGGCCGAGGTGGTGTATTTCGAGACCGTTGACGATCTGCGCGCGGCGCCAGCTGGCAGCCTTGAAGGAAAGATCGCGTTCATTTCGCACTCGATGACCCCGACGCAAGACGGCTCGCAATATGGATTTGCCGGCCCTGCACGCTGGGTCGGCGCTGGTATCGCCGCGAGCAAAGGTGCTGTCGCTACAATCATCAAGTCGGTCGGCACCGATCTGCACCGCAATCCGCATACGGGGGGGACCGGGTTTCCCGAAGGCCTCGCTCCGACGCCTGCAGGCGCTTTGGCCATTCCCGATGCGCTCAACCTGGAGCGGATGTTTGCGCGGGCAAACGGGCGTCCGATCACCATGAAGCTGACGCTCACTCCGCGCGATCTGGGCACAACCACGAGTGGCAATGTAGTGGGCGAGATCGTCGGGCGTGATCCCTCGCTACCGCCGGTTCTGGTCGCCTGCCATATCGATAGTTGGTGGAACGGCACAGGTGCTTTTGATGATGGTGCCGGCTGCGGCATCGTGGCTGCCGCAGCGCTGCGTGTCTCCTATTCAGGCCAACCCTTGCGCACCATCCGCGTGCTGATGGCCGGGGCCGAAGAGACCGGCCTATGGGGCTCGAAAGCCTATTCTGCGGCCCATCTGGACGAGCCCATCGGGGTCGGGCTGGAAAGCGATTTTGGCGCAGATCGTATCTGGCGTTTCGAAAGCAATTTCCGCGAGAGCAACCCGGAGCTGCACCGCAAGCTGGCCAAGTCGGTGGCAAGGTTCGGCGTTGCCGATTCCCGTATCGTTGCAAGCGGTGGTGCAGACATCAATATCTCGCGCGACCAGGGTGGGGCAATTATCGATTTGCAACAGGATGGCACCCGCTATTTCGACCTGCATCACACACCGGATGATACGCTCGACAAAATCGATATCGTGCAGCTGCGCCAGAATGTTGCAGTGTGGACGCAGGTGGTCGGCATCCTTGCCAACGAGGCAGGGCCGATCAAACCGAAGGACTAGGCGCGCAGCAGGCCCTCGACAGGGCGGCTGGTGCGGTCCGGGAAGAGGGTGCGCATCGCCAATTGCGGTTCGATGCGGAAATGCGCGGCTATTGCGCCGGCGATGTGCGCTTCGGTAGATCCGGTGGGTCGCAAGTCCCGCTCCTCATACAAATCGCCCTGACGCAGGCCCGGCCAGTCGGCGAGAATTCGCCCTCCGTTGACGGCACCACCTAACAGCAGCATTGCGCCACCGGTTCCGTGATCGGTTCCGCCGGTACCGTTGAGCGCGACCGTCCGGCCGAACTCGGTTGCGACGATAACCAGCGTATTGCCCCAATCCGCGCCCATCTCCGCCTGGAAAGCGCCCATCATCGTATCGAGGCGGCTGGCAAGATTGCGAAACTGGAAGCGCTGGCCGGCATGGCTGTCCCACCCGTCGGATTCCATCATCATCACGCGGGCACCCTCCGGCTCCTTCATCAGCGAGGCTGCAAGTGTGCCGGCGGATTCCGCATCCCGCAGGTCCCGCATTTGCGAATCGCCGGCCATGGCGCGCGTTTTTAACGCGTCGCTGAGCAGGCCGCGGAGCTGAGGATCGGATTCATAGAGCTGTGCAATGCGATCTATCAGGCCTTCATCAGCCTGGGGCAGGGCAGAGGGGGCGTAGCTCGAAACGGGATGGCTTCCCTGCAGGATCATGGGCACTGACGGCGACAGCGCCAGCGCTCTGTTACGCCCCTCCGGCAACAGGCCCACCAACCGGTTGAGCCAGCCGTCGCGCAGTGCGTAGGCCTTGTTACCCCCAGTCTCCAGCAAGTTCTGTCCATCAAAATGCGAACGCTCGCGATAGGAAGAAGCGATGGCTTGGACGAACAGGGCCTGCCCTTCGGCATACATCGCACCGACCTTGGCGAAGGCCGGATGGAGGGCAAATAATCCGTCGAGCTGCGCGACATCGGCATAGTCTTCCGCCAACCCGCCGCGTTGTTTGGCAAAGGCGGGTTCGCCGACGGGTGCCAGCGTAGCAAGCCCGTCTGCCGCGCCGCGCTGCAGAATAAACAGCAGACGTCTGTCTGTGTCTGCCTGGGCGAAGGCCATATGCGGAAAGGCCAGAGCTGCACCGCCAAATAGTGCTGATCCGGCGACGAATTTGCGGCGGTTGATCATGCTCATCTCCGCATCATTTCGGGGGACGACAACAGGAGGGCGAGGCCTTGACGCGGGCTCTCGGCGCGGGCGATTGCGGTTGCAGTCGGTTCGCCCAGACTATCGGGGAACAGATTTCGGGCCAGGGTCGGCACGCTGGATGGCCGGGCGTTCCCCGCAATCCGCGCCGCCACTTCTATCCGGCGGACCAGCGCATCCGGGGCTGCCCAATCCTTGGCCAAGTCGGGATAGCCGGCGGGCGAAGGCGCGCCCCAGACCACTTGCCCCAACTCCGACTGCATACCGGTAAAGATGCGCGGATTGATTCCGGTTGTGCCAGTGGCGCGGAGCGACGCAATGGACCACTCCCACGGTGTTCTGAACTTCATAGCTCCGTTCTGCCATGGCTCTGGCGCCTCGATCAGCGTGCGATACAGACTCGGCAAATCGCCATCCGTTTCGAGGAAGACGGTCTCGAGTCGCGTGACCAGGGAAGGGGGCGGATCGTCGCTGCTGAAATGGCGTGCCAGCTTGGTTGCGATATGTCGCGCGGTAGCTGGATGGCGGGAAAGGTCGGATAGTATGGCGAGGGCCTGCTCTCCGCCGGATTGGCGATAGGTCTGGCCCATGATTGTGCGGCTCCCGGGCTCATGAACCAGATCGGCGAAGGCGACCCCGTTGCCCAGTTCGATGGCATTGCGCAGGAAAGGCAGGCCAGCCAGGGTAAATCCGGTCAGCGCGCGGGCGAATTCTGTCACATCTGATTGCGCGTATCCGCCATCTACCCCCAGCGTATGCAATTCGAAGATTTCGCGGGCCAGATTCTCGTTCAGGCCGACCTGGTTCTGATTGGGATCGCGCCTGCGACCGTTGCGGAACCGCGCACCGACGCTGTTAGGGCCGACTGACTGGAGCTGGTCGAGATAAAGCAGCATTGCCGGGTGGAGAGCCGTGGCACGCAGCATATCGCCAAACTTGCCCAGTACATGCGGACGGATGGCCCCAAATTCATAGGGGCCGGCGAAGGCCGAGGCTTGCCGTTTTGCGACAGAGACCGTGAAGTGGTTCGACCAGAAGTGCACCATCCGCTCCACGAAGGGCGCGTTGCTCTCAACTGCGGCCTGGGCGCGAGCGCCGACATCGGCAATGTAGCTTTGCCGGGCACCGCGAAAATATCCGCGCAGGACTTGTCGCAGACCATCGGACGCATCTTCCAGAGATGTCAGATCGCGCTGGCCGCGCCGGGCATTGCGCTGCGCTGCACGATAGGCGAGGAAATCCTTGGCTGCGTCGGCGCCTGTAGGGCGCGCCGCGATTGGCCTTGGTGCAGGATCGAATTCTGACAGCTGGTCGAGCAGCCATACGCGCGGCCGATCCGGAGCGCTTTGCACGCCTTGAGCGCCGAGGCCAAAGCGGTTCAGGGCAATCGATGCAGAGGTCATACGGGCAACCTGCGCGAAGACGCGCGCTTTGTCAGGTCGCAATTCGTATCAGTTTGTCGCTTGTCGTTTCGAAAATCTGGTCGGGGAGAGAGGATTCGAACCTCCGACCCCCTGTACCCAAAACAGGTGCGCTACCTGGCTGCGCCACTCCCCGACAGATTTTCAACGCGGTCCCCGGCCATGGTGGGCCCGGCAGGACTCGAACCCGCGACCTAGCCGTTATGAGCGGCCAGCTCTAACCAACTGAGCTACAGGCCCAACCCGGACGGGTACTCCGCGTGGCAGGCCCGCTAGCCTGCGCAGGCGCAAAGGGCAAGGTGAATAAGTGCGATCTGCTCACACTTCGACATTGGTCATGATTTCTTTGACCGTGGTCGGGGCCACGCCGCGTTGCTTGAAGTAGTCGTAAACCGCGCGAAACCAGGCGTAGAGCCCGTCGACATCTGCTTCGGTCCGGACATAGGGCGTATGGCCCGCAGCAAGCGAGGGGCTGTGAAATGACAACACGATAATCGGCAAACCATCGTCGATCGCGATGTCGACGCCGCGCAGAGCTTCATCGATGGAAACGCCCTCTGGTGTCAGCGCGATCCGTTCCAGCAAGCCCATCTTGGCCAGTGCGCCGGACAGCGTATCGGACTTGTCGGCCAGCGGGTGAATCCAGTCGGCCTGCTTGCGCAACAAGCCCCAGAAAACCGACGTGACCGGCAGCTCGAGGAGTCGCTGATCGTCGCCAACCCACCATGGTTTGAGCGGATGAAGGCCGTAGTCGGGGCCGTGACCCCTGGCATAGTTGAATTTCGAGCGAACCGAGGTGTCGACCGCGATGCCCGCCTGTTTGAGTATCTTCGCGGTTGAGGGCCCGGTGCCATAGCGTCCGGCGCGATAGATTTGGGGTACGGCCTTGAAATTGGCTTCAATTGCATCGCGCAAGCGAAGGAACTTTTCTCTCTCCAGGTCGCCGGGCAGGTTGCCAGCGTAGCTGTTGAAGGCGTTGACCTCTTCTTCGAAGGGCGGGTTTACCCATGGGTGCAGTTGGATGCCGATCTCGGCTTTGCCGCGTGCGCACGCATCACCGATAATCTCTTGCGCCCGGCTCGATTCCGCGATGGGCCAGTCGATGAGATAGACCGGCGAAACGTCGATATTCTCGCAGAATTCCTGGAACCGGGCGATATTGCGCACGTGGTCCAACCCGTATCCGGTGGCACTGAACGGGCCGTCCCAATCAAATTCCTCTTCGGTGTCGACTGTCAGGAGGGTGCGCGGCGCGAACCCTTCCTTGAAAGTCGCGAGATTACCGGGAGGGGGCAGTCGTTGCATTGGCCGCGGGCGGTCCTTTACCTGATGCGCCCGGGATCACTGCTCAGCTCGCTGCGGGTCGCCTGGCGCTCTGCGAGCTGTCATCTTGGCTAAGATTCGCCCCTGCAGTGGTCAAGAGCGGAAGGGTCAGAACCAGCCGGTCATCCACTCTTGCAAGCTCGCCGTCTTGTGATCGTGCCTCGGCACGGGCCAGGCGCAGGGCAAATCCACTGCCGAACGATCCAGCGCTCAACATTCCACCGCCGCTTTGTTTGGGGCTCTTCGCAGCGAAGATATCATCCTCGATCGCCATCGCTGCAGGCAATTGGCAATCGAGCGTGGCAGTGCCGTCTTCGCGCATAAGGCTGATCCGGCCACTCTCTCCTGGGGCAAGCGAAGCTGCGAGCGCAGCCAGGATACGCCAGCTCAACTTCTCGGCATCATTTTCGGCCATGCCGGTTATGCAGCCATCTGCCAATTTGGGCGCGAAGCCCGCGTTACGCGGGCGCAATATCGTCTGGAGTTGGGCAATCTGCGCCCCGATGATAGCCGAAAAATCGCTTTGGCCCGCATCCAGCTCCCGCTCTCCGGATTCCAGTTTGGCTAACCTGTCCAGCTCATCGAACCCTGCCAGCATTCGGGCACTGTCCCCGGCAATCGACGCGGCGAGCGCGCGATATTCATGCGGCACGGGGCCGAACAATTGTTGCTGGATGACTTCTGAAAAGCCCTGGATCGCGTTCACGGGAGTACGCAATTCGTGCAGCAGCTGCCGGATACGGTCGCTGCCGGTGTCCTCGGCATAGCGGCGATTGTCCGCCATCTTACGCCGCAAGCGACCGGCATAGCCGTAAAACCGTCCATCCGGTTGCGAGAAACGAGGTGACGCATCAAGGACCCATTCCCCCGCCAGCGCGGGCGCTCCGTCCAGGATTACCGCTGCGTTCACCAAAGGCTGGCGTCTGCGCATCGCGTGTATGGCAGCAGGGGCCAGCACTTCCTTAAGGTCGAGAAATTGCACCAGAGAGGCAACGTGATCCTCGGCCCAATCGACTTGCCCCTGGATATCGGCGCTGAAGATGAAGCCGTCTTCGCCCGCTGTCGCCTCGGCGTCCTCGATATCCTCGAATGGCAAGCGGGGATCGGGCGTGGCAGACGAGGCCTTGTTCGCGGCGCGGTTGCGTTGGAAAGCTTCGATCCGTTCGACCAACGCGGCAATCGGCGTCCCCTCCACAGCGGGCAGGCCCTGGCTGTCGGAATCGTTCGCGGGCTGAGGCGGCGTGTTGGCGGCAATCGGGCTGACCTGGGCGGTGGCCAAGCTTGCAGCGTCTTCGACAGGCTCGTGCCCAACTTCGATCGATTGATCCAGAACATAGGGTTCATCAGCCTGCGGCAAGGGCAGGGCACGGTCGCTCACGCCGAGCCTTTCGAGCAACCTGACGGCCCCTTGCGGCAAATCATTGCGAAGCCGCAGGAAACCGCGGGCCCGGATCGGCAGGCGGGGAATGAGCGCTTCCCAATCGGATTCAGACAAGGTGGCGGTGCCCAACGCAGCGGCGGCCACCGCAGGTTCGTCCTCCGCGAAATGGGCTGCCAGTTCGGGGTTCTGGAACCGCCAGCCCGGTGCACGGATCATCGCTGCCCGATCATTCGCGGGGATCGCCTCGCCCAGTGCACCCAGCCGCAACCATGCCGTTGCCATCAGGTTTTCGTCCCTGCCGTGCCGGCGACGCCCCAACAGGTCCAACAATTGCCGGAACTGCGTGCGCGCCGCGCGTTCACCGCTGGCACGATGGCGCAGCACGGTGGCAAGGCGGTCGTCAAAATGCATGGTGCGCGGGGCTACTCCGACGGAATCAGGACGGGCCGCACGATGCGGCATCTGCGCGTGTCGTAACAGTTTCCGAGAGGTTAAGAACCACAGCTATGTGGCGCGTTGCAAAGCGGGACAATTGCTGTCATGAATAATAATATTAGCGAGAACGCCCTGTTGTGAGCGCGTTCGTTTCGCGACATTGCGGATCAAGAAGCGGGAAAAGGGGCTCCAAATGGCCAATCTCGACGAAATCGACAAGCGACTGCTGGGGGAACTTCAGAGCGAAGGGCGGATCACCAATGTCGAATTGGCACAACGAGTAGGGCTGACAGCTCCGCCATGCCTGCGTCGCGTACGCGCTTTGGAAGAAGCGGGCGTCATCCGCGGCTATCACGCCGAATTGGAACCTTCCAAACTGGGCTTTGCCATCACCGTCTTCGCAATGGTCAGCCTGAAGAGCCAGGCGGAAGACTCCTTGCGCGAGTTTGAAGAGCATATGCGCGACCTGGCAGAAGTACGTGAAGTGCACATGCTCAACGGCGAAATCGACTTCATCCTCAAGATCGTTAGCCGGGATCTTCAGAGTTTCCAGGAATTCCTCACCAGCAAGCTGACGCCAGCGCCCAATGTGGCAAGCGTCAAGACCAGCCTGACGATCCGCACTGCGAAGCATGAGCCCGGGGTGCCTTTGGAGCGGGGATAAGCCGACCTGACCAGCTATCATTAAAGTGGGGTGGGCCTCTGCAAATGAAAGCACGACCTATGAAGATCGCCCTGATTCCAGCCATTGTCCTGTTGATGGCCTCGGGATGTGCCCCCTACGGATCGTCAGATAATTCTGTCCAGTCGGCCAAAGCGTCGGCCCCTCCCTTGAGTGCTGCTGCAGTGGAAGGCAAACGTCTGTCGGAATCGCTGTGTTCCGGCTGCCACGCGGTGACTGCCGGGCAGATCTCGCCTAACCCTTCGGCGCCGGGCTTCGAACGGATCGCCAATATGGACAGTCTGACGGAAGAGAGCCTGCGTGACTGGCTGCGGGATTCGCACAATTTCCCTGAGAAGATGAACTTCGAAGTGGTCGACGAAGATGTCGCAGCGTTGGCAGCCTACATCATCACATTGCGCAAAGAGGGCTACAACCCGCCGATCGAGTAGTGAACCGCAGGCCTAGGCCTCGCGCGTCTCCAGCCACTCTTCCAGCCATTTGATGCTGTAGTCGCCGTTCAACACATCGTCCTGCCGCAGCAATTCCTGGTGTAGCGGGATCGAGGTTTTGACCCCCTCGACTACCATTTCCTCCAGCGCACGGCGCAGGCGCATGATGCAGCCTTCGCGGTTGCGGCCGTAGACGATCAGCTTGGCGATCATGGAATCATAGTAGGGCGGGATCGAATAGCCGGCGTAAAGCCCGCTATCGACGCGCACATGCATGCCGCCCGCCGGGTGGTAATAGGTCACTTTCCCCGGCGAAGGGGCGAAGGTGAACGGGTCTTCCGCGTTGATCCGGCATTCGATGGCGTGGCCGTTGAATTCCAGCTCGTCCTGCGCAACCGACAAGGGCTTGCCATCGGCAATGCGGATCTGCTCGCGGACCAAGTCAACGCCGGTGATTGCCTCGGTCACCGGATGCTCCACCTGCAGGCGCGTGTTCATTTCGATGAAATAGAAACCGCCATCTTCCCACAGGAACTCGATTGTGCCCGCACCACGATAGCCCATTTTGGCCATCGCATCGGCGCAGATCATCCCCATCCGGTGGCGCTCGTCATCGCTGAGAATGGGCGAGGGCGCCTCTTCCAGAACCTTCTGGTGGCGGCGCTGCAGCGAGCAGTCACGCTCACCCAGATGGATCGCATTTCCTTCGCCATCGCCAAACACCTGGAATTCAATGTGGCGCGGATTGCCGAGATACTTTTCGATGTAGACAGTGGCATCGCCAAAGGCGGCCTTCGCCTCGCTGCCGGCCTGCTTCATCAGGGTTTCGAGCTGGTCTTCGCTCTCGCATACCTTCATTCCGCGACCACCGCCGCCGCTGGCGGCCTTGATAATCACGGGATAGCCGATTTCTGTGGCGATCTTGCGGCCCTCTTCCGGGTCGGAAACAGCGCCATCGCTGCCCGGCACCAGCGGCAGGCCTAGCTCTCCGGCGGTCTGCTTGGCGGCAACCTTGTCGCCCATGGTGCGGATATGTCCAGGCTTGGGCCCGATCCATTTGATGTCGTGAGCTTCCACGATCTCGGCGAATTTCGCGTTCTCTGACAGGAAGCCGTAGCCGGGATGGATCGCATCGCATTGCGCAACCTCTGCCGCAGATATGATCGCCGCGACATTGAGGTAGCTTTCGGTCGCAGACGGCGGCCCGATGCACACGGCATGGTCGGCCAGGCGCACATGCATCGCCTCGGCATCAGCGGTGGAATGCACCGCGACGGTTTCAATGCCCATTTCATGCGCGGCGCGGTGAATGCGCAAGGCAATCTCGCCGCGATTGGCGATGAGGATCCGCGAAATACCCATAGTGTTTCCCGCGCCCCGCCTCAGCCGATCACAACGAGCGGCTGGTCAAATTCGATCGGCTGCGCGTTTTCGACCAGGATGGCCTTGATCGTGCCGGACTTGTCCGCCGTGATCGGGTTCATCACCTTCATCGCCTCCACGATCAGGATCGTGTCGCCTTCCTTCACACTGTCACCGACTTTCACGAAGTCGTCTGCGCCCGGTTCGGGGGCGAGGTAGCATGTGCCGACCATGGGCGACTTCATGGCGTCCCCGTGGTCATCAGCAGGCGCTTCGCTGGCTGCCGGTGCAGGGGCAGCTGCGGCAGGAGCCGCCGCGACAGGTGCAGGAGCGGCAACCATTGCGGGCGCGGCCGGTGCAGCAACGCCGCCACCGCGCGAAACGCGGATCTTCTGGTCGCCATCTTCAACTTCGATTTCGGTGAGGCCCGATTCAGCCAGTAGCTCGGCGAGTTCGCGCACCAGCTTGCTGTCTACATTCATTCCGGTCTTCCGTCCGGAGCTGCGCTTCGTTTCGGCCATATATGTCCCTGTAGGTAACCCGAGGCATCGCGTATGCGCGGCTGCATGGAATAGCGCAAGGGGGCGCAGCGCGCTTTTTTACAGGCTCGCCGCCTTCTCCAGCGCGACGATATAGGACTGCGCGCCAAGCCCCTGAACCGTAGCGGCAGCCGCCATGCCGACATAGGAAATATGGCGGAATTCCTCGCGGGTTTCGGGATCTGACAGGTGTACTTCGACCACCGGCACACCAATTGCCTTGATCGCATCGAGCAGGGCGATCGAGGTGTGGGTGTAGGCCGCAGCATTGAGCAGGACGGCTTTCGCATCGCGCTCCTTTGCCTCGTGCAGCCAATCGACCAGCTCGCCTTCGTGATTGCTCTGACGAAACACGGTTTGCAGCCCCAGCGCCCCGGCCTTCTCGGCGCACATCGCCTCGATATCCGCCAGCGTCTGGTGCCCGTAAATCTCCGGCTCGCGCGTGCCGAGCAGGTTGAGGTTGGGGCCATTGAGGATGAAGACAATGTCCTGTTGCGCGTCCATGTGTCCGTCCTATCGGCTCCCGCCGACGACGGGAAGGGTGAAATCCTTCAGGATGGAACACATGGAACACAGTCCTGGCGCTATTTGTCGATGCCTTTCGCTTTGCCCCATTGGCGCGCGGCGGTGTAGCCGAGATAGCCGGTGCCGAAGAGCGCATAGAGCGGCTCCGGCAGACCGGAGAGATAGGCGTTGATGCCCGTGCTGATCGCGGTGGCCGATTGGGGGGAGAACGCCGCGATAACGCCCATTGGCAGCGCGAACAGCAGGATCACATACATCACGTAGAGGAAGCTCGGCCTGGCGCGACTGGTCCAGGGATCGGGCGATTGCGCTTCGGCTACGATGGCAGAGAGCCGCGCCTCGATAGCCTTGAGTTCGTGTGTGCCTTCTAGGGCGAGCAATTCGAGCTTCGCCTTGGCGCGGGCTTCCTTGTCGGGGATAATCTTGTCCACGATCGAGGCGATCGGGCCGATAAGGGATTCGAGGATGGCCATGGGGAGTGGTCCTTTTTGGTTTTCAAGGGGTGACCGAATAACCAGAAGGGTTCGTGTAGGAAAATGATTGTGCGATGGTTGGACCGGGACATCGCCCTCGGCTATCGCGCCAGCACACACAGTTCAGGAGACGACGATGGCGGGTATCTGGTTTGACGAGATGGAAGTGGGGCAGGTGATCCAGCACCCTATCCGCCGCACGGTGACCGAGACCGACAATGTCATGTTCACCTGCATGACCCACAATCCGGCGCAGCTGCATCTCGACGAAGAATATATGAAGGGCACCGAATACGGTACCCGCATCGTCAATTCGTGCTTCACGCTGTCGCTGATGGTGGGGATTTCGGTCAACGACACGACGCTGGGGACAGCAGTCGCAAACCTCGGCTGGGACGAAGTGCGCTTCCCCGCGCCCGTGTTCCACGGCGATACCCTGCGGATTGAGACCGAGATCGTCGGGCTGAGGGAGAGCAAGTCGCGGCCCAATGCCGGAATCGTGACCTTCGAGCACCGCGCTTACAACCAGAAGGACGACGTTGTGGCGACGTGCAAGCGGTCGGGATTGCAGTTGAAGCGGCCGGTGGAGGGGTGAAGGCGGCTGTTCTGCCACGTTTCGACAGCCGGCCTTACCGACTTGGCAAATGTCTTGGCAGAAGCTGCCTCGCGCGAAAACGAAGGTACTATGAGGCGGCGGTGGTCAATTTGAGGCCTACGGCGCCTACAAGTACCAGAACGATGCAGAAATATT
The DNA here is from genome assembly GCF_039536765.1 of Parerythrobacter jejuensis. Classification (NCBI taxonomy): domain Bacteria; kingdom Pseudomonadati; phylum Pseudomonadota; class Alphaproteobacteria; order Sphingomonadales; family Erythrobacteraceae; genus Parerythrobacter; species Parerythrobacter jejuensis. The sequence goes on from NZ_BAAAZF010000001.1 coordinate 28,390, forward strand.
GGATCGCAGCCAGTTTCTCGTCGAATGCGAAAACGCCAATGGCGGTAGCGGCAACGATGCCGACACCTGCCCAGACCGCGTAGACCACACCTACGGGAAGCACTTTCATTGCCGGAGCCAAGACCCAGAAACAGGCCGAATAACAAAGAATTGACAGCATACCCCAATGCCATTTTTCAAAGCCGTCGGATAGCTTGAGCAGAAATGTTCCAGTCACCTCCAAGGCAATCGCAATCCCGAGAAAAATCCACGCATTCATTGGCGCTTGCTCCTCAAATCCGCCCCGCTGCCCGCAACAACCCTTTCGCCCGGTCGAGATGCGGCCGGTCCAACATTTTGCCCTCGTGCCCGATCGTTCCCGCGCCGGGATTGGCGGCGAAGATGTCGACGATCTGCTGCGCGGCGGCGAGTTCTTCCTCGCTCGGTGTGAAGACGCGGTTGATCACTTCGACCTGTGCCGGGTGGATCGCGAGCATTCCGGTATAGCCTTGCCGCTTCACATCGCGGGCGCGCGTTTCCAGCCCGTCCAGATTGCGGAAATCTGCGTGGATGGTCTCCACTGGCTGCACGCCTGCATGGCACGCTCCGAGCAGGCACAGGCTGCGGGCGAGTTCATAGGGATGGTCGTAGGTGCCATCCGGCCCGCGATTGTCGCTTGCGCCTAGCGCATCGGAGAGATCCTCTGCGCCCCAAGTCAGGCCTGACACACGCGGTGCATCGGCATAATCGCCGCATTGGAACATCGCGCCTGCGGTTTCGGTCGCCAGCACGAGCACGCGGGTGGAGCCAAGTTCGATTCCGTTGGCTGCCTCCAGCGCGGTGAGGAAGTTGTCGAGCGTGTGCACATCTTCGCGCCCGCGCGATTTGGGCAGCAGCAGGCCGCCGGGTTTGGCAGGCATAATCGCGGCAAGGTCATGCGGGGTGAGACCGCCGTCGAGCGGGTTGACCCGCACCCACAGCCGCGCGCGTTCTTCGTCGCTTGCGCTCGCCAGCCGGTCATGCACCAGTTTGCGCGCTTCGGGTTTGGCCTCGGGCGCGACGGCGTCTTCCAGATCGAAGATGGCGATGTCGGCCTCGCTCGCGGCGGCCTTGTCCATTTTCTTCTGGCTATCGCCGGGGGCGAACAGCCAGCTGCGGGCAGTTGTCGGTTCTGTCGTCATGCGCGCTGCGTTAGCGCGTCCATTACGCCTTGGGTAGGGCCGCCTGCACACGCAGCATCGCCGCCGCCGCGATCAGCCAGCTGGCGGCTGCAAACAGCATCGTCCAGATCGGCTCGCCCGGGAAGAAGGCCTGCATGATCGATCCCATCACGGTCGCCACCAGCAGTTGCGGCACCACGATAAAGACGTTGAACAGGCCCATGAAAATGCCGAGCTTTTGCTGTGGCAGATTACTGGCAAGGATGGCGTAGGGCATGGCCAGAATGCTGGCCCAGGCGATGCCGATGCCGATCTCTGCCACCAACAGGGTGTTGGCATCACGCACGAAGAAGAACATCAGGAACCCGATTGCACCCAGCGTCAGGCAAATCGAGTGCGTCTTCACTTGCCCGAACGTCCGGCTAAGCCATGGGAGCAAGGCGAGCGCGGCAATTGCTGCGACGCCATTGTAGACAGTGAACAGGACATTCACCCAGCTCGCGCCTTCATTATACGCAGTGCTGGTGGTGTCGGTGCTGCCGAAGACATATTGGGTCACCACCGGTGTGGTGTTGATCCACATGATGAACAATGCCGACCAGCTGAAGAACTGCACGAGCGCGAGGCGCTTCATCACGTCGGGCATACCGGAAAAATCACCGACGATGCTGGAGAGCATATTGGCCGTCTTGCCCTGTTTGGCGAGCGAAATGCCGATCGCGCTCAGCAATCCGTAGGCCAGCAACAAGGCCCCCAATAGGTACACCTCTTTCTCCAGCCCGAGGGAATTCACCGCGAAAAGTACGGCGATGCCGATGGCGGCCCACACCGCCGACGAGGCATAGGACTTGGCCGCAAGAGCGCGCACTGGCTGGGCCACATCGCCCGCCGGGGCGCCATCGAAGGCGAGCATTTCTTCCGGGCTGTATTCCTTGGTTGTCACCACGGTCCACATCACCGCGGTGAACAGGGCAAAGGCGCCGAACCAGAAGCTCCATTTCACCGTATCGGGCAGGCCGCCATCGGCGGCGACATTGCTGACCCCGAACTGTTCGAGGAAATAGGGAAAGATCGATCCGACCACTGCACCTGCGCCAATGAAGGCGGTTTGCACGGCATAGCCGGCGCTGTGCTGGTCGGTGTTGAGCATATCGCCCACGAACGCACGGAACGGCTCCATCGAGACATTGAGCGAGGCGTCGAGCACCCACAGCATGGCAGCGGCAAAGATCAGCGGCGCGGCGATCAGCGGGGCGAGTGGCATGACGAACAGCGACAGCGCTGCAAAGATCGCACCGGTCAGGAAATAGGGCCGGCGGCGGCCCAGGCGGTTCCACGTCTTGTCTGACAAATGCCCGATAATCGGTTGCACGATCAGGCCCGTCAGCGGCGCAGCGACCCAAAGCGCGGGCAGATCGTCCATGCTCGCGCCCAGCGTCTGGAAGACCCGGCTCATATTGGCGTTTTGCAGCGCAAACCCGATCTGGATGCCGAAAAAGCCGAAGCTGATATTCCACAGGCCCCAAAAGCCCAGCTGTGGTTTCGCGCTGGTTGCACTGGTCACAATGATCTCTCCCCGGTCGCCGCGCTTCTTGTGGCGCTCACGATCTCCGGCATGTGCTGGCACGCGCCATGCGGCGGGGCAAGACGCATACGAATGTGGTCAACGCAGGGGGTGCGGGTCAGCTGCCGGTGCTGGCTCTGGGTACGAGGGTGGCTGGCAGCTTGGTCGGGGCAGGGGGCTTGCCGTCGATTTGCGCGACAAGGCTTTCCAGCAAGGCTTCCCCCGCACCGCGCATATCCTGCATCATGGTGGTAAGCGGAGGTGTGGTAAGTGCTGCGGTGGGAATGTTGTCGAACCCGATCACGGCAACATCGCCGGGCACCGATCGTCCGGCTTCGGCCAGTGCGCGCAGGGCCCCGATGGCGATCAGGTCGCTGGCCGCAAAGACAGCGTCAAACCGCTGCCCGCTTTGCAGAAGGGATTGCATGGCGGCAAAGCCGTCTTCCTCGCTGGTCAGCGCGTTGGCCTGCAAGGCCGGATCGCACGCCGCGCCTGCAGCCTGCAATGCAGTGCACATGCCCTGGTAGCGGTCGGCAAATTCGGGATAGCGCTCATCTGCCTGGCCCAGAAAGGCAATCCGCTTGCGCCCCTGCGCCAGCAAATGTTCTCCGGCGAGTTTGCCCGCCCCGAAATTGTCAGACCCGACAGTCGCGCCCACATTGTCTTCGCGAACCGATCCCCAGCGTACGAAATGGGTGCCCTGGCCGACCAGCTGCTCCAGCCGTTCCTCGTACAAAGTGTAGTCGCCATAGCCGAGCAGGATCAGCCCGTCGGCACGGTGACTGTCCTGATACTGCGTATGCCAGTCATCGCCCATTTTCTGGAACGAGATCAGCAGGTCCAGCCCACGCGCTCCCGCCGCCCGGGTGATCGATCCCAGCATCGCCAGAAAGAACGGGTTGATCATACTGTCGTCAGGTGTGTGATCTTCGAAGAACAGCAGAGCAATCGTGTTGGAGCGCTGCGTGCGTAGCGAGCTCGCATTCTTGTCGACCGTGTAATTGAGGTCGGCGGCAATCTTTTCGATCTTGGTGCGGGTCGCCTCGCTGACCGAGCGATCACCACGAAGGGCGCGGCTGACGGTGGGCTGCGAAACCCCGGCCAGATAGGCGATGTCAAAGCTGGTTGGCTTGCCGGTCGGTGCACGACCCATGTGTTTCTCTCCGTGCAACAGACTAGGCGTATGTTGCCGCAAAGTAACTAGGGCTTTTGCCCGTACTGCCCCCGTGCAGCGGCTTTTGGATCAATGTTGCACATCAGTGACACACCCCCGTGCTGCACTGCACAAACATACGTATACGATCTATGCGAAGGCGTTTTTGCCTGCCTACAACCATGGTCAAGGCGTGCGGGGGTCGCGCGCCAAGCACCGACTTTAAGCATTGGCTTTTCAGTCCGGGATTACCGCCACAACAGGCGGGACTAGGGAGAATACCAACGTGATTGACCGCAAGTATCTGACTGCAGGGATCAGTGGCCTGGCAATGGCGCTTACGCTCGCACCGCAGGCCGTCCTGGCGCAAGACGCCGACAGTGGCGAAGAAGCCACCGGCGAAGAGCCCGAAGACGAGAACATGATCATCGTTTCCGGCTTCCGCGAATCGCTGGAAAGCGCCGTTGCTGAAAAACGCAACAGCGACCTGATTCTGGAATCGGTAACCGCAGAAGACATCGGCAAGCTGCCCGACGATTCGATTGGTGAATCGATTGCCCGGCTGCCCGGCGTTACGTCGCAGCGCCTCAATGGCCGCGCCAACGTGATTGCCATTCGCGGCCTCGGTCCTGACTTCTCGCAAACGCTTCTCAATGGCCGCGAACAGACTTCGACCGGTGACAACCGCGCAGTCGAGTTCGACCAGTATCCGTCCGAAGTCGTCAACCAGGTGGTTGTCTACAAGACGCCTAGCGCATCGCTGGTGGGCCAGGGCCTGGTCGGCACCATCGACGTGCGTACGATCCGCCCACTGGAAGCCGGTGAGCAGGTCATCGCCATCGGCGCCAAGGGTTCTTATGCAGATATCGGCGCACTGAATGCCGGTTCGCGGGAATTCGGTTATCGCGTCAACGGCACATATGTCGATCAGTTTGCAGACGACACCATCGGTATTGCGCTGTCGGCTGCTTATACCGACGAGCCCTACCAGCTGCAGGAATTCAACGCCTGGGGTTATGCTGGCAATGGCGATCCAACCAGCCCGTTCGTGATCGGTGGATCGAAGAGCTTCGTTACGTCGACACAGCTGAAGCGCTTTGGCGTGACCGGCACGTTCCAGGCCGAACTGACGCCGACCCTGATGCTGACGGCAGATGGCTTCTATTCCAACTTCAACGATGACTCGACCAAGCGCGGCATCGAGCTGCCGCTCGGCTTTGGCGCGTTCGGAACGCAGTTCGACCCGAGCACGGCGACGACAACGACGACCGAATTCGGCGAATTCGCAACGTCAGGCACCTTCACTGGCGTCGAAGGCGTGGTCCGTAACGATGTGTTCCAACGCAAGGCGGACCAGTATTCGGGCGGACTCAACCTTGCTTACGAAGGTGATGACGGCTGGAGCGCGTTCTTCGATTTCGGCTATTCGCGCACCGACCGCAACGAGCTGAGCATCGAAAGCTATTCGGGCACCGGCTACAATGTTGGTGTTGGCGCGACCGATACGATCGGCTTCATGTCCGATACCAGTGGCACCAGTTTCAATCCTTCGCTCGATTACAGCAATCCGAACCTTATCCGGCTGACCGATCCGCTCGGTTGGGGCGGCAGCCGGGTTCAGGCCGGTTACTATAACGACCGGATCATTGAAGATGAGCTCAAACAGTACCGTCTCGGTGTGTCGAAAGAGCTGGGCGGTTTCTTCTCCAAGATCCATCTCGGCCTGTCCTACACCAATCGTGACAAGAGCCTGACGCCGGACGAATTCTTCGTTCAGCCAGCTGGCGGTGCCACGGAAGTTCCGATTCCCGCAGATCTGCTGCTGCGTTCGACCGATCTTGGTTATCTCGGCCTCGGCCCGATTGTCAGCTATGATGCGCGCGATGTGATTGCATCAGGTGTGCTGGTGCTTGATCGCAACCTGTCCAACGATATTCCTGCGAAGGCATACCGGATCAGCGAAGATCTGATGACGCTGTACGCGCAGCTGGATATCGAACAGGATATTGGCGGCGGCGTGCTGACCGGTAATGTCGGTGTCCAAGCGATCAACACGGACCAGAACTCCAGCGGTATCTCTTTCGCCAATGGCAATCAGGTCGATGTCTCGCTGGGCGATGATTTCTGGGATGTCTTGCCGAGCGCAAACCTCTCGCTGCGTCTGGACAGTGACTGGGTCTTCCGCCTCGCAGCTTCGCGCCAGATCCAGCGCCCGCAGCTGGACGATCTTCGCGCAGCGATTGGCTATGGCGTCGTGACCACGATTGACGGGCAGAGCCCGACCGGCGTCTATCCGTATATCAACGGTGGTGGCGGTAACCCGCTGCTGCGTCCGTATCGTGCCAATGCCATCGACTTTAACGTCGAGAAGTATTTTGCGAATGGCGCGGGCGTGATTGCCCTCCAGCTCTTCTACAAAGATCTGGTCAGCTACATCGATGGTGCCAACACCGTATTCGATTACTCGGGCCTGCCCGATCCTGCTGGCGTCGCTCCGGCGACCCAGATCGGTATCCTGAATTCCGAAGTGAACACGGGTGGCGGCAACTTCTTCGGTGCCGAGCTTTCGGCTACCGTGCCATTCGATGTCTTCTTCTCCGCACTCGAAGGCTTCGGTGCGACCGGCGGTGTGGGCTGGACAGAGACCAAGGTCGAAGATGCCAATGGCAACACAGACGTTATTCCGGGCTATTCCGAATGGGTGGCCAACGGCACGCTCTATTACGAGCGTGGTGGCTTCAACGCCCGCGGTAGCGTCCGTTATCGTTCGGAATTCCTGGCTGACTTCACCGGTTTCGGCGGCAATATCACGCGCCGTCTCGCCCGTGCAGAGACTATCGTTGATGCGCAGATCGGCTACGATTTCGACAGTGGTCCGCTTGAAGGTCTTTCGATCTATCTGCAAGGCCAGAACCTCACCAACGCGCCCTTCGTGTCGCAGTTCAACGTGCCGGTGCGTGAGGCAGTAATCGACAACCAGGAATATGGTCGTCGTTTCCTCGCCGGGTTCACTTTCCGGTTCTAGGGGCGTGAAACATCGGGGCAGTGCGAATGGCAATCATGCTATTCGTTGCTGCCCCGTGTTCCTTTACTGGTAACAGCCAGGAAGGATCAGGCCATTGACCGGGACACGAACATTGGACGGAGCGGAGCAGACACCGATCATTATCGTCGGCGGCGGGACCGCCGGCTGGATGGCAGCCGCCACGCTGGCGCGCTTTGCCCATCGCAAGGTGGTATTGGTCGAATCCGAAGAGATCGGCACGGTCGGCGTTGGTGAAGCGACGATCCCGCAAATCCGCCTGTTCAACGCGGCGCTCGGCCTTGATGAGGCGGAGTTCCTTCGAGAGACAAAAGGCACGTTCAAACTTGCGATCGAATTTGCCGACTGGTCCGGCGAGGGGAGCAGTTATCTCCACGCCTTCGGTACTGTGGGCCACGGGGCAGGGGTGCTGCCGTTCCAGCATTATTGGCTGAGGGCCCGCGCGGCGGGCACCGCTGGGCCATTATCAGACTATTGCCTCAACGATATTGCCGCGCGCGCCGGCAAGATGGGTATGTGGCGTGCCGAGCCGGGCAAGCCTGCGCCCGATCTGCCCTGGGCCTATCACTTCGATGCCGGGCTCTATGCCGCCTATCTGCGCCGCTATGCCGAGGCGCGGGGCGTGACGCGCATCGAAGGGAAAATCGCTGCGGTCGAGCGCGATGATGCAAGCGGCGACATTGCTGCGCTGAAGCTGGAAAATGGTGAGCGGGTTTCCGGTGGCTTCTTCATTGATTGCACCGGTTTTCGCGCATTGTTGATCGAGCAAACTCTCGGAGCCGGATTCGACGACTGGAGCCACTGGTTGCCGTGCGATCGCGCGGTCGCCGTGCCGTGTGAAGCCAAGGGCGATTTCACGCCCTACACTCGCTCCACCGCGCGCAAGGCCGGGTGGCAATGGCGCATTCCGTTGCAGCACCGGGTCGGCAACGGACATGTCTATTGCGCGGATTTCATGAGCGAAGATGAGGCGACGTCTATCCTGCTCGCCAATCTTGATGGTGCGCCGCAGGCCGATCCGAAGCCGCTGCGCTTCACCACGGGTATGCGGCGCAAGCAGTGGTCGCATAATTGCCTCGCGCTCGGCCTCGCCGCAGGCTTTATGGAGCCGCTGGAATCGACCAGTATCCACCTGATCCAGGCTTCGATCGCGCGGCTGCTGCAGATGCTGCCGGGCGAAACTATCGCGCCAGCGATACGCGATGAATTCAATCGCCAGGCGGAGTTTGAATGGACCCGCATCCGCGATTTCCTGATCCTGCATTATGTCGCGAATGCGCGAGAGGGCGAGCCCTTCTGGGATCGCTGCCGCGCCATGGATTTGCCCGATACTCTGACTGACAAGATCGCTGCCTTCCGCGCCACCGGCTATATTCATCGCGAGCATGAAGAACTGTTTACCGAGCAAGGTTGGCTACAAGTCCTGATTGGCCAAGGGGTTATGCCCGAGAGTTACAATCCGACGGCCAATGCCATGCCGGGGACTGACCTTGGCGCAATGCTTGGCCGTATTACGCAGGGCCACCGGCAGGTCGTTGGTTCCATGCCCGACCATGCCAATTTTCTGCGCGCTTATATCCAGCCGAAAGACATGAGGAAATCTGCCTGATGAGACTTGCCGCATCTGCTCTGGCGATGGTGCTGGCTGCCTGCACCACGACACCAATTGGCGCACAGGAGCCTGCTGCCGATACAGTTTCCGCTGTGCGCGATCGCGCGCCAACGGAGGAAGTGATCTACTTCGTACTGCCGGACCGTTTTGCCAATGGCGATGCCGGGAATGATCTGGGCGGGTACGAGGCGGACAGGCTCAAGAGCGGCTACGATCCGACCCATAAAGGCTTCTATCACGGCGGTGATTTGAAAGGGCTTACCGAGAAGCTAGACTATATCCAGGGCATGGGTGTGACCGCGATCTGGTTCGCGCCGATTTTCAAGAACAAGCCGGTGCAGGGCGACCCGGCCAAGCCCGAAACCCTGAGCGCCGGCTACCACGGATATTGGGTCATTGATTTCACCCAGGTCGACCCGCATTTCGGCACCAATGCGGAATTCAAGGCCTTCGTCGATGCCGCACATGCGCGCGGGATGAAGGTCTATATGGACATCATTACCAATCACACCGCCGACGTGATCAACTACGCCGAAGGCGAGTATGCTTTTCGCAGCAAGGGTGCTTTTCCCTATTCTACTCGCGGAGGGCCGGATGGGGAGCCTATCAATGAAGGCTTCAATGGTGACCAAGATTCGAGCGGAACCAATTGGGCCAAACTGACCGATCCAGCCTACGCCTATACGCCTGTGGTCCCCGAGGCGGAAAAAGACATAAAGGTTCCGGCCTGGCTCAACGATCCCAAATATTACCACAATCGCGGAGATAGCGAGTGGTGGGGCGAAAGCGCGGTCTACGGCGATTTCGCCGGGCTGGACGATCTCTTCACCGAAGATCCGCGCGTGGTCGAGGGCATGATCGATATCTTCGGCAGCTGGATCGATCGCTTCGGCATCGACGGATTCCGTATCGACACGGTCAAACATGTGAATCCGGAGTTCTGGCAGCAATTCGTGCCCGCCATGCTTGAGCGGGCCGAAGCCAACGGCATCCCCAATTTCCATATTTTCGGCGAAGTCTATTGGGCCGGCCCCAAGCCGGGCGGCCTTGCACAATTCACCCTGCGAGACGAACTGCCCGCAGTGCTCGATTTCACCTTCCAGGCTGCCGTGACCGAGCTGGTTGCCAAGGGGGCCAGCCCCGAAGTGCTGGCAGAAATGCTCAAGGGCGACATTCTGTACAAGGGCGGCGAAACTGCCGCGCTCCAAATGCCGACCTTCCTCGGCAATCACGATATGGGGCGTTTCTCCATGTTCGTGAAAGACGCCAATCCCGATGCCGATGGCGAGGAATTGCTGGCGCGCACCATGCTCGGCCATGCGATGCTGATGACGCTTCGCGGTGTGCCGACGATTTACTACGGGGACGAGCAAGGCTTCGTAAGTGATGGTAATGACCAGCTGGCGCGGGAGAATATGTTCCCGAGCAAGGTCGGCGCGTATAATGACAACACCCTGCTCGGCAGCGACGCTACGACAGCGGTCGACAATTTCGATCCCTCCCATCCGCTCTACACCCTGATCGCAACACTGGCGGATGTGCGGGCCAATACTCCGGCGCTTCGGACAGGGCTGACCACGATCAATACGTTCGATCGCGAGGCCGGGTTGTTCTCGGTTATCCGCACCGATCGGGCGAGCGGCCAGCGGGTTCTTCTCGCCTACAACACCAGTGGGGACAGCATCACGCGCGGTGTCGAGGTCGACTACCGCACCAATGATGTCGAAACGCTGGCAGGCCAATGCCCGGTCAGTATTTCTGCGCCCGGCTCCATCGCCATCACATTGCCCGCTTTCGGTTTCGCAGTGTGCGAACTGATCGAAAAGAAGGACGACTGACCTCCGTGGCCACTGCCAATACTCCTTCAGCGGCACATGCCGGTGCGCAGCCATGGTGGCGCGGCGCGACGATCTACCAGATCTATCCTCGCAGTTTCATGGATTCCAACGGCGACGGTGTGGGCGATCTGCCCGGCATCACCTCGCGGCTGGATCATGTCGCTTCGCTGGGCGTGGACGCGATCTGGGTCTCGCCCTTCTTTACCTCGCCGATGAACGATTACGGCTATGACGTTGCCGATTATTGCGATGTCGATCCGCTGTTCGGCACGTTGGATGATTTTGATGCGTTGGTCGCTCGTGCCCATGCATTGGGTCTGCGCGTACTGATCGACCAGGTCTATTCGCACACTTCTGACGCGCACCCGTGGTTCGCCGAAAGCCGCCAGAGCAAAGCCAATGACAAGGCGGACTGGTATGTGTGGGCCGATGCCAAGCCTGACGGGTCGCCACCGTCCAACTGGCAAAGCGTATTCGGTGGCCCAGCCTGGACCTGGGACGCGCGCCGTGGCCAGTACTACATGCACAATTTCCTCAACAGCCAGCCCCAGATCAACGGGCATAATCCCGATGTGCAAGAGGCGTTGCTGGGCGCGATGCGGTTCTGGCTCGATCGCGGAGTCGATGGCTTCCGCATCGATGCGCTCAATTTCCTGATGCATGATCCGCAATTGCGCGACAATCCGCCGGCGCCGCCCAGTAACAAGCAGCGCACGCGGCCGTTCGATTTCCAGAAGCGTGTCCACAACCAATCCCATGCGGACATTCCCGCTTTCATCGCGCGCATCCGCGCCCTGACCGACAGCTATGATGCCATCTTCACTGTCGCTGAAGTGGGTGGGGACGAGGCCGAAGCCGAAATGAAGGCTTTCACGTCGGGCGAGGAGCATTTGAACTCCGCCTACGGATTCAACTTCCTCTATGCCGACCAACTGACACCCGGCCTGGTCTGCGGCGCACTGGCGCAATGGCCGGAAGAAGACGGCGTCGGCTGGCCCAGTTGGGCGTTCGAAAATCACGATGCTCCGCGGGCCATTTCACGCTGGTGCGCGCCGGAACACAAACAGGCCTTCGCGCGGCTCAAAATGCTGCTGCTGATGAGCCTGCGCGGCAATGCGATCCTGTTCCAGGGTGAAGAACTGGGGCTGGAGCAGGTCGATATCCCGTTCGACCAGCTGCATGACCCCGAAGCGATTGCCAATTGGCCGCTGACCTTGTCGCGTGATGGAGTACGCACGCCGATGCCGTGGGAAGCGACCAGTGCGGATGCCGGCTTTGGTGCCGCCGAGCCATGGCTGCCGGTGGGCGCCGACAACCAGGCCAAGGCGGTCGATGTGCAGGAGCAGGATACTGCCTCCATGCTGGCCTATACCAAAGATGTGATTGCCCTGCGCAATGCCATGCCGGCCCTGTCAGGCGGCGCAGTGCAGAGCTGCACGCCCCAGGGCGAAATGCTCGACCTGACCCGTTCCGGTGCGGGCCAGACTGTGCGTTGCCTGTTCAATCTGGGCGCCACCACCATCCCACTACACGATGTGCGGGGCACAATTCGTCACGCCACCAACCACGCCACCCCCGATGCCCTGCCGCCTTATGGCGCGCTGATTCTGGAGCTTTGATCCATGCGTTTGCTGCTTTCCTCCGCTGCCCTGCTTGCCGTCGTAACCCCGCTCGCTGCGGCTGAGGTTTCCTCACCCGACGGCAGGTTGACGGTGGAAATGAATGTCGATGGCGATGGCGTGCCGTTTTACCGGGTCGAGAAAAACGGCAAGGAAGTGATAGCGGAAAGCGACCTTGGCTTCACATTCACAGATGCCGAGACCATGCGGCGCAATTTCGAAGTGGTATCGGAAGATATCGCCAGCTCTGACACGACGTGGGAGCAGCCTTGGGGTGAACGCCGCTTCGTGCGGGACAATCACAACGAGCTTTTGATCACGTTCCGCGAAACCCGCGAGACAAGCCAGCGCACGCTCGCCGTGCGGATGCGGGTGTTCGATGATGGTATCGGCTTTCGGTATGAGTTTCCTGAAAGCGACCAAATGCCCGTCGCTAGGATTTCGGAAGAGCTGACCGAATTCGCGATCGCGGAAGAAGGCACTGCGTGGTGGATCCAGGGCGGCGACTGGAACCGCTACGAATATCTTTACAAACAGACGCCGATCAATGGCGTTTCGATCGCACACACGCCGATGACGGTGCGGCTGGAAGATGGCACGCATATGGCGTTCCACGAGGCTGCGCTGGTCGATTATTCGGGCATGTGGCTGCGCCGGATCGAGGGCAATCGCTTCCGCGCGATGCTGGCCCCCTCCAGCCGTGGGCCCAAGGTCGTGCGCGAGGGCGCTTTCAACACGCCGTGGCGTACGATCCGTATTACTGACGGGCCTGCCGGGCTGGTCGAGAGCGATCTGGAACTCAATCTCAACGAGCCCAATGCGCTAGGCGATGTCAGCTATTTCGAACCGGCCAAATATATCGGCATCTGGTGGGGCATGATTTCCAACCGCTGGACCTGGGCGCAGGGCGAACGTCACGGCGCGACAACGGCGCGAGCGAAAGAGTATATCGACTTCGCCGCAGAGCATGGCTTTCGCGGGGTGTTGATCGAAGGCTGGAATATCGGCTGGGACGGCAACTGGTTCGGCAATGGTCGCGACTACAGCTTCACCGAAAGCTATCCAGATTTCGATCTGGAACAGGTCGCCGCCTATGCCAAATCAAAGGGCGTGCGGATCATCGGCCACCATGAAACCGGTGGAAATATCGATGTTTACGAGAAGCAGTTGGAAGCCGGTCTCGATCTCTACCAGCGGCTCGGCATTGATGTCATTAAAACCGGCTATGTCGCCGATGGCGGTGGGATCATCTCGTGCAATGCCGACATCAACGATCCATGCGAAGACGGTAAGGAAGTTTTCGAATGGCATGACGGCCAGCGCCAGGTGCAGCACCACCTCAAGGTTGTGAAAGAAGCCGCCAAGCGCGGCATCGCGATCAACCCGCACGAGCCGATCAAGGCCACCGGCCTGCGCCGGACCTATCCCAACTGGGTCGCTCGTGAAGGCGCGCGGGGCCAGGAATACAATGCGTGGGGTGCGTTTTCGAACGGGCCGGACCATGATCCAACGCTGGTCTATACCCGCATGTTGTCGGGTCCGATGGACTATACGCCAGGTGTGCTCGGGCTGGTCGGGGACAACAATTACCCGATCGCTTCGACCAAGGCGAAGCAGCTGGGCCTCTATCTCGCAATCTATTCGCCGATCCAGATGGCCGCAGACTTCATCGAAAGCCTCGCAGCCCATCCGCGCGAGCTGGAGTTTATCAAGCAGGTTCCGGCCGACTGGGCCGAGAGCAAGCTGATTGCCGGCGCGGTGGGAGACTACGCCATCTTCGCGCGCAAGGACCGGAACAGCGCGGACTGGTATGTCGGCGGCGTCAATGACGCGACCGAGCGGACGATGGAGCTGGAATTCGACTTCCTCGAAGAAGGCCAAAGCTACACGGCCAAGATCTGGAAAGACGGACCCGAAGCAACCTATCTGACCGAAAAGCGCCACGATATCGCCTATGACACTGTGACGGTGCGCAAGGGCGACAGCTACACAGTCCGCCTGGCACCGGGCGGCGGCGTGGCGATCCAGCTCAAACCGCAGTGATCCGCTGGTTTGCCGCCTTGCTTGCGCTGGCTCTCGCAGCCTGCGCGCCGGCGCAAACCGCCGCACTGGAACAGGGGCGGTTTGTCGAATGGGAACGCATTGTTCCCGAAGGGCTGCCTGACCAACGGGTCACGATCTGGCTCCCAGAAGGGTATGATACCAGCGAACGGCGCTATCGCGTTCTCTACATGCATGACGGTCACAACCTGTTTGATCTCGAGAATTCAAATTTCCAGAAGATCTGGGAAGCGGACACGGCGATGCTGAAGCTCGTTCGCGATGAAGTGATCGAACCGCATATTATCGTGGGAATCTGGGCTCCTGGGGAAGATCGCTATCGGCAATACCTGCCGCAGTTCGTGGAAGAGCAAGCGCGAGGTGATCTTGCGGCGAGCATGCGCGAAAACACAATGGGTCGTCCGGTCGTGTCAGCGCGCTACCTCGAATGGATCGCTGACGAATTGAAACCTCGGATCGATACGGAATACCGGACGCGATCCGGCGCACAGGACACGGCCATCATGGGCTCCAGCATGGGCGGTATCATGAGCTGCTATGCCATCGCCGCACGTCCCGATGTCTTCGGCAAAGCTGGCTGCGTCAGCTCACACTGGCCGATTGCCCTGCCAGCCGAAGCCGAACGCGAGCAAGCCACGCGCATCTGGACGAATTGGTTCGCTGAAAATCTGGGCGAACCAAAGGGTCGCCGGATATGGATGGACCACGGCACCGCGACACTCGACGCTTACTATCCGCCGTACCAGGCGGCAGTGGACGAAGCTTTTGAGCAGGCGGGCTGGATCCGTGGCCAAGACTTCGAGAGCCGCTCGTACGAAGGCGCAGAGCATGACGAAAATGCATGGGCAGATCGCTTGCCCGAAATCCTGACCTGGCTACTGTCGGAGCGATGAGCGAAACCAAAGCACCTGATGTCGTGGTTCTGGGCGGTGGGAGTGCCGGCTGGATCACCGCCTGCCTGCTGCACCAGCAATGGGCGGAGAAAGGCGGCTCGGTCACCGTCGTCGAAAGTCCGGAAATCGGGATCATCGGTGTTGGCGAGGGATCGACACCGCAATTGAAGGCCTTCTTTGACCAGCTTGGCATTGCCGAAAGCGATTGGATGCCGCCCTGCAATGCGACCTATAAGCTGGGCATCCGGTTCAATGGCTGGAGCGATCGGGCAGGTTTCGATAGCTATTACCATCCCTTTCCTGGGCCGGTCGATATGCATAGCGAGCCTGCCTTCGTCGGCAATTGCAGCCTTGCGCGGCACGGCGTCGATGTCGCGGCGCATCCTGATGACTGGTTCCTTGCAAGCCAGCTGAGCGAGGCCGGAAAATCGCCGCTCGCACCGGACAATTTCCCCTTCGCGCCCAGCTATGGCTACCATTTCGATGCTTACGCCCTGGGGGCATTCCTGCGCGACTGGGCAGTCGAACGCGGTGTCACCCATCGCCCTCTCAAGGTAACCGAAGTCGAGCGGGCAGATGATGGCGATATCGCAGCTTTGCTGTGCGAGGGCGGGGAACGGATCGCGGGCGATCTGTTCGTCGATTGCTCGGGCTTTCGCGCGATGCTGGCCGAGCAGGAAATGGGCGCAAAGTTCCTTCCTTTTGCCGACAACCTTTTCAACGACAGCGCCGTTGTCATGCCGACCGATCACCGCAACGGCTTCAAGCCACAGACCGAGGCGACGGCGATGCAGGCGGGCTGGCGCTGGTCGATCCCGCTGACCAATCGTATCGGCAACGGCTATGTCTACTCGTCCAAATATCTCTCGGACGAGGCGGCAGAGGCAGAATTGCGTGCGGCCATCGGCATGGAAGGTAGCGACCAGCAAGCGCGGTTCCTGAAGATGAAAGTCGGACGCCTGGAAAACAGCTGGACCGGCAATTGTCTTGCCGCTGGGCTGGCGCAGGGCTTCCTCGAACCGCTTGAGGCGACCGCACTGCATATTGTTATCGTCACTGCGCTGGAATTCGCGCAGGCTTATGAACAAGGCGGGTTCGGACCGCAGCATCGCGAGGCTTTCAATGCCTCCATCGGTACCCGATATGAGGGCATTCGCGACTACATCGTCGCGCATTACCGCCTCAACCAGCGCACGGACACGCCCTACTGGCGCGACAACGCAGCCAATGATCATCTCTCGCCCGGCCTCAAGCGCATGATGACGGCCTGGTTCCGCCACCAGGATATCAATGCCGCCAATGACGAGGCCTATGGCGGCAAGCGCTATTACGCCAATGCGAGCTGGCATTGCCTGTTCGCCGGCTATGGCACGTTCCCGCCCAAGGATAAGATGCAGCCGGTGCCCGAGGGTATTCACGCGGCTGATCCGGCGCAGATGCGTGCGATGCTGGACGCCTGCGCCAGCAACTTTCCGGCCTATGATCCGATCAGCACCTAACCAACAGATGGATTGACCACTGCCCCCTTCATTCGCCATGCAGCGACGCAATAGGTACGGGTGAGGGAAATTCAGGTGAGCAAGGACGAGAGGCGACTGACATCGTTCGATGTCGCAGCGAGGGCGGGAGTCTCGCAGTCCACTGTCTCGCGTGCGCTCTCAGGCTCCCCGACGATCACCGAAGCAACCCGTACGCGCGTGATCGCTGCCGCGCGTGACCTGGGCTATGTCGTTGACGAACGTGCCGCCCGGCTGCGCAGCGGCAAGAGCAAGACCATAGCCGTTGTTGTCATCGGCCGAGCAGGGCAGGGCGCCGCCTCCGTCAATCCATTTTACTATTCATTGCTCGGCAGCGTGTGCACGGCGGCGGCGCAGCAGGGCTATCAGGCGCTGGTTTCAATCCAGTCCGAGCCCGAGCAGTTTTTCGGCCAGTTCATAGAGCGCGGGCAAGCCGATGCAGTCGTCGTTCTGGGCACAGCAACAAACCGGCAGGCCTGGGACCACTTCAGCGACTATCGCAGAGTGCAATCCAACCTAGCATTTTGGGGCGCACCGTTTGACGGCCCCGGCTATGTCCGGTCCGACAATCACGCAGGCGCGAAATTGGCCGTCGAGCGACTGATCGCCGGCGGATACAAGCGGATTGCCTTTGTCGGTGAAACTGATGGCGCGCAGCGCCAGTTCAGCGAGCGCTACGAGGGGTATCGCACGACGCTGGAAGCGGCTGGCTTGACTGCCAGCGAGGCGATTACGGCACCTGGCGAGACGCGCGAAGAACAAGGCGCAGGCGCGGTTGCCGCACTGCTGGAAAGCGGCGACGGTTTCGATGCGGTTTTTTCCGCCTGTGACGCGATGGCGCTGGGCATCCTCGCCCGACTTCGTGACGCAGGACAATCCGTGCCGGAGGATTTCGGGGTTGTCGGTTTTGACGGTTTGGGCGTTGGCGCGCATTCCTCCCCGCCGCTTACCACAATCGAACCCGATTTTGCCGAGGCCGGGCTCAATCTGGTCGAGGCCGCACTGGGCGGCGCCGATGATGATCGTGACCGCCGCGTCTCGGTGCATCTGGTGGAGCGTGCCAGCGCTCGATAGGGCTTTGCTCTATCAAATCTTGTCAACAACGGCCGTCACGGGTCCGATAAATCGGGCGTCTTGGCGTGTGCTATCGCAGGCGGCCTTCTTGCGGCCCACAAGTTATGGTTAACTTTGTCTTCAGCCAGCTTGTTGTCAGGTGGCAGTCAATTAAGGTGGCAGACCGCCGGATATGGAGGGCTCGGTGATTCTAAACCAAGCGGGCTGGCTTGCCTCTATTGCTTTGCTGGCTCTGATGTCTGCTCCTGCGAGTGCAGATGTGATGGAAATTGATGCGGATGGAGCGCGCTGGATTGCCGGCGGCGCTGCTGCTGTGCCTGCCCGGACCCTGATGTCCGCACCGACATTGCTTGAAACCGATCCGGCCACCGGACTGCCCGCCCATGCCACATCCAATCCGGCCCTGACGGCGCTGGGCGTACCAGCGACATACCAGGCCAAGGTGCAAGAACTTTCGGCCCGTTTCGATCTGAGCCCGAGCCTGATCGAAGCGCTGGTTTGGCAGGAAAGCCGCTGGCGCGAGAACGCGGTTTCTCATGCCGGCGCGCGCGGGTTGGCCCAACTGATGCCGGGTACCGCGCGCTATCTCGGCGTCGATCCTGACGATCCCTTTGCCAATCTGGAGGGCGGCGCACGCTACCTGCGCGAACAGCTCGACCGGTTTGACGGCGACCTGGAAAAGGCGCTGGCCGCGTATAATGCCGGGCCAGGCCGGGTACTCGCGGCCAAAGGTATTCCGAATATCCGTGAAACCAAGAACTACGTGGCGGCCATCATGGGGCGGCTGTCCAACCATTCCCGAGGGGACAGATAACAATGGGATCGCTTTCTCGCATCGCTGCATTTCTGGCGCTGCTGTCACCGTCCGCTGCCTTGGCGCAGACCCAGGTCCAGTCCGGGCAGGTCGATCCGGCCGGTTCGGGCCCGATCGTCAATGCGCTGGGCTGGTTGCAGGGAACGCTGCTGGGCAATGTTGCCACCGCTGTTGCCGTGATGGCCGTGGCCGCTGTCGGCTTCATGATGCTTACAGGTCGGCTCAATTGGCGCTTCGGCGCAACAGTGATCATCGGCACATTCATTCTGTTCGGCTCGGCCTCGATCGTCGCCGGTATCCAGCAGGCAGCGGGCTAGGGCGGGGCGCGGAACCGTGGAGCAGCTGACCCGCCATCCCGTGCACCGTGCCCTCACACGCCCGCAAATGTTTGCCGGCGTGACGTATAATTATTTCATCATCAACGCAGCGGTCACGACAGAGATTTTCCTGATTACAGGCAGCTGGCTGTCGCTTCCCGCTGCGCTGGTCATTCACGGGGTGGGCTATTTTGCCTGCCTGCGCGAACCGCGTGTTTTTGACCTCTGGATCACCAAGGTCAGCAAATGCCCGCGGGTAAAAAATTTCAAGCGCTGGGGCTGCAACAGCTACGCAGCTTGAGCACTGTTTTAGACGTGGCTCAGGAGGGCCGCAGGACATGAGCAACTGGATCGGACCGGCTGCATGGAGCGCCAAGGAAGCCCGCGCGGGCGACCGGCTGCCCTATTCCGGGCTGGTCGATCCGGGCACGGTGCTCCTGCGCGATGGATCGCTGATGACGGCGATCCAGGTCCCCGGCCTGCTGTTCGAAACAGAAGATACAGACTCGCTCAACGCCCATGCTGCGACCCGCGAAGTGGTGCTGCGCTCGACGCTCGATTCCCGCTTCGTCCTGTACCATCACGTGATCCGTCGCCGGGTTTCGGTGGAGCTCGACGCCCAGTTTCCCGATCCGCTAACCCGCCATATCGATACGCGATGGAAAGAGCGGCTCGGCTCCGGCTCGCTGTTCATCAATGACCAGTTCGTGAGCCTGGTCCGGCGTCCTGCGCGCGGAAAAGCGGGCTTTGCCGAACGCCTGGCCAGAATGTGGAATCGCAGCGGACAGGACGATGTCGAGGCGGATCCCAAGGATTTGCGATCGTTGAAGGCGGCCGTCACCAGCCTCGTCGCCTCCTTGCAGCCTTACGGGGCCAGCGTCTTGGGCGATTATGATGCGCCCACTGGCCACACCAACAACGAGATGTTGGAGCTACTCTCCGCCCTCTACAATGGCGAAATGCGCCCCGTGCGGCGGCCGTCAGATGAAACCGATATCGGTTATATGTTGCCCTATCGCCGGGTCAGCTTTGGTCTCGATGCGATGGAGCAACGCGGCTCGGGTGAGCCGGATTTCGCCTCGATCCTGAGCCTGAAAGACTATCCGGATGCCACCAGTCCGGGCCTGCTAGACGGGTTGCTCCGCCTGCCGCACGAAATGATCGTTTCGGAAAGCTATGCGCCGTCAGAACGGACCACGGCGCGCGAGCGGATGGACCTGTCGCTGCGCCGCTTGCGCTCTGCAGATGAAGAAGCACAGGCCGAACGTGCCGATATGCTCGCGGCACGCGATGCGTTGGGCAATGGTGCCGTTGGCTTCGGGGACCACCATTTGACCGTGCAAGTACGCGAACAGACCTTGCCGGCGCTGGACGAGGCCAGCGCAGCCTGCGCAGCCTCATTGGCAGACACCGGTGCCATCGTTGTGCGCGAAGACACCAATCTGGAGCCGGCATTCTGGGCGCAATTCCCGGGCAATGAGCAATATATCGTGCGCCGCGCGATGATCAGCTCGGCCAATATGGCCAGCTTCGGATCGTTCCATGGCTTTGCGCTTGGTCAGGCCGAGGACAACCATTGGGGCGACGCAGTCACGCTGTTGGAAACGACCAGCGCGACGCCTTTTTTCTTCAACTTCCACCACGGCGATCTGGGCAATTTCTCGGTTATCGGGCCGAGCGGTTCGGGCAAGACCGTGGTGATGAATTTCCTCGCCGCACAGGCGCAGAAATTCCGACCACGAACCATATTGTTCGACAAGGATCGCGGCGCGGAGCTGTTCGTGCGCGGAATCGGCGGTCGTTATGACCGGATTCATGCGGGCGAAGCGACCGGTTTCAACCCCCTCGCGCTGCCTGACAATGCGGTAAATCGGGCATTCTTGCGGGATTGGTTGGGCGTATTGTTGGCCGCCGATGGCCCTGAGGAGCTGCAGACCATCGCCCATGCGGTCGATGCAGCTTACGAGAACGATGCCGATTTGCGCCAGTTGCGCAATTTCCGCGAATTGCTGTCCGGCACGCGCCGCCCCGAGCCAGGGGATCTGTCCGACAGGCTCTCTGCCTGGATCCATTCGGGCGAGCACGCCTGGCTGTTCGACAATGGCGAAGACAAGCTCGATCTCGACAACCGGACGCTCGGCTTCGACATGACCGCGCTGCTCGAAAATCCGAAGCTGCGGACGCCGACGATGATGTATCTGTTCCATCGGATCGAGGAGCGGCTGGATGGCAAGCCGGCGATGATCTTGATCGATGAGGGATGGAAAGCGCTGGACGATGATGTGTTTGCCGCGCGTATCCGGGACTGGCTCAAGACTTTGCGCAAACGCAATGCGCTGGTCGGGTTCGCCACACAGTCCGCCCGCGATGCCCTGGAAAGCCGCATTTCCACTGCGCTGGTCGAGCAGACCGCGACAATGGTGTTCATGCCCAACAGTCGCGCGCGGCCCGAGGATTACTGTGACGGCTTCGGCCTGACCCAGCACGAGCTTGCGCTGATCCGGTCTTTGCCTGCGCACAGCCGATGCTTCCTGGTGCGACAACCCGATGCGAGCGTGGTGGTCCGACTCGATCTGTCCGACTCGCCCGAAGTCCTGGCGATGCTTTCTGGCCGTGAAAGCACGGTACGTCGGCTCGACTTGCTGCGCGAAGCGGTTGGCGATGCCCCGGCTGACTGGTTCCCGAACCTGACGGGCCATGCCTGGCCGGGAGGGGCGAACGACACCACGGATACGAATGAGATCCCCTTCAAGCAGGCGGCCGAATAATGAGCCGGACCTGCGACCTTGCCATGTCTGAAGCCGCCGGGGGCATTGCCTCGGCATTGCAGGCGGTCGATTGCGTCGCATCCGAAGTCACTGGCGCTGCCTTTGGTCGACTGTTCGCACCGGGCGGAGACATGGCCACCGTGCTGACGATCCTGCTCACGCTCTATATCGCTTTCTTTGCCTTCATGCTGATCACCGGGCGTTCCAGCCTTGGAGTCCGCTCGCTGGTGCCGCGCATGATCACGCTGGGCCTGGTGCTGACCTTTGCAACCAGTTGGGTCGCGTATCAAAGTGTGGTCTGGAACCTTGCTTTGGGCGCGCCCGACTGGCTGGCCGGTGTCCTGACCGGCGACAACGGGTCGGCTACGATGACTTTCGCCAGTAAGGTCGACGTTGTGTTTCTCGCGGTAGAGGAAGCATCGAACGGGCAGACAGATGTGGAGACATTCTCACCTGCGGGGATGCTGTGGATCGGGGCATTGCTGTTCATGCTTGGCACTGTGGGTGTGCTGGTGACGGCCCGGATTGCTCTGGCGCTGCTGGTGGCGCTTGGCCCTGTTTTTGTCGTGATGGCATTGTTCAATGGTACGCGCGGCCTATTTGTCGGCTGGCTCAAAGGCGTCGTGCTGCTGGCGCTGGCCCCGCTACTGGCCGTCTTGGGCGGCAGCGTCATGCTGGAGCTTTCGGTGCCGATCCTGTCGGCATTGACCCAGACAGCTGGCGAAATCCCTGCACGGCCCGCGATGGCGTTCTTGATGGTTGGCGCGGTGCATGTTGCACTGATGGTGATGGTGTTCAAAGTGGCCGGGACTATGGTGGCGGGATGGCGCGTGTTCGGCCTCGCCGCTGACAAGGGCGAGCGAGGGGATGATGTTACCCCGGCTCAGGCACCTGCAGCAATTGCCTCCGCTCCGGCACAACCGGCCGCAACACCACAGGCTATCGGCGCATCCAACGCCCAACGCACGGCTGTTGCCGCCGCTGTGCCCATGGTGGCTGCAAATGATGCTGGCGGGGTAGTGGCAGGCACAGCCATCCGCGAAACCCGCATATTCGCAAGCTCTTCAGGGGGCGCCCAGGTCGCGCCTCTTTCAAATTCCGGGTCGCGAACGCGCGGGCTCGGCAGCCGGTTCAAGCCGGCACCTGCACGTCCTACGGAGAAAGTGAAATGATCCGCGCCGGTATCTCCGCGCCCGTCCCTGTGCTTGCACTCGCCCTGATGGCCGCTCCCCTGGCGGCCCAGGATTCCCGCTTGGTCGAATTGGAATATGATCCCGCCAGGGTGGTGACGATCGAAGGCCGGACCAAGGTACAGGCCACGATCAAGTTTGGTGAGGGCGAGGCAATCGAGAATGTCGCCATCGGCGATTCCACCACCTGGCAAGTGACACCCAACAAGCGCGCCAATTTGCTATTCGTCAAACCGCTGCAGGCCACGGCCAAAACCAATATGACGGTGGTGACCAACAAGCGCACCTATCTGTTCGACCTGGTCGCAAGCCCGCGCGCGAAGCCACTGTATATCCTGACCTTTACCTATCCCGACGAAGTGGCAGAGGAAGCCCTGCTGGCGCGCGCGGAAACGGCGAATGCGGTTGAGATTGCTGCCGCCACGGATCCCTATGCGGTCGCCGATCCTGCCGAGCTGAATTTTGCGTGGGCGCCGGATGGCGATGCAAAGCTGTTTCCTGCGCGCACCTATGACGATGGCGATGCAACCTTTCTGCAGTGGAATACCGGTGCACCCGTGCCCGCTATCCTGATCAAGGATTTCAAAGGGGTCGAGGGACCGGTCAACTTCACGGTTCGCGGAAATACTGTCGTGGTTGACGGCGTGCCGCGCGAAATCATCCTGCGTTCGGGCGATGAAAGCGCGACGCTGGTCAATAATGGCCCGATCCGGGTCCCGCCTTCTGTGCCGGCGCTCGAAGCGCTGGCGGGCGGTTGAGGAGGAACGAAGCGATGCGTCTAGCCATGCGACTTCCCGAAAAGAAGAAGGGCGATAGCGGCCCGGCCAATGATGGCGATCCGCGTGATGGCGAAAGTGCGGAGATCATCGATCTCGCCAGCCGTACGGGATATCCGGCAGTCGCGCAGAAGAACGGTAAGTCCGATGCGATGGGGCTGGTCGCCGGCATCGCGATTGTTGCTGCCCTGGGCGCGGTAACTTTGTGGAGTATGAACTCGGCCCGTGTCGCACCGCCTCCCAGTGTCGGGAACGCCCAGAACGCTGCCCCGCCGCCTGTCCTGGCGCAGGCCCCGCAGCAGGCGACAGCCCCGGCGGCAGTCGCGGCATCGCGCCCTGATCCCGCTCCGGCACCAGTCTTGGCAGCCAACCCGAACATTGTTGCCGGGCCAAGCAGCAATCCCAATGCGGCCCCTTCGCTGGTGTTTGACGCAGGTGCGCTTGGTGCTCCGGTCACGGCACCGGGGGGCGCGGCGCCTGCGGTCGCTGCTCCCGCGGGGGGCATGACGACCGGCAATTCAGCCAATGATTTTGCCAGCCGCATCGGCGGTGTGGGCGGCGCAACTGCTTCGGCGCAACCGATGGCCAATCCGGCGACCACTGTGACACAAGGCACCTTGATCCCCGCAATCCTGGAAACCGCGATTGATACTGATGTGCCGGGCTTTGTCCGCGCAGTGGTGAGCCAGGATGTACGCAGTTTCGATGGCAAAAACATCCTCGTCCCGCGCTCTAGCCGCCTGATCGGTCAATACCAGTCGGGCGTGCAGGGCGGGCAGAAGCGTGCCTATGTGATCTGGACCCGCTTGATCCGGCCCGACGGAGCTTCGGTGAACCTGCAGTCGCCCGCGATCGGGTTTGACGGCACCACCGGGCTGGAGGGCAAAGTCAACAGCCGCTTCTTCCAGCGTTTTGGCTCGGCCATGCTGCTGTCGGTTGTCGGTGGCCTATCCGCCATCGGCACGGGCGGTGCTTCGGTTGTGATCGGCGGCGGCGGTCAGGCTGCTGCTGCGGCTGCGGTGCAGCAAGACAGCCAGGTCGGGCCCACCATCCGGGTCCGCCAGGGTGAGCCGATCCGCGTTTTCACCGCGCGCGATCTCGATTTCTCGGGCGTTTAGTACAGACCGCATGGCCGCCGACGTCCACCCCCTTAACCAGCAGGACGATGCGCAGGAGCGCAGCGTCTATCTCGACGCGTATCTTGCGCCGTTTCGCCAATGGCTGGACCGCGACACTGTCACCGAAATCCTGGTCAACCGCCCGGGCGAGGTCTGGATTGAAGATGCGGCATCGCCGGGGATGCAGCGCATTGAAACGCCCGAGATCGATGACCGTCTGGTCCAGCGGCTGGCCGAACAGGTCGCGCGGGTGAGCCATCAGGGCATCAACCGCGAGCATCCGCTGCTGGGCGCGACATTGCCCGATGGAGCGCGGATCCAGTTTTGCGGGCCGCCGGCCAGTCGCAAGCATTGGGTTATGGCCATTCGGCGCCACCGCCAGCTCGATCTGCCGCTCGATGCGTATGATGCGGGGCCATTGGCGCCGCCGGTTCGTGCGACGATGCCCGATGCGCAGGCTGAACCGATCGCCTATCTCCGCGAAGCGATCGGCCAGCGTCGCACGATCCTGATTTCAGGCGGCACCAGCACCGGGAAGACGACCTTCCTCAATGCAATGCTGGGCGAAATCCCGCAGGACCAGCGCGTAGTGCTGGTCGAAGATACGCCCGAATTGCGCCTGCCCGGAGAGAATGGCGTCGGACTGGTCGCCGTCAAAGGCGAGTTGGGGGAGGCGAAGGTCACCGCCAATGAATTGTTGCAAGCGGCATTGCGGCTGCGCCCGGACCGGATTGTGCTGGGCGAATTGCGGGGCGAGGAAAGCGTCAGTTTCCTGCGGGCAATCAACACCGGGCATCCGGGCAGTTTCTCCACCATTCATGCCAATTCACTGCGCGGCGCATTGGAACAATTGAGCCTGATGGTCATGCAAACCGGCATCGGGCTAAGCCGCAGCGATACGATTTCCTATGCCGCGAGCGTGATCGACGTAATCGTCCAGCTGGGACGCAATGAAGAGGGCAAGCGCGGCATCATCGAGATTGCCGACGCTAGCCAATTGGCCGGGTAGGCACGGCCTCGACGGCGCGGGCGCCAATTCGGTAGCTTTTGATCCCTGTTCGGCCTTATAGTTCGCACCACAGCCGCAGCGAAGCAGGACAGTATGGGCAGCCAGCCACTCACACAGGACAACGAACCCGATGCCCCCCAGGCACCGGGCGAGCGTTATTTCAACCGTGAACTAAGCTGGCTGGCGTTCAATGACCGCGTATTGGCCGAAGCTTGCAATGACAGCTACCCGCTATTGGAACGGCTGCGGTTCCTGTCCATTTCCGGCAGCAATCTCGACGAGTTCCTGATGATCCGCGTGGCGGGGCTGGTGGGCCAGGTCCAACGCGGCATCGATACGCCGTCCGACGATGGTCGCTCGCCCAAAGAGCAGTTGGCGGCGATTGTCGAACGTCTCGAGGATATTACAAGTCGCCAGCAGTCGACCTGGCGTGAACTGCGCCGCGAACTGGCGGAAGCGGGTATTCACGTTGCGGCGGAAGAGCGCATCAATGCCGAGGCATATCAATGGCTCAAGCAGCATTTCTACGACGAGATCATGCCGCTGCTGACACCGCAAGCGCTTGATCCGGCCCATCCGTTTCCGTTTGTGACCAATGAAGGGTTCGGCCTGTTGTTCACTGTCCGGCGCGGGGAGGAAGAGCTGGTCGAGATGGTCCTGATCCCGCCCGCATTGCCGCGCTTCTTGCGGGTCCCCGGGGAGGAGGCGCTCTATATCTCGATAGAAAGCCTCGTCACCCGCTTTGCCCAGCATATGTTCCCCGGCTTCGAAATCATTGGCGACGGCACTTTCCGTGTCTTGCGCGACAGCGATATCGAGATTGAGGAAGAGGCAGAAGATCTGGTCCGCACCTTCCGCACGGCGATCCAGAGGCGTCGCCGGGGACAGGTCATTCAGTTGGAAATCGAGGAGGATTTCGACCCGACTGCCGAGGCATTGCTGCGCGAGAAACTCGATACTCCCGGCGCCACGATCGTCAAGACCGACGGGATGCTGGGCATGGAAGGCCTGGCGGACATTGTTGACGAAGACCGGCCCGACCTGAAATTCGACAGCTATTCCCCGCGTTATCCTGAGCGGGTGATGGAGCATGATGGCGATATCTTCGCGGCCATTCGTGAGAAAGACATCGTCATCCACCACCCGTATGAAAGCTTCGACGTGGTGGTCGATTTCGTCCGCCGGGCCGCTGCCGATCCCGATGTGGTGGCCATCAAACAAACCCTCTATCGTGCCGGTAGCCAGTCTGCGGTCGTCGATGCGCTGGTGACGGCGGCAGAGAACGGCAAATCGGTCACCGCAGTGGTCGAACTCAAGGCACGTTTCGATGAAGAGCAGAACCTGTTCTGGGCCAACAAACTGGAACGGGCCGGGGTCCAGGTCATCTATGGCTTTGTCGACTGGAAAACCCACGCCAAGGTTTCGATGGTTGTCCGCCGCGAAGAGACCGGTTTTCGCACCTACTGCCATTTCGGGACCGGCAATTACCACCCCACCACGGCGAAGGTTTATACCGATCTGAGCTATTTCACGGCCGATCCCCGGTTCGGGCGCGATGCCGGCAAGCTGTTCAATTTCGTGACGGGTTATGTCGAACCGCGCGAAACCGAGATGCTGGGCATCTCGCCGATCAACCTGCGCGAAACGCTCTATGCGGCGATCAACAACGAAGTGGTCAATGCCCATTCCGGCAAGCCTGCGGCGATCTGGATGAAAATGAACCAGATCACGGATACAGGCATCATTGATCGCCTCTACGAAGCAAGTCGCGCGGGCGTCGAGATCCAGCTGGTGGTACGCGGCATTTGCAATCTGCGCCCTGGCGTGCCCGGCATGTCTGACAATATCCGGGTCAAATCGATCATTGGCCGGTTCCTCGAACACAGCCGTATCTATGCCTTTGCCAATGGCGAACCGCTGCCGGGGCCGAACTCGACAGTCTATGTTTCGTCCGCCGATCTGATGGGACGCAATCTGGACCGGCGGGTCGAGCATTTGGTGCCGATTGCCAACCAGACCGTGCATGACCAGGTTTTGCAGCAGGTGCTGCTCGCCAACTTGCTCGATACCGAGCAGAGTTGGGAATTGCAGCCCGACGGCTCTTATGGCCGGGTCGATCCGGGTGAGAAGCCCTTCAATTGCCATCGCTACTTCATGACCAATCCCTCGTTGTCCGGGCGGGGCGGGGCTCTTGAAACCGGCGCGGTGCCGCATCTCGCCCTGCGCAAGGGTGCGATCTGAATGGCGTTGAACGGGCGCCGCGCCGACCGTGAGGGGCTATTTTCCGGCAACACGCCGCGCCATGCGATTATCGATATCGGATCGAATACGGTGCGGCTGGTGGTCTATGGCGGTTCGCCCCGCGCGCCGACCGTGTTGCTGAACGAGAAGGTCGCAGCCCGGCTCGGGCGCGACATCACCGCGACTGGCAAGCTTGCAGATGAAGCAGTCGAGTTGGCGATGCGGGGCCTCGAGCGATACGCTCTGTTGCTCCGCGACCTGGAGATCGACCAAATCGACGTTGTCGCCACCGCCGCCGTGCGCGAAGCGTCCAACGGCAAGCCGTTCATCAAGGCGTTGCGCGATCTTGGTTTCGCGCCGCGCGTGTTGTCGGGCGAGGAGGAAGCCGCGGCCAGCGCTTGGGGTGTGCTCGGGGCATTCCCCGACAGTGGCGGCCTGGTCGCAGACTTGGGCGGGGGAAGTCTTGAACTGGTCCGGCTGGATGATCGCAAGCCGGGCAAAGCTGTCAGCCTGCCGATCGGAACCCTGCGCCTGCCCGAACTGGGCGGCGGTGATCAGGATGCGCTGCGCAAAGCGATAACGGGCAAAATGAAGGATGCGAAGGTCGCCAAGCCCGTGGATGGCGATCTCTATCTGGTCGGTGGCACGTGGCGGGCCATGGCCGTCTATGCGATGGAGCAGCGCGATTATCCGCTGACGGACCCGCACGGGCTAAGCCTGCCAGCCGATGAAGCGATGGAGTTTGCCCGCCATGTGGCAGGCTCGGCATCGGAAGACTTGCGGACATCGCCGCGCATATCGACCATGCGCTCTGCCAGTATGCCGGATGCGGCCGTGCTGCTGCAGGTGCTGATCAAGAAGCTGAAACCGGAACGGGTGGTGGTTTCGTCATGGGGATTGCGCGAGGGCATCCTGTTCGATGCGCTGGAGCCTCATGCGCAAGCCCAAGATCCACTCATAGCCGGAGTATCCGCTTTTTCAGCGTCGCGTGGTGCAGCCCCGACCATGGCCACGCGAATTGCCAGCTGGACGGTCGATGCCGTGCCCGCGAGCGGTCGCAAGTCCGAGCGGCTGCGTCTGGCGGCAACCATGCTGTCGCTTTCGGCGATGCAGATCGAGCCCAATCTGAGAATGCGGGTCGGGATCGAGTGGGCGTTGCACAAGCGGTGGATCGCGATCGACCCGGAAGGCCGGGCGATGATAGCTGCTGCTATCTGTGCCAACGGCAACAATTGCACTCTGCCTGACGAACTCTACCAACTTGCCGATAAAAAGGCGCTGGATCAGGCTATTGGCTGGGGGCTGGCGATCCGGCTGTGCCGCCGTATCGGGGCCCGTTCACGCCAGTCGCTGCGCAAGTCGCACTTGGCGGTCGAGGGCGGCAAATTGCTGCTCTCACTCGAACAAAGCCATGCTGCGCTGTTCGGCATCCCCAACGAGAAGGATCTGAACCTTCTGGCCGCCTGGATGAATCTCCAGCCGGAAGTCGTGATTGTCGAGAATGGCGCAAAGTTTACCAGCCAAGGTGGGGACAACGCGCCACAGAATGCTGGAAACTAGCTGAATCTAAAGGATTTCTGGCTTTCTACGTAACACTATTGCCACGCATACGTATTCCGGTTTAGCTTCCTTACCAAGATACCGCGCAAAGACGGTACTTGGGAGAGGAGAAAATCTATGAGAATCAGGGCTTCCCTGATGGCCGGCATCTGTGCCGGTGCGATCGCAGTACCCGCTTACGCTCAAGATGCTGACACCGACGAGCCGACGCTCGGGGAAACCAGCGGCCCTGTCATCGTTGTGACCGCACAGCGGCAGGCGCAAAGCCTGCAAGAGGTCCCGATCGCGGTCAGCGCGTTCAGTGCCGAAACGCTCGAAGCGCAACAGATCGAAAATGCGAGCGATCTTCAGCTGACGCTGCCGAATGTCTCTTTCACCAAGTCAAATTTCACCGCGTCCAGCTTTACGATCCGCGGGATCGGTGATTTGTGCGTGGGCGTATCGTGCGACAGCGCGACCGCGATCCACCTCAATTCCGCGCCATTGTTT
Organism: Parerythrobacter jejuensis; assembly: GCF_039536765.1. NCBI lineage: Bacteria > Pseudomonadati > Pseudomonadota > Alphaproteobacteria > Sphingomonadales > Erythrobacteraceae > Parerythrobacter > Parerythrobacter jejuensis. Next base: position 58,185 of record NZ_BAAAZF010000001.1, read on the forward strand.
GGCACCCGCCTGTTCGAAACCGAGTATTTCGATCTTGAACAGATCGAAGTTCTGCGTGGCCCACAGGGAACCCTGTTCGGGCGTAACGCAACCTCGGGTGTGGTCAATGTGATCACCGCCAAGCCGGACCTTTCCGGTTTCGGTGCCCGCGCCGAGTTTGAATATGGCAACTTCAACAGCATCAAGGCCAAGGGCATGGTCAATGTGCCGGTGGGCGATTCCATCGGTGTGCGCGTGGCCGGCTTCTACCTGAAGCGTGATGGTTACACGACCAACCTGTTCAATGGCGACGATATCGATGGCCGCGACATGTACGCCATTCGCGGTTCGCTCCGTTTCGAGCCGGGCCCTGATACGACCATCGATTTGATGGGCTATTACTTCCGCGAGAATGATGATCGTCTGCGGATCCAGAAACAGCAGTGTCAGCGCGACCCGACCGGTGTGCTTGGCTGCCTCAACAACCGTCGCGATTTCGACAAGACGAATTCCAATTCGACCTTCACGGGTACCTTGGGTTCGAACGAATTCCTCGCGATTAACGGCATTCCGTCGGCCTTGGGCCTCAACAGCCTTTATGGCCCGGACGCTTATGCCAATTTCAACGAGCCGAATGATGTTCGCACGGTGAACACGCAGTTCACGCCGGAATATTTCTCCGACGAATTGCAGCTGCAAGCGCATATCGAACATGATTTCGGCGGCATCAGCATCGGTGTGACGGGGACCTATCAGGAAACCTCGGTCGACTCGCGCCAGGACTATAACCTTGGTGTGGGCCAGATCCCGAACGCAGCTGTGGCCTTCGGGACGCTCAACGCCTTCGCTGCTGGCGCGGCAGGGCCGGGCACAGGCGTATATTTCACACCGATCACCGATGCTCTGTTCAGCGGAGGTGACCTGTGCGTTTCCGATACGCGGCTCGACAATCGCGGCGCCTTCGAAGGTTTTCGCGTCTGTACGCCGGATGGAACCCAGTTTGACCGTTCGAACCAGGAGAATGAATCGTTCTCGGTGGAAGCGATCATCAGTTCCGACTTTGACGGCCCGTTCAACTTCCTGTTGGGCGGTGTCTACGCCGAATCGAAAGTGCTCGAGAACAGCTACTACGTGAATGCATTTGCGATCGACTATATCGCCGGTGTGCTCGGGTCATTTACCTCGCTCGGTGGAGGGCTTCCTCCAAGCTATCTGGCGACATCGTTCTTCCGCAACAATACCCAGAGCTTCGAACTCGAAAGCTACGGCATTTTTGCAGAGGCCTATGTCGACATTACGGACCGCCTGAGCCTTACCGCAGGTATCCGGTACAATGATGACTCCAAGGCAATCACGGCGCGCTCAACGCTGGCCAGCTTCCTGAACCCGTACAGCAATGACGGGGATCCGTTTGCTTCGCCATTCGCGGGCACGTTCGATGCCGACCCGGGCACTGCTGGGAACCAGGCGATCCAGGCCCGGCAGGTCGGGTTCAACGAGATCACCGGACGGTTTGTTCTCAATTACGAGATCTCTCCCGACAATCTCATTTATGCGTCCTATTCGCGTGGCTACAAATCAGGCGGTATCAACCCGCCCTTGCAGCCGATCTTCGCTGTTCCCGACAGCTTCGGACCGGAATCAATCGACGCGTTCGAAATCGGCAGCAAGAACACCTTTGCCAACGGTGCCCTGCAGCTCAACCTGACGGCGTTCTATTACAAGTACGCCGACCTGCAGTTGAGCCGCATTATCGCCCGTACATCGGTCAACGATACGATCGATGCGAAGGTCTGGGGCCTCGAACTGGAATCGATCATCCGGCCTGATCCGGCATGGATGATCAATATGAACTTCAGCTACCTCAATGCCGAGGTGGATGGCGACCAGTTCTTCTCCAACCCGCGCGATCCGGGTGGCGGCGATGCCAGTGCCGTTATCATCAAGGACATCACCAACGGCGCGCTGTGTGCCGTCACCGGTGGCGGGGCCAATGCCTTCGTGAATGCGATTAACCCGGGCCTTGGCCTGCAGGGTACGGCGCCATTCCCGGCGGACGGTAACATTGCCTCGAATGGTGCTTTCAGCATCTGTTCGGTACTCGATGCCCAAGCGACCGCGATCGGTGCAGCCTTTGGCGGCGTCCAGGTGCTGAGCCCGGGTGTCCAGGTCAACCTGCGTGGCAACAAGCTGCCGCAGGCTCCTGAAATGAAGGCATCTGCCGGCATCCAGTACACCAAGGACTTCGACAATGGCTGGTCGCTGGTGCCGCGTTTCGACGTCGCCTTTACTGGTGAGCAATACGGCAATGTGTTCAATGGCCGGGTCAACCGTCTGGAGCCCTTCGTACAAGCCAATGCGCAGATCCAGCTCAATGGGCCGGATGGCAAATGGTTCGTGCGTGGCTTTGTCCAGAACCTGTTCGACAGTGACTCTGTGACGGGTCTCTACGTCACTGACGCATCGTCGGGTCTGTTCTCGAACATCTTCACGCTCGATCCGCGCCGCTATGGCATCGCGGCCGGCATCAATTTCTGATCCTGCTTGGACAGGGAGAGGGGAGGGCCGGTCCTTGGACCGGCCCTTTTTCTATGCGTCCTTGGTGGTCGAGAAGGGCGAGAAATCTGTTGCGGTGTCGTAGACATCGACCCCCTCGCGCTTCTTGAGCGTGCCGATCACGACATAGGTGACAGGGGTCAGCAACGCTTCCCACGCCGTCTTGATTGCCCATTGCGATAGAACAACCTGCCACAACAGTTCCGGCGGCCAACCCGCTACGCCCCAGAAAGCGAGCGGGTAGAAAATCAGGCTGTCGAGGCCTTGCCCGACCACGGTCGATCCGATCGTGCGACTCCACAACGCCTTGCCCTGGGTCCACACTTTCATCTTCGCGAGAACGAAGCTGTTGGCGAATTCGCCTGCCCAGAATGCGATCATGGAGGCGCCGACAATGCGCCACGTGTTGCCGAAGACCTTTTCGTAAGACTCCTGTCCGTCCCACCCTTCCGCAGCGGGCAGGGACACGACCACCCAGCTCATGAAGGCCATGAAAATCAGCGCGGCAAAGCCGGTCCAGATTACCCGGCGCGCGCGAGCATAGCCGTATACCTCGGTCAAAATGTCGCCGATGATATAGCTGACCGGAAAGAACAAAACGCCGGCACCGAAGGACCATTCCGTTCCTCCGGGCAAGGTGATGTAGGACGGCTTGGATGCCCCGATCAAGTTGGACAGCAGCAGGATCGTGACGAACGCGGCCATCACCAGATCATAGTAACGGAAGGTAATCGCTCCCGATGCGGTGACGCGCTTGGTGGCTGTTTTTTCCATGGGAAGGCGCCCTAACGCTGTTTTGCGCCAGCGCAAAGCACGCTAACAAGGCAGCGGCGCGCGCCCGTAGCTCATCTGGATAGAGCGCGAGACTTCTAATCTTGAGGCAGCAGGTTCGAGTCCTGCCGGGCGCGCCAGTTTCATTTTTCCCTCAAACGCCGAGCGGACGCATCCGCGTCCTTGGCTTTCCTCGCAAAAGCTCGGGCGCGCGATCGCGCTTGCGGGCCAGCGGCCCGTTTGGCGCCTTGGCGCGTTAGCCGCGCATGACCGAATCCATCAGCTCGGCAGTGATCGGATAGCCGGCATCTTCCATGATCCGCAGCATCGGTTTGTCGCCGCTGGTATCAATCTGCGGGATGATGGGCTTGACCGGTATGGCCTCTGCCTGGGCTTTTGCCTCTTCAAAGGTGTTGAACAGGGCAAGCCGTTCGAGATTGCGGCGGGTGGGGAAAATCAGTTTGATCTCGCCGGTCTCCGCCATATCGAGCGCGCCGGTTGCACTGACCCAGAAAAGCCGGGTGTTTTCGGTCTGGTCGACTTCAATATCGACGGCGCCGGTGCCCAGGTTGGCCAGATAGAAGCGCGTGTCATACACCCGAGGAATACGCTCGTTCTTCGGATACCAGCGGGCGAACGGGGTCAGTTGGGACAGATCGAGCGACCAGTTGAATTCGTCCAGGACCGGGGCCAGCGCCTCTGTCTGCATCAGCAAGCTACGTGCAGCCTGCGCCTTCTCCGCATCGATATCACCGCCCAGCCCGACCGCGAGGCCGGTCTCTTCCAGCGTCTCGCGCACAACCGCGATCTGGTGTGCCGCTTCTTCCGGATCGATCCCGCTCGACAGCGCCCGTGCAAGATCAAAGTCGGCCTGGTCGACGCGGCCACCCGGGAACACCGCCATGCCCCCGGCGAAGGTCATAGTGCGCGATCTCACCGTCATCAGGATTTCGGGCGGTTGCCCGTCCGGCCCGTTGCGGAAGATAACTACGGTCGCTGCGGGAATGCCCTCGGGGCCGTCATTGCCAGTGTTTTCACCCATGGCTTGCTTGTGCCGTGGCGCGCCGCTCTTGCCAAGCTGGCAATTGAATCAGGTCTGTCGGAATTGTTTACAACGGAGAAAAAGGTGAAGATGAGTTAACCATCGCGAGCGGCACAAATGCGCGCTTCGCCAAAACTGGCACGCGGCCTGCATAAGTGAGTGTACCCCGACTAGTCTTCGATAAAGAGGCGGGCCACCTGGTCTCCACCGGCCCGCCTCCCCGAAGCCCCGAGTACCCCGACCCGATATGAAAAAGGCCCGCCAGACAGCGGGCCTTTTCGATTCTGGCAATGGCGTCCGGCCTATTCAGCGCGGGCAACGTCTTTCTCGTCCAGCATTTCCTGCAATTCGCCAGCTTCGAACATTTCCATCATGATGTCGCTGCCGCCCAGGAATTCGCCCTTCACATAGAGCTGCGGGATGGTGGGCCATTCGGAAAAGGTCTTGATACCCTGGCGCACTTCCATGTCTTGCAGCACGTCGACGCTTTCATACTTCACCCCGCAATGGTCGAGGATTGACACGGCACGGCTGGAAAAACCGCATTGCGGGAAAAGGGGCGTGCCCTTCATGAAAAGAACGACATCGTTTTCACCGACGATGCCTTTAAGACGCTCATTGATATCGGACATGGGTGCCGGTTCCTGCTGAATTGATTTGGTTGCTGTCAGTTGGGTACGGCGGTGGAAAGTTGCAAGGCGTGAAGCACGCCGCCCATCCTTCCGCCCAGTGCATAATACACCATCTTGTGTTGCTGGACGCGGTTCTTGCCAACAAATTGCGGGGCAGTGACCTTTGCTGCCCAGTGATCATTGTCACCGGCCAGATCACGCATCTCCACCTCTGCGCCGGGAAGGGCCTCTCTGATCATGCTTTCGATCTCGGTTGCTGACATCGGCATGTCTCAAGTTCCTGCTTAGCTATCGCTCATCAATTGGCGCTTGGCTTCCACAGTCATGTCTTCCAGCGCGGCGCGAACGCCGGCCTCGTCGACATCGACCCCGGCGGTGGTGAGATCGCCCAACACCTTGCGGATCACATCTTCATCGCCCGCTTCCTCAAAATCAGCCTGCACCACAGCCTTGGCATAGGAATCGGTTTCTTCCTGGTTGAGGCTCATTTTCTCTGCCGCCCACTGGCCCAGCAGACGGTTGCGGCGGGCAGCGACCTTGAACGCGGTGTCTTCGTCCATCGCGAACTTGGCTTCTTCGCCTTTTTGGCGGTCTTTGAAATCTGTCATCGTCGTCCCTCGAAAATATCTATGCGTCTGAAATAGGCATCGGACGGGGCCACCGCAATGCCGATCGACTGCAAATGTCAGTCCAGTGTCACCACGAGCTTGCCGATGGCGCTTCTGTTCTCGAGCTTGGCAATCGCCTCGTGCGCGCGCTCGATCGGATAGGTCTCGCTAATCAGCGGACTGATCTTGCCGGCCTTCCACAGGTCGAACAGCTCTTCGATGTTCTTCTGGTTGCGCTCCGGCTCGCGTGCGGTGAACGCACCCCAGAATACGCCGCGAATGTCGCAGCTCTTAAGCAGCGTCAGATTGAGCGGCATCTTGGCGATACCGGCCGGGAATCCGACCACCAGGAAGCGACCTTCCCAGGCGATGGCCCGCAGAGCAGGTTCAGAATAGTCACCTCCGACAATGTCGTAGACAATGTCTGCGCCGCCAGGTCCGACAGCGGCCTTGAAATCGCTCGCCAGCTTCTTGGACGTATCCTTGTCGAAAGGCGCACGCGGATAGATCACGGTCTCGTCGGCGCCTGCCTTGCGGGCCACTTCGGCTTTCTCTTCGGTCGAAACCGCTGCGACGACGCGGCAACCATAGGCCTTGGCCAGCTCCACTGCGGCCAGGCCGACACCCCCGGCTGCGCCCAGCACCAACACCGTATCGTCTTCCTTGATATCGCCGCGATCCTTCAGACCGTGGATATTGGTGCCATAGGTCATCAGCAAGGCGGAGGCATCGACAAGCCCGACACCTTCAGGGACTTTGAACAAGCGATTGGCATCAACAGCCATCTTCTCGCGCAGGCCGCCATTGCCGACGCCTGCCAGCACCCGGTCACCCACCGACCATCCGGTCACGCCTTCGCCGACGCTCTCGATAGTGCCGGAAATTTCGCCACCGGGGGAAAACGGGCGTTCAGGCTTGAACTGATACATGTCGCGGATGATCAGCGCATCGGGATAGTTGATCGCGCAAGCCGCGATCTTGACGACCACTTCGCCTTTGCCCGCAGTGGGCTCTGCAACTTCTTCGACGACCAGCGTTTCCGGTCCGCCGACTTCTTTGGTCAGCACAGCTTTCATCGCATCTCTCCGTTACTCGTTGTAATTATACGCCTTTGGCAAGCCACGGCATCGTGCTCGCCTGACGTTGTTCGTAAGTGGCAATAGCCGCATCGCGCGCCAGCGTCAGCCCGACCTCGTCGAGCCCTTCGAGCAGGCAATGCTTGCGGAACGGATCGACTTCGAAAGCGAAACGATCCTGGAAAGGGGTGGTCACGGTCTGGGTGTCCAGATCGACGCTGATCGGGTCGGTCACAGCGACCTGCATCAAGCGATCAATCTGTTCTTGCGGCAAGCTCACCGTGAGGATGCCGTTCTTGAACGCATTGCCGCTGAAGATGTCAGAGAAACTGGGCGCGATGACGACTGTGATGCCCAAATCGAGGAGCGCCCAAGCCGCATGCTCGCGGCTCGATCCGCAGCCGAAATTGTCGCCCGCAATCAGGATCGGCGATCCTGCAAATTCCTCGCTGTCGAAAATATTTGCCGGGTCTTGCCTGATGGTTTCGAAGGCGCCTTTGCCCAGACCTTCACGCGTAACGGTCTTGAGCCATTTGGCCGGAATGATCACATCGGTGTCGACGTTCTTCGCACCAAACGGGATGGCGCGTCCTTCGACATGGCGAACCGGCTCCATCAATCCGTTTCCGGATTCTCGCCGGAAGGAATCGGGCCGGGCTGTTGCGGCTCGTTCTTCTTCTTGCGGTTGGAGGCATAGAGGAGGGCGGCAGCCACAGCGGCAGAGCCGATGGCACCAGCAGCGAAGGCGGCTTTCCCGCCGAGCGATTTGGGGGTCTTTGTCATGGGTGTTGCTTTGCTCCCCTGTTCGATTCCGCGCAAGTGTTAGATAAAGACGTCCTCGCCGAGCCTTCCAGGCGAACGCCGCTCAGCAGGTGTGGTTTCGCCAAACCAATTGTGCCCGTCGATCGTCCGAGCTTCGATGCCATCGAGTTCAGGAGGCGAGAATATTCGCATGTTAACGCCCACCCGGTCGCCTGGATGGTGTTCGGTAAGTGTCCAATGCGTGACGGTTCCACAAAGGGAGCACCTTTGAATTTCAACCGCTGGTTTGGGGTAGTCGGCGCGGCGATACCCTTGCGTTTCTCCTTCAACGGCAACTTCTGCGCCACTGAAATACCCCCATGCGCCACCCGTCTTCCGGCACAGCGAACAGTCGCACAGGTTCACATGGCCCGGCGCCCTCGCAAGTGTGACCGAGACCTTCCCGCAATGGCATTTCGCCTTCACCCGGCTAACTCGCGCACATCGGTCAGACGCCCGGTTATGGCAGCGGCGGCAGCCATGGCGGGGCTCATCAAGTGAGTGCGAGCACCCGGGCCCTGACGGCCAACGAAATTGCGGTTGCTCGTGCTGGCGCAGCGCTCGCCGGGCGGAACCTTGTCGGGGTTCATGCCGAGACAGGCCGAGCAACCCGGTTCACGCCATTCGAATCCGGCGTCGGTGAAGATCGTGTCGAGGCCTTCTTCCTCGGCCTGCATCTTGACCAGACCGGAGCCCGGGACGGCGATGGCCCATTTTACATTGGGCGCCTTGTGGCGGCCCTTCAGAACCTGTGCCGCAGCGCGGAGATCTTCGATCCGGCTATTGGTGCAGCTACCGATGAAGACATTTTCGACCTCGACATCCTGCATTCGCTGACCCGGGGTAAGGCCCATATAGTCGAGGCTCGCCGTGGCTGCCTGCTGTTTGGTCGGATCTGCAAAGCTTGACGGTTCAGGGACGCTCCCGCCGATTGCAATAGTGTCCTCCGGGCTGGTGCCCCATGTCACTGTCGGTTCTACATCTGCCGCATCGATGTGCACGACTTTATCAAACTGCGCGCCCGTTTCGGTCGCGAGAGAGCGCCACCAGGCGACAGCTTTGTCCCAATCGTCGCCCTCAGGTGCATAAGGGCGCCCCCGAAGATAGGCGAAGGTCGTTTCGTCGGGCGCGATCAGGCCTGCGCGTGCGCCTGCCTCGATGCTCATATTGCAGACGGTCAGGCGGCCCTCGATACTCATCTGTTCGAACACTGGCCCGCGATACTCGATTACATGGCCCGTTCCACCGGCGGTTCCGACCACACCGATGATGTGGAGGATCAGGTCTTTCGGCGTGATGCCCGGGCCGAGCTCGCCCACAACCTCGACCGCCATCGATTTTGATTGCTTGAGCAGCAGGGTCTGGGTGGCCAGCACATGTTCGACTTCGCTGGTGCCGATCCCGAAGGCGAGGGCGCCGATGCCGCCATGGGCCGCTGTGTGGCTGTCTCCGCATACGATGGTTGCTCCGGGCAAGGAGAAGCCCTGTTCCGGACCCACGACATGGACAATGCCCTGCTCGGCGGCGGTTGCGTCGATATAGCGGATCCCGAAGGCGGGGGCATTGCGCTCCAGCATTTCGAGCTGCTGTGCGCTCTGCGGATCGGCGATAGGAATACGCGCGCCGCTGGCATCAAGACGCGCCGTGGTCGGCAGGTTGTGGTCCGGCACCGCGAGGGTGAGGTCGGGGCGGCGCACGGAGCGTCCGGCCGATCGTAGCGCATCGAAAGCTTGCGGGCTGGTCACTTCATGGACGAGATGCCGGTCGATATAGACCAACGCGGTGCCATCATCGCGGGTCTCGACCACATGGGCATCCCAGATTTTCTCGTAAAGCGTGCGGGGTTTGCGGGCCATGGCCCAAGTCTTTGCGACTTTCCCGCAACACAGGCAAGATTACCCGCCAAAAGCAATTGCGGTGTCATGGAAAAGAAAGCTTTGCAGTGCTAACTGACACGCATGTCAGCAAAGCCATTCTCGTTTCCGATCACCGTCTTGCCCGAAGATATCGATTTTATGGGGCATGTGAACAATTCCCGGTATCTGAACTGGGTTCAGGATGCGGTGTTGGCGCATTGGCGCGGACTTGCCCCTGCAGAGGAAGTGGCAAGCAAGGCATGGGTCGCGCTGAAGCACGAGATTACCTATCGCAAACCGGCCTTCATGGAAGATGACGTCATTGCGCAAACCGTGCTGGAAAGCTTCAAGGGCGCGCGAGCCTTCTACACCACAGTGATCAGTCGCGGCGAAGACGTGCTGGCAGAGGTCAAATCCGCCTGGTGCTGCATCGATGCAGAAACGCTGCGACCGGCGCGGATCAACGAAGAAATGCGCAATTTCTTTTTCCCGAAGGACGATTGATCTATAGCGTGGTGGCTATGGATATCCTGCTTCCGATCCTGATTGTGCTGGCGAGCGTTGTGGCGATGGAGTGGATCGCGTGGGCGAGCCACAAATATATCATGCATGGTTGGGGCTGGGCATGGCATCGCGATCATCACGAGCCGCACGACAACCTGCTCGAAAAGAATGACCTTTACGGCCTGGTCGGTGCCGCGATGAGCATTTCGATGTTCGCAATCGGCAGCCCGCTGGTGATGGGGGAGGCCGCATGGTGGCCGGGCACCTGGATCGGTCTGGGCATCCTGTTCTATGGCATCATCTACACTCTCGTGCATGATGGGCTGGTGCACCAGCGCTATTTCAAATGGGTGCCCAAGCGCGGCTATGCCAAGCGTTTGGTCCAGTCACACAAGCTGCACCATGCGACCGTCGGCAAAGAGGGCGGCGTGAGCTTCGGATTCGTCTTTGCCCGCGATCCCGCGAAACTGAAGGCAGAATTGAAGCGCCAGCGCGAGGCCGGGATTGCGATTGTGCGCGACAGCGCTGGCGCATAGGCTCGAATCCCCCGGGCGGCCGTGCCCGCGTTTGATCGTGAAAAATCAGCCGTAATTCACATAAAGGCCGTGGATCAGGCCCGGGATGAATCCCAGCAGTGTCAGCACCAGGTTGATAAGCGTGGTACCAGTCAGTCCATGCTTGATCGCGACCCCAAGTGGCGGAATCAGGATGGTGAGAATAAGTGTGATAATGCCCATAATAACAATGCCTTCCCTTATAGCGCAGTGTGGATGACCAACGATGCGCGGGCAGAAGGGTTCCGGCGGGATCTATTCCTGTCGCGTCGCGATCCAGCCGCCGCAGATGACCAGGATGGCGAGCGAGACATAGACCCATGGCGCACCCAATGTTGCCCAGGTGAAAATCGCGCCAGCAGACATGGCCGTGATGGCGGCGAGTTTGGCCGGACGGCGAATGACCCGTCGCTCGCGCCAATCGGCGATTTGCGGACCCCATTGAGGATGTTCGAGAATCTTGCGCTCCCATTCCGGGTTGCTCCGCGCGAAACAGAACACGGCCAGCAACAGGAAGGGAACTGTTGGCATTAACGGGAGCACTGCCCCGACAGCACCAAGAGCAACGCTCGCAATTCCACCCGCAAGATAGAGCGGGCGCATATCAGGCTGTCGCGAGCCGGGCCGCGTGTTCGCGCACCAGCGCAATCATGTTGGGCACGCCCTGGGTCCGATTGGAACTGAGCTGGTTCTTGAGATCGAACGGTGCGAGCGCGCCGGTCACGTCCATCTCCGCAACTTCGCGCGCAGGCTTATCCTGGACTGCCGCAATCACGAGCGCGACGATGCCTTTGGTGATGGCCGCATTGCTGTCGGCGAGGAAATGCAGGGTTTCGCCCCCGTCCTTGGCTTCGGTGGGGTAGACCCACACGCTGGCGGAACAGCCGCGCACCAAGGTTGCGTCGGTTTTCAGGGCATCGGGCATCGGGTCCAGTTCCCGGCCCAGCTCGATCAACAGGCGATAGCGTTCATCGCCCTCGAGAAATTCGTATTCTTCCTGGATATCGTCAAGGCTTCGCATGCGGGGGCATGTAAGCGCTCCGGCTTACAAATCCACCCCACTTGCAATGGCTTCCAGCTTGCGGATGCGTTCTTTCAGGTCGGCAATCTCGATCCGGGCAGCACCTACGGCGGCCCCGCCTTCGATTTCGGGGGCTTCGTGCCGGCGCTCCCGCTCCAGCTCACGCTCCTTGAGGGCGAGCCATCCATGCCAGCCCCGCAACAGGGCCACGACGACCACCATCAGGCCGACCAGGGCAGCGACTGCGATGACGAATGTGGGGTCACTCATCTGCATTCTTCCTCCTCAAGGGTCCTCCCTGAACCCTTTTCATAATCAGCGCTCGTCGCGCAGTTTCTCGATCTCTTCAGCAGTCCGGCGGGCAGGGTCCGTAGCGATCCGCTCCAGCACTTTCACGCGCTCACGCAGCTGCTCCAGCTCCTCCTTGTCCGCGCTATTGTCACGCTCGACGAAGCTCTCGTTGCCTTCCTTGTCGGCAATGATCCCGGCCTTCGCGCGATAGCGTGCCTGCAGCACACCCGCGAGGGCACCAATCGCAACAATCAATACAACGGCGGTGGCCCAACTCACTGCGTTCTCTCCCTTTGTTCGATTTGCAGGTCGACATCATGCACGTCCCGCAATTGCTCGATCTGCGCAGCCAGGTCCGGCTGGCGATCGGTTGCGATGCGTTCGAGTACGCGCACCCGCTCTTCCAGCTTGCGATAGGCTTCGCTCGAGGCGCCCCGGCCGGATTTCGCTTCCTCGGCCTTGGCCAGCAATTCGAGTTTGCGCTCTTCATGCTCGTTGGACCGGCGATGGATCGCACTCCCCACACCCAACGCAATCGAGGCAATGATCAGGATAAAGCTGAAAATCAGGAACAGGTCGGCATCCATCAGGCGCTTCCTTCCGTCTTGCGCCCTTCCAGCGCACGGTCGCGCAGGGCATCGATTTCGCTGGTCAGAGTGTAGCCGCCGTCGGTGACGATCCGTTCCACATTCTGCAGACGATCCTTCATCGATCCGAGCTCGGCCCGCAATTCAGCGTTTTCCTGCGTCAGCAAACGGACCCGTTCAGCCGTTTGTCCATCAGTGGATGGCTTCAGCGACTGGCCCCACATCCCTTCCAGCGGATAGCCATGCTTGATGCGCAGCCGCGTGGTGTGGATCCAGCCGGCAACACCTGCCGCGCCGATCGCCAACCCGCCGCCGATAATCCAGGGCAAGTGGGGCACGATTTCTGCAGCGGCCATTAGCTGAGTTCCTTCTTGTCGAGATTGAGCGGAACGCCGCTATCGCTGCGGCTGTGATTGACTTTCGGGGCAGGGCGGTCGCGCAGGGCCTCGATTTCATCGGAAAGCGAATAGCCGCGGTCGGTCACAATGCGTTCCAGATTGACCATTCGGTCCTGCATGGATTCGACCTGGTCTCTCAACTCGGCATTCTCTGCTTTGAGACGCTTGGTCTCGCCGGTATCAGCGCGCTCGGTCTTGCCGCCCCACTCGTCTTCGAGCGAGTAGCCGTGCTTGGCGCGGATCCAGTTGTTGATGATCCAGCCTGCCGTGCTGATCGCGATGATTGCGATAACAAATGATGGGCCGCCCCAATCCATTATGCACGCTCCTTGCTGCCGATGTTCAGCGGAATGCCGGCATCACCCTGTTCGACTTCGCGGGTGTCGCGCAGCGCTTCGATCTGGGTGGCAACATCGTAGCCGCGGTCGGTCACGATCCGTTCGAGAACCTGGACCCGGTCTTCAAGGCGGGCGACCTGGGTGGCGTATTGCGCAGCCTTCTCACTGCTGGCTTCGGCGGTGGCGGCAATGCGCTTTTCTTCCAGTTTCTTCTGGCTGCCGATCCAGACGATGCCGAACACCATCAGGAAGGGTGCGGATACCGCGACCAGTCCGATTAACTCACCCATTTCTCATTTTCTCCCTCGTGCGCTTTCTCAGCGCAGCTTTTCAATTTCTTCTGCGGTGCGGCGGGCCGGATCGGTGGCGATAGTTTCGAGCACCGCCATCCGGTCTTCCAGCATCGCGACCGTTTCTTTCAGCTGTTCCTTGTCCGCGGTCAGCTGGGCTTCCTTGTCGCTGCGGCCATATTTGATCTGGGCCATCTTGCGGCGATGCTTGAGCACGCTGTCCGTGATGCCCCAAAGCGCAGGCCCGCCAAAGATCAATGCGAACATGACTGCGATCATGCCGGTTTCCATGTGCGTTCTCCCAGTGTGATCCTATCAGCGCAGGCGCTCGATTTCCGAATTCAGGCGCGGATTGGAAGAGACATAGTACGTCTCGACATCCGCGAGCCGGCGATCAATGTCGCGGAACTTGCCGCGCACTTCGCGCACCGTGCGCTTGGGATTCTGACGCATCCGCTGCCAGTACTGGCTTTCGTCCTGATCGACGTAGAGGTGTGGCGGCTTTTGGCTAAGTAGGAGGCCAGTCAGAAAATAGAGCGGCAAAATTGCAAAGCTGGTCATTGGCAGGAGCAAGAGGGCGGCGAGGCGGATCCACAGTGCGTTAACACCCGTGTAGTCGGCAATACCGGAGCAAACGCCCATAAGCTTTGCATTCTGCTTGTCGCGATAGAGAGTGGTGCGGGACGTGTTCATGAGCGAACTCCTTTCTTCTCGGCTACCAGCTTTTCGAGTTCAGCCAGCTGGGCGTTGTCTTCTTCTGAATTCTGGACAAGGCGGGCGGGTTTGAAGTCCGCGTGGTCGTGTTGAACGAGACGCTCCACTGTATCCATTCGCTCGTCGAGGCGCTTTGCAAGCTGGTACATATCCTCCATCAAGGCTTCGTCGTCGCCGGTAAGGGTGGCGGCAGTCTTCCACTTCGTGACGTAATGAAGGATCAGCCAGGGAAGCCCGATAACTACGGCCGGGATGATGATTACTTCTTCCATGGGGGTCAGTCCTTCTTGTCTTCACTGTCGCCCTTGCCCAGGGCGCGCTTCATTGCTTCGAGTTCTTCGTCGACCTTGTCGGCGCCTTCGAGCGCGGCAATCTCGTCGGAGAGGCTGGGGGTGCCCGACTGGTCGGCAATGCTCAGGGCATCGGCACGGCCTTCGGCATAGTCGACGCGGCGTTCTAGCTGGTCGAAACGGGTGAGCTGGTCATCGACCTTCTCGTTGGTCATCAGGCTGCGCAGCTTGACGCGGTTCTCTGCACTTTCGAGGCGGGCAGAAATCGCTGTCTGGCGGCTGCGGGCTTCGCGCAGGCGGCCCTGCAGCTTGTGAATGTCCTGCTCGTAAGCGCGCAGGGCATCGTCAAGAACGGCGATTTCCTGCTTGAGCTGGTCGGACATGTCCGCCGCTTTCTTCTTCTCGACCAGGGCAGCGCGGGCCAGGTCCTCGCGGTCTTTCGACAGCGCGAGCTGGGCTTTCTCGCCCCAATCGGCCTGCAATTTGTCCAGTTTCACCGTGTGGCGATGCATTTCCTTCTGGTCGGCAATCGTGCGCGCGGCAGAGGCGCGAACTTCGACCAGGGTTTCCTCCATTTCGAGGATGATCATGCGGATCATCTTGGACGGATCGTCCGCCTGATCGAGCATGTCGTTGAAATTGGCGGCAATGATATCGCGGGTACGGCTGAAAATTCCCATGAAGGGAGCTCCTAAGTTAAAAGAATCGTCCTGGCCTGACTGGCGCTCTTGTGTGGGTGTAGGGCTGCGGCGCAGCTTTTCCACCTCTGCTTCGAGGCGCGACAGCCCCATTCGGACCGGAGACCCACCGGGGGACTGGGGGGAGGCAGGCTCCGGTCCTAGGGGATTGTCAGGCTTGCTCATGCGATTTCGACCATCTCGATAGTGGTGGTCGGCGTCGCGGCGTAAGCCGGGGTGACATGCATCTGCGTGCTCAGGGCCACGAAAGCGGTCATGGCTACGACGCTCGCGAGCGCGGCTTGACCCAGCTTGGTCTGGAAAAAGCGGCGGTCATACATGATTGGGTTCCTCCCGATTGGTTGTGCCCCTCACTTTGCAAAGGGTGTGCCAAACCGGAAAAACGGGAGAATTCAGCCAATCTTAAGATTTCTCCCCGAGAGCGTGTTGGCGTGTATTGCCAAACAGTGGGAAATTTCACTATAGGTTGGTTATGGAGCGGGAAAATCAATTCATCGGCCAGTCCGGGGCCTTTCTCGATGCGGTGGAGCGCGCCAGTCGCGCGGCCCCGATGCGGCGCCCGGTCTTGGTAATCGGCGAACGCGGCACCGGCAAGGAACTGATCGCCGAACGTCTGCATCGCCTTTCCGAACGTTGGGGTGAACCGCTGGTCACCATGAACTGCGCCGCGTTGCCCGAAACTCTGATCGAAGCCGAATTGTTCGGCCACGAAGCGGGTGCGTTCACGGGTGCTACCAGAGCGCGCGAGGGAAGGTTTGAAGAAGCCGACAAGGGCACGTTATTTCTCGACGAACTGGGCACATTGTCGATGGCCGCCCAGGAACGCCTGCTGAGGGCGGTTGAATATGGCGAGGTGACGCGGATCGGATCATCGCGGCCGGTACGGGTCGATGTGCGGATCGTGGCGGCCACCAATGAGGACTTGCCCAGGCTGGCGCAGGAAGGGACCTTCCGCGCCGACTTGCTCGACAGACTGAGTTTCGAAGTCATCACGCTACCTCCTTTGCGGGTGCGCGAGGGGGATATCGGTGTGCTGGCGGAGTATTTCGGCCGACGGATGGGCGCGGAACTGGAATGGGAGGCCTGGCCGGGATTCTCCGACCACGTCCAACAACAATTGGAAGATCATCCGTGGCCCGGCAATGTTCGCGAGTTGCGTAACGTAATCGAGCGCGCAGTCTATCGCTGGGATAATTGGGAAACGCCCATCGGTCACGTCCAGTTCGACCCGTTCGAAAGCCCTTGGAAACCGCTTGAAAGCGAAGTGGCCAAGCGGACCCATGTGCCAGACTTCACCGATGCGGTGTCGCACACAGCGCGCCCGACAGCTGATCTCGACAATATCGATGACCTGCGCAGCGCCGTTGATTTGCATGAACGCGGCATCGTCGAGCATGCTCTGGGCAAACATCGCTGGAACCAGCGCCAGACAGCCAAGGCCTTGGGCCTGACCTATGACCAGCTACGCCATTGCATCAAGAAGCATGGCCTGATGGAAGAGAGCGATTAATCCGATCTTAGCCGTATTCTGGCAAACGCCTCAGCATAGTGATGGAGGCGGTATGTTGGACTATGTGATGGAAAACCTGAAGGCCCTTCTGGGCATTTTGGGGACTGCGATTATCGCGGGCTGGGTGGCGTTTTCCGTCTCCGCGCCGCGCAACGTTGACAATGCGATGAACCAGCCGATGGCGCAACTCGGCGGCAGCAGCATCAACGAAACCATCCAAGAGACGCAGGCCGAAGTCCGCGCTGACCAGTGCGAGCGCTTCACCATCATGGCACAAGAGGCGTGGGACAAGGCCGTCGACCAGGGCACGCTGGAGCGGGATCAGTCCAGACTGGACGAATATGACCGGCAGCGCGATCGTTACTGCAATTAAGATCCGCACATACACCCATAGCTGACACCGATAGTGCAGGAGCGGCGATAGCGGCACCTGTGCTCCGCATAGCTTGACGCCGGCCATATATTTCCATATTTCCAGAAATATGGAAACGAATCGAACTATCCGGTCCAGCGATGCAGTCTCGGCGCTTGGCGCGTTGGCGCAAGAGCATCGACTGGCTGTTTTTCGGGCTCTGGTGCAGGCTGGCCAAAGTGGCCTCGCGGCAGGTGCTATTGCCGATCGGCTGGGCCTCCCGTCCAGCTCGCTTTCGTTCCATTTGTCCAATTTGCGCGAAAGCGGGCTAATCACCCAGCAGCGCGAGGGCCGCTCGATCATCTACCGCGCTGACTTTTCCGCCATGCGCGGCCTTGTCGCCTACCTCCTCGAAAATTGCTGCGGAGACGAGCCCGTCCAGATTGCAAAGGAAGAAACGGAATGAAGCGATTTCATTTGAACCTGAGAGTTGAAGATCTGGCGGCGTCAGAGAAATTCTACACCGCTTTCTTCGGACAGGCGCCGACGGTAGACAGGTCGGATTACAAGAAATGGATGCTGGATGATCCCTTCATCAATTTCTCGATCGAGCCCAGCATGGGCAAAACGGGTATCGCCCATGTCGGCATCCAGGCATCCAGTGAGAATGAACTGGCAGCTGTCTATGACCGGATTGCCGATGCGGACGCCCCGACCTTCAAAGAGGGCGAGACGCAGTGCTGCTATGCCCATTCCTTCAAGAACTGGACCCGCGATCCCGATGGCATCGTGTGGGAGGCGTTCTTCACCGATGGCCAGCGACGCGATTATGGCGAGATGCCTGACGTTGCCGGTCTGGAGGCCTGACAGGGCCGCTTTGGCGCGGTAAGAGCGCGCCATGTGCAACCTCTACAAGATCAAGAGCTCCCATACCGAAGTGGCGGATTTCTTCGATGCGATTGCGCAGGATTTCGCTGCCAATACGGCGCAGGAGATTTACCCGGGATACCCGGCCCCGGTTGTGGCCAACGGCAGATTGCAGGCGATGAACTGGGGCTTCCCGCTCCAGCGCAAAGGCGCGAAGGGGCAGCCGCTCAAGCCCAAGCCGGTCAACAATACACGCACGGACAAGCTGAAGAGCTATTTCTGGAGACACTCCTTCGAGCAACGCCGCTGCCTGATCCCGGTCACATCCTTTGCCGAAGCAGAGGGCCCAAAAGGGCAGATGACCCGCACCTGGTTCTCGATGCCGGACTCGCCGATGTTTGCTGCTGCCGGTATCTGGCGCGAGAGCGACGAGTGGGGCGCGACCTTTTCCATGATTATGACCGAAGCGAATGCTCAGGTTGCGCCGGTGCATAACCGTATGCCGGTCATTCTGCCGCATGAAGACTGGCCGCGCTGGCTCAGTGGGTCGCCTCATGAGGCCTTCGATTTATGCGTACCATTTGCAGGTGATCTAATGATCGATCGTACCTCCGAACCATGGTTCAAACGACGCGGGGCATAATCCTGCGCATTTCAGTTGCAATCGTCACGCTCCCCACCTATCTGCACCTCATCCCGACATCGTCGTGACTTTGAAGGGGCTGGCGCCAAACGGGGCCGGCACCCAACCGCTTTGTCATTGGCAATGTTGATCAATTGGAGACCGAATGGCCGATACGGCACGCCTGCACGCATTGATCGAACCCGAAGCGCAAGCACTGGGTTTCGAGCTCGTGCGCGTGAAGATGATGCCTTCGGAGGCCGGGGACGGCACCCAGGCGCTGCAGATTATGGCAGAGGACCCGGCGACAGGTCAGTTGGTGATCGAGCAATGCGCCGAACTTAGTCGCCGCGTTTCCAACGTGATCGATACGCTGGAAGAGCAGGGCGATGTGCTGATCGAGGGGGCTTACCATTTGGAGGTTAGCTCCCCGGGTATTGATCGTCCGCTGACCCGGGCGAAAGACTTTGCCGATTGGGCCGGGCACGAGGCGAAAATCAGCCTGACCGAAAAGGTCGATGGCCACCGCAACCTGCGTGGTATAGTGCGCGGCATCGAAGGTGATTTCGTCACCATCGAAGATCGCAAGGCGGGTGATATTGCATTCACCCTGGAACAGATTCACAGCGCCAAGCTGGTCCTTACGGATGAGCTGATCGCTGCAACACAACCGCTCGACACCGAAGGTGCCGAGGATATTATCGAAGTTGAAGAAGAGAAGGCTGACGACTGATGGCCAGTGCAATTTCCGCCAACAAGGCAGAGCTGCTTGCGATTGCGAATGCGGTTGCTTCGGAAAAGATGATCGACAAAGAGATCGTCATCGAAGCGATGGAAGAGGCGATCCAGAAGAGCGCGCGTAACCGCTATGGCGCGGAGAACGATATTCGCGCCAAGCTCGATCCGCAGACCGGCGATCTGCGCCTGTGGCGTGTTGTCGAAGTGGTCGAGGAAGTGGAAGATTACTTCAAGCAGGTCGATCTGAAGCAGGGCCAGAAGCTCGAAGAGGGTGCCAAACTTGGTGACTTCATCGTCGATCCGCTGCCTCCTGTCGATCTCGGGCGCATTGATGCACAGAGCGCCAAGCAGGTAATCTTCCAGAAGGTGCGCGATGCAGAGCGCGAGCGCCAGTTCGAAGAATTCAAGGATCGCGCAGGCGAAGTGATCACCGGCGTGATCAAGTCGGTCGAGTTTGGCCATGTGATCGTCAATCTCGGCCGGGCCGAGGGTGTCATCCGCCGCGACCAGCAGATCCCGCGTGAAGCCGCCCGTGTTGGCGAGCGTGTCCGTGCGATCATCACCAAGGTGGAGCGCAACAATCGCGGTCCGCAGATTTTCCTCAGCCGCGCGCATCCTGACTTTATGCGCAAGCTGTTCGCGCAGGAAGTGCCGGAGATTTACGACGGCATTATCGAAATCAAGGCCGCCGCCCGTGATCCGGGCAGCCGCGCCAAGATCGGCGTGATCAGCCACGATAGCAGCATCGATCCGGTCGGTGCCTGCGTCGGTATGAAGGGCAGCCGCGTTCAGGCCGTCGTGCAGGAACTGCAGGGTGAAAAGATCGACATTATCCCGTGGTCGGAAGATACCGCGACCTTCATCGTCAACGCATTGCAGCCGGCCACTGTCGCGCGCGTGGTGCTGGATGAAGACGAAGGCCGGATCGAAGTCGTTGTTCCTGATGACCAGCTGAGCCTGGCCATTGGTCGCCGCGGCCAGAATGTCCGTTTGGCAAGCCAGCTTACGGCGAACCAGATCGACATCATGACCGAGGAAGAAGCGAGCGAGAAGCAGAGCAAGGAATTCGCGGTCCGTTCGAAGATGTTCGAGGAAGAGCTCGACGTCGACGAAACGCTGTCGCAATTGCTCGTGGCCGAAGGCTTCGCCGAGCTCGAGGAAGTGGCGTATGTCGCACTCGAGGAACTCGCCGCAATCGAGGGTTTCGATGAAGAGCTCGCCGAAGAGCTGCAGAACCGGGCGAAGGAAGCGATTGATCGCCAGGAAGCCGCGCACCGCGAAACCCGCCGCGAGCTGGGCGTCGAAGATGATCTGGCCGAGATCCCGCATCTCAGCGAAGCCATGCTGGTGACGCTGGGCAAGGGCGGTATCAAGACGCTCGATGATCTGGCCGATCTGGCCACCGACGAACTGATCGCCAAGAAACGCGAAGCACCGCGTCGCCGGAACAATAGCCCGGATGGTCCGCCGATGAAGCGTCCACCGCAGCGTGCCGAAGACAAGGGCGGCGTGCTGGGAGAATATGGCCTGACCGAAGAACAGGGCAACGAAATCATCATGGCGGCCCGTGCGCATTGGTTCGAAGACGAGGAGCCTGCTGCTCCTGCGTCTACCGAGCCTGACACTCAGGAGGCCGCTGATGCGGACTCCACACAATGAGCGCGTAAGTTCCGACATCGC
This sequence comes from Parerythrobacter jejuensis, assembly GCF_039536765.1. Classification (NCBI taxonomy): domain Bacteria; kingdom Pseudomonadati; phylum Pseudomonadota; class Alphaproteobacteria; order Sphingomonadales; family Erythrobacteraceae; genus Parerythrobacter; species Parerythrobacter jejuensis. The sequence goes on from NZ_BAAAZF010000001.1 coordinate 78,960, forward strand.
TGACGGCGCCAAGGCACGGACAACTTCCGAGCCTGAACGTCGCTGCATCCTTTCAGGGGAGCATGGCGCGCGAGCGGCGTTGGTCCGGCTCGCAATCTCTCCGATCAAGGATGATGGCACGCATGATGTGCTGCCCGATCCGCTGGCGCGCGCTCCCGGCAGGGGCGCATGGATTGGCGTCGATCGTCCCGGGCTGGAGGCAGCTCTGGAAAGCGGGCAGATGCGCGGCGCATTGGCGCGGGCCTTCAAAGGGGCAAAGCTGAATGTTCCCGACGATCTGCCGCAGCGGACTGAAGATGGCCTGCGCAAGGCCTTGCTGGACCGGCTGGGCCTCGAAATGCGCGCAGGATTGCTTATCTTGGGATCGGACAGGATTGCCGAGCATGCCCGTGGCGGCGTGCTCGAACTGCTCCTCCACGCGAGCGATGCGAGCGAGGATGGCAGCAAGAAGCTCGACCAGGCATGGCGGGTTGGCAAAGAAATCGAGGGATCAGGGGCGCGGGGAACCCGCTTGCCACTGGACCGCGCGGCGTTGTCTGTGGCATTGGGCCGCGACAATGTCGTCCATCTGGCGCTTGCGGACGCTTCGGCGGCCGAACGGGTAGGGCAATCTCTCTCGCGCCTGCTGCACTTTATGGGAACGCCTGCCGGCGGACCGGATGACAGTGGCGAGGCTGATGGCCGCGTCACTGCGACGACCGATTGATACTGAAGGAAGATACGAGTTTTATGAGCGACGACGACAACAAACCCCGGACCCGCAAACCGCTTGGACTTAAGCGGAGCGTGGACGCGGGCGAAGTCAAGCAGACCTTCAGCCACGGGCGCACCAACAAGGTGGCGGTCGAGGTGAAGCGCCGCCGCAAGCTCGTGAAGCCCGGCGAAGAGCCCGCTCCAGCACCGGAGGCTGCGCCCGAGCCAACCCCGGCACCCGCGCCAGCGCCCGAGCCGGAGGCCAAGAAGGCTGCGCCCAAAAAGGCGGATCCCGCTGCCGAGACTCCGCAAGAGCGGGTTGCCCGTCTCCAGCGTGAAGCCGAGGAAGAGCGGCTGCGGATGGCCGAAGATGCGCGCAAGCGTGACGATGAAAAAGCCAAGCTGAGCGCGCAGGAAGAGAAGAAGCGCGCCGAAGACAATCGCAAGGCGGAAGAAGAAGCGGCCAAGCGGGCCGAGGAGGAAGCGAAATCTGCAGCCGAGGCAGAAGCTGCAGAAGCAGCTGCGCCAGCGCCCGCTCGTGCACAAGAGGCACCGGCCAGCACGCCGACACCTGCTGCGCGAAAGTTTACGCCAGTCGCACGGCCGGAGCCGAAGCGTCCCGAAAAGAAGAAAGAGGAGAAGAAGTCCCGCAGCACCGAACGCCCGGACAAGCGTCGTTCCGGCAAGCTGACCGTGACCAAGGCCCTGAACGAGGACGAGGGCCGTCGTGCGATGTCTCTCGCCAAGCTCAAGCGTGCCCGTGAGAAAGAACGTCGCCTCAAGGGCGGTGGCTCGTCAGCGCCGCGTGAAAAGCAGGTCCGCGATGTTATCGTGCCCGAAGCGATCACCGTGGGTGAGCTCGCCAAGCGGATGGGCGAAAAGGGCGCCGATCTGGTTAAGGAGCTCTTCAATCTTGATATGATGGTTACCGTCAACCAGACGATCGACCAGGACACCGCTGAATTGCTGGTCGAACAGTTCGGCCACACGATCCAGAAGGTCTCCGAAGCTGATGTTGACATCAAGACGACCGAAGATGACGATCCCGAAGAGACGCTTAAGCCGCGTCCAGCTGTGGTCACCATCATGGGCCATGTCGATCACGGCAAGACCAGCCTGCTGGATTCGTTGCGTGGCACCAATGTCACCAAGGGCGAAGCCGGCGGCATCACCCAGCATATCGGCAGTTATCAGGTGACGACGAAGGACAAGTCGAAGATCACCTTCCTCGATACGCCGGGCCACGCTGCCTTTACCGAAATGCGCCAGCGCGGTGCCAATGTCACCGATATCGTGGTGCTGGTGGTGGCGGCGGATGACGGCATCATGCCGCAGACGATCGAAGCCATCAATCACACCAAGGCTGCCGGTGTCCCGATGATCGTGGCGATCAACAAGATGGACAAGCCGGAAGCCAATCCGGACAATATCCGCAATCGCCTGCTCGAACACGAAGTGATCGTGGAGAAGCTCTCCGGTGATGTGCAGGATGTCGAGATTTCGGCGCTCAAGGGCGATGGCCTCGACGAATTGCTCGAGAAAATTGCGCTCCAGGCCGAACTGCTGGAGCTGAAAGCCCGTCCGGACCGGTTGGCCGAAGCGACGGTTATCGAAGCGCAGCTCGACAAGGGCCGCGGCCCGGTCGCTTCTGTGCTGGTGACGCGCGGCACGCTCAAGCGGGGCGACACATTCGTGGTCGGCACCGAAAGCGGCCGTGTCCGTGCAATCGTCAACGATCAGGGCAAGCAGATCAAGGAAGCTGGCCCGTCCATGCCGGTCGAAGTCCTCGGCCTCGGCGGTGTGCCGAGCGCGGGCGACGTTATGACCGTGGTCGAAAACGAACAGCGCGCCCGTGAAGTGGCCGAATATCGTCAGGAGAAGGCAACGGAGAAGCGTACTGCGCTTGCCCCGACCAGTTTCGATACGATGTTCAACAACTTGCAGAGCGAAGTTGTGGAATTCCCGCTGCTGGTGAAGGCCGATGTGCAGGGTAGTGTGGAGGCGATCAACAACGCGCTCCACAATCTCTCCAACGATCTGATCAAGGTCCGCGTGCTGCATGCGGGCGTGGGTGCGATTACCGAAAGCGACGTTACGCTGGCAGCAGCCTCGGGCGCGCCGATTATCGGTTTCAATGTGCGCCCCAATGCGAAAGCGCGCGAGCTGGTGAAACGCGATGGCGTCGAGATGAAGTACTTCGATGTGATCTATCACCTGACCGACGAGATCGCGAAAGAAATGGCTGGCGAGCTGGGTCCGGAAAAGATCGAGCACGTCGTTGGCCGTGCCGACGTCAAGGAAGTCTTCAAGTCGGGCAAGAAGGACAAGGCGGCTGGTCTGCTGGTTACCGAAGGCGTTATTCGCAAGGGGCTGCACGCACGGCTCACCCGCGAAGATGTCATCGTGTCGGCAACCACCATCGCGTCCCTGCGCCGCTTCAAGGACGATGTGGACGAAGTCCGCGCAGGCCTCGAATGCGGTGTGGTCCTCGAAGACACCAACGATATCCAGCCGGGCGACAGCCTGGAGGTCTTCGAGGTCGAGGAGCGTGAACGCACGCTCTGATCCGGGGGTAGCGCATGTCAAAGATATACGAGACACAGCGCTCGCCTTCTGCCCGCCTGATGGGCTCGCAGTTCGTGTCGTTCGACGCGGACAAGGGCGAACTGACCATGCGCTACACGCCGCCGCCGGAGTTCGCGTCTCCGCGAGGCGCCGTGCAGGGCGGACTGATTGCCGGGTTCCTTGACGAGGTGATGGGCGGCGCATTGCTGGCTGTCACCGATGACCAGCGCTTGCCGCTTAATCTCGATATGAATCTCAGCTTCTTGCGCATGGTGCCGCTGGAAACGATCACCGCCAAGGGGCGCGTTGTGCGCCATGGCCGGAGGGTCGCGTTCCTGGAGGGCGAACTGTACGACAAGGACGGCAATGTCCTTGCGCGTGCCCGTTCGACCGCATTGCCGACGCCGGTGCCGGGGGCGGAAGCATGACCATGCCCGGCGACGATACAGACCAGCAGTCCCCCCATACCGACTTGCTTGGCTCTGAATTTGTGTCCTTCGATTCCGCCACCAGCGAAGCGACCATGCGGTTTGTGGTCAAGAAGGCGATGACGACCTGGCGCGGCGGCGTGCAGGGCGGCCTTGTGGCCGGATATCTCGACGATGTGATGGGCTATGCCTATGTCGCGGCGACCAATGGCGCGCAGGCTCCGCTCAATCTCGAACTGTCGATGTCGCTTCTCAAGCTCATTCCGGAGGGGCCGATTATCGGCAAGGGCCGCGTGGTCAAATCGGGCAAGCGGGTCATCTTCCTCGAGGGCGAATTGCTGGCAGAAGATGGCACTGTACTGGCCCGCGCCACGTCGACGGCAATCCCCACCGCACGTCCGACTGCTTCGGAAACGGGTATGCCCGGCTGATGGCGCGTTTGCTTGCTCTGCTTGGCAGCATCAATATCGGCGGCAACCGGATCAAGATGGTCGATCTCAATGCGGCATTGAGCGATGCAGGATTCTGCGACGTCGCCACAGTTGCGGCCAGCGGGAACGTGATCCTGAGCGATGATCGCGATCCAGCCATGCTCGAAATCCAGCTCGAAAGTGTTGTCGAACAGGCCTTCGGCTTCAAATCCTGCGCCATGGTCCGCACCGAGAAAGAAGTTCGCGCGGCGATTGAAACCAACCCCTTTCACGGGACCGGGCCGGAGCATGGTTCGGACAAGATGGTCCATTCCATCTTCCTGAGCCAACAGCCAAAGCAGGAAGCTGTCGATGCGTTGATCGAAGAGCATCGTTCCAAAGGCAGCGAGCGGCTTGCTCTGGGTGACCGGGTGCTGTTTCTCGACTATGTCTACGGGGTCGGCATATCGGACCTGTCGAACAAGCTGCTGGAACGCCGGCTTGGGTGCAAGGGGACGGCGCGCAATATGAACTCGCTGAAGAACATCCTGTCGAAGATGGCTGAGCAGAAAGACACGTAGAGAAAGAAATCGATGGCGCGCAAAGATCCCTTTACCTCCGAACAACAATCGGTCCGCGTGTTGAAAGTGGGCGAGCGGGTGCGCCATATCCTGTCGGAATTGCTGGCCCGGCAGGAGGTGCATGATGACATCGTCTCGGCGGCCAATATCAGCGTTACCGAAGTGCGCATGTCGCCCGATCTGCGCAATGCGACCGTCTATGTGAAGCCATTGCTGGGCAAGGGCGAGGACGAGATCGTCACCGCGCTGCGGCGGAATACGGCGTACCTTCAGCGCGAAGTTGCCAAACGGCTGGGCCTCAAATTCGCGCCCAAGCTGAAGTTCCGTGCCGACGAAAGCTTCGAGGAGGCTGACCGGATCGAGCGGCTATTGAACGATCCCAAGGTGTCGCGTGATCTTGGCGCTGACGAAAGCGATTGACTCTGCGTAGCTCGGCAGGCTCCTTGGGCATCTGACACCAGGCAAGGAGAATCGAGATGAGCGAAGCCCTGAGAACCCCCGACCAGGCCTTTGCCGACGTTCCCGACTATCCCTTTGCACCACATTATATCGACACTCTGGATGGCTATGAGGGTTTGCGCGTTCACTATGTTGACGAGCCTGGTGCGGCAAGCGGGCCGGAGGCGGGCAAGACATTCCTGTGCCTGCACGGGCAGCCAAGCTGGTCGTTCCTCTATCGCAAGATGATCCCGGTCTTCACAGCAGCAGGTGGGCGTGCGGTTGCGCCTGACCTGCTCGGCTTTGGCAAATCGGACAAGCCGACCGACGAGGCGACCTATACCTACGGCTTCCATCGCGGGATGCTTATGGCCTTTATCGAAGCCTTGGACCTGCGCAATATCACGCTGGTGTGCCAGGATTGGGGCGGCATTCTGGGGCTGGGGATCGTGCCGGACATGGCGAACCGGTTCGAACGTTTGATTGTCATGAACACCGCCATCCCGATTGGTGAATCGCCTGGCCCTGGCTTTGATGCCTGGAAAGCCTTCAACCGCAGCCAGCCGGACATGGATATCGCCAACCTGTTCAAGCGCGGAACGCCTGACCTGACCGATTCGGAAGCGGCCGCCTATGGCGCGCCCTATCCCGATTCGAGCTTCAAATCAGGCGTAAGGCGCTTTCCTGAATTGGTTCCGGTCGATCCGTCGATGGAGGGCGTTGCCGAAGGCATTCGCGCACGCCAATTCTGGTCCGAAGAATGGACCGGTCAGAGTTTCATGGCCGTTGGCATGCAAGATCCCGTGCTCGGTCCCCCGGCGATGAAGGCGCTGCAGGGCATGATCCGTGGCTGCCCCGATCCTGTTGAAGTTCCCGATGGCGGGCACTTCGTCCAGGAGAGGGGTGAGGGCATTGCGCGCGCCGCGCTGGCTGCCTTCAGCGGCTGAATGCCCTTGGCAGCTGATTAGGGCGTAGCAGCCACCGGCGCGGTGGTCGGCACTTCCATGAACACGCTTGCGCCCGGGCCCAGCGGCAGATCTAGCACGACCCAACCTATCGTCATCGCAAGACCCGCGATCAGCAACCCGATCGAATAGGGCAGCATGGTTGCCGCGAGGCTGCCGAGGCCGAAATCCTTGTCCCAGCGCTGGCAGAAAATCAGGATCAGCGGGAAGTAGACCATCAACGGAGTAATGATGTTGGTCGCGCCATCACCCACACGATAGGCTGCGGTTGCCATTTCCGGCGAGATGCCCAGCAGCATCAGCATTGGCACCAGCACCGGGCTGAGCAGGGCCCATTTGGCACTTGCCGAGCCGACGAAGATGTTGAGCAGCGCCGATACCACGATGATGGCGGCCAGCAGGGCCCATGCGGGCAAGCCGGTGGAGCCGAGGAAATCGGCACCGTTGACCGCGAGGATCAGGCCGAGATTTGACCAGGTGAACATCGCCACGAAATGCGCAGCAGCGAAGGCGAGGACGAGGTAATAGGCCATGTCCTCCATCGACCCGGACATCATCTTGACCAGATCCCGGTGATTGGAAATCGTGCCCGCGCCGCTGCCATAGGCCCAGGCTGCCAGCAGGAAGAGCAGGAAGAAGCCGCCGACCAGGCTCTGGTAGAACGGGTTCAGCTGAGCTTCTGGATTGGCGCTTTCGTCGATCAGCGGCGTGCCGGGGCCGAACAGGAAAAACAGCCACAGCGCGACAACAAACAGGATCGCCAGTCCGGCGCGGCGCAGGCCGCTGCGCTCCCCATCGGTAAGGGCGGTGTCGCCTTGTTCTTCATCGATGGCGCGTCCGGCCCGGGTGGCATCCCAGACGCCCAGGCGCGGCTCGATGATCCGGTCGGTGACGTACCAGATCACGGGCAGAAAAACGAAAGTCATCGCGGCGATGAAGAACCAGTTGCCCGCGATATTGGCAGTGAAATCTCCGAACACGGTTTCAACCGCTGCCTCGGTAATGCCGAACAGCAAGGCGTCGAGCTGGCCCGGGACGAGATTGGCGGAGAAACCGCCCGAAACGCCGGCAAAAGCGGCGGCGATCCCGGCAACCGGATGCCGCCCGGCGGCATGGAACAGGATCCCGGCCAGCGGGATCAGCACGACATAGGCCGCATCGGCAGCGAGATTGCCCAGCATCCCGACCAAAACGACAATCGGGGTCAGGATGATCTTGGGCGCATTGCGCACACCGGCGCGCATGGCGGTGCCGAACAGGCCGGCACGCTCTGCAACACCAGCGCCCAGCATCACCACCAGCACATAGCCGAGCGGATGGAAGTGGGTGAATGTCTTGGGCATTTCGACCCAAAGCCGTTGGATATTCTCCGCGCTGAACAGGCTGGCGGCGGTGATAATCCGGGCGGCGCCAGTTTCTGGATCAATGTCCGTCGGATGCGCGGCAGATAGGTCCATCATGCTGGCGATGATCGAAATCACTACCAATATTCCGATCAACCAGAAGAACAGAAACACCGGATCTGGCAGCTTGTTACCGCTGCGTTCGATCCAGCCCAGAATTCCGCTCTGCCCGTTGGCAGTGGCACCATCAGCCATGTCTCAACTCACCCCGTTGTTTGCTTTGTTGTGGACTACCATTGCCAGCAGCCCCTGTCGCCCCGGTGAATGGGTGGTTTCCGCAGACTTTGCACGATAGCCTGCACAGCCATGGCCAAGCTCTATTTCTACTATGCCAGCATGAATGCCGGGAAATCGACAACCTTGCTGCAGGCTGATTTCAATTATCGCGAACGCGGTATGAATACCATGCTGTGGACCGCCCAGCTTGATGACCGGTCCGAGGGTAAGCCGATCGCCAGCCGGATCGGGCTGGAGGCGGACGGGCATCGCTTCACCAAGGACACCGATCTGTGGGAACAGGTGACGGCCGCGCACCGGGTGGAGCCGGTCGGTTGTATGCTGGTGGATGAAGCGCAGTTCCTGACGGGCGAACAGGTCTGGCAATGCGCGCGGCTGGCGGACGAGGCCGGCATTCCGGTGCTGTGTTACGGATTGCGGACCGATTTTCAGGGCGAGCTGTTTCCGGGATCAGCGGCTCTGCTGGGCATTGCCGATGCGCTGATCGAGCTTAAGGCCATCTGCCATTGCGGCCGCAAGTCGACGATGAACCTGCGCGTGGATGCCAGCGGCAAGGCCGTAAAGCAGGGCGAGCAGACCGAGATTGGCGGCAATGACCGTTACGTGGCGCTGTGCCGCAAGCATTTCAGCGAAGCGCTGGCGGGATGAAACGCTAGCGGGAAGGGGCCGGACGGCCTATCTATCCCGCATGTCGGAAACCCTCCTCCTCGCCGCGATCATCATTCCCGGTCTTATCATCGCCATCGTTTTCCATGAAGTCGCGCATGGCTGGACGGCCTTGGCGCTGGGCGATCCGACAGCCAAGGAGCAGCGGCGTCTGAGCTTCAACCCGATCCGCCATGTCGATCCCGTCGGAACCTTGCTGGTGCCCGGTTTCCTGCTGGCAGTCGGCGGCCCCGTATTCGGTTGGGCGAAGCCCGTTCCGGTGACAAAGCAGAGACTGGACAATCCACGCTTCGGCATGATGGCCGTCGCGGCGGCTGGGCCGGGTATGAACCTGATCCTGGCTTTCGCCAGCGCGCTTGTGCTGGGTGTTGCAGCGAATGCCGGGAGTTTGCAGGCTTTGGGATCAGGGGAGCCAACCCTGCTTGCGCAGGGCCTGTTCTATTTCATTCTGATCAATGTCTTCCTCGCCTTTTTCAACTTGCTGCCGATCCCGCCATTTGATGGATCGCATATTCTTGAAGGCCTGCTGCCGCCCAGCATGGCCGAGTATTACGAAAAATTGCGACCCATCGGCATGGCGCTCTTCTTCGGCTTGATCGCGCTCACATGGTTTGCACCACAATTGGGCGTGATCGAGAATACTGTCGGGCCGCCGGTGGAATGGGCGATGGACCGGTTTATCGGTCTGGCGCAGGCTGTGGCGGGCTAACCGGCCACGATGTGATCGACATATCTGGCTGCGGGATGGCGCGCTAGCAGGTCGGACTGCCATTTTTCGCGCATTCCGCCGGGTACGCAGGCGACGATGCAGCCGCCGAACCCGCCGCCCGTCAGCCGCGCACCGGTGGCACCAAGGCTGACAGCATCGGCCACCAGCGCATCGATGGCCGGTATCGACATCTCGAAATCGTCCCGCATAGAGGCGTGACTGTCGTTCATCAGGGCCCCGAACGCTGTGGTATCGCCCTTCGCCAGGGCATCGACGGCTGCCAGCACCCGGCGATGCTCCGTTGCACAATGCAGGGCACGCTTGCGGATCGTGTCATCGATACCCGGTCGATCCCGAATGTCGTCCGGTTCGAGCAGGCAGAGGGACTCCTCGCCAAATGCAATGCGCGCAGCGTCGCATTCCTCCTTGCGGGTCTTGTAACGCCCGTCGGTCAGTTTGCGCGAATGGCCGGAGTGGATGACCGCCATTGCGTGGTCGGGCGGGAGGGCGACGGTACGATAATCAAGCGTCTGCGTATCTAGGGCGATCGCTTCTCCGGGCTGTGTGACCGCCACAGCGACCTGGTCCATGATGCCGCAGGGGACCCCGATATAGTCATTCTCGACCCGCCGCGCCGCGACAGCCAGATCGAGATCACTAATGGACGATCCGGCGCTGTATCTCGCCGCCTTCAGCACGGCTACAATCAAGGCCGCCGAGGAGGAGAGGCCAGCTCCCGCCGGGATGGTCGATTGGATCGAAAGGCTTGCGCCGCCTTCCAACAGGCCCAACGAAGCCGCTTCCCGCAACGCTCCGACGGCAGGGTCGGACCAATGATCGAGTGCATCCTCATCCAATGAACGCTCTGCTGAACCTCTGTAGCCGCGCGCCGACACACTGATCCGGCGATCTGAACGGGGGGTCAGGGTGACATCGAGAGCGACCGATAGTGCCGCCGGCAATACCATGCCGCCATTGTAATCGGTGTGCTCCCCAATCAGGTTTACCCTGCCGGGAACGCGCGCATGAAAGCTCTCCATCTCAAACAGCCCGCAAGGCGACGACAGCGGCTTCGGGCATTACGTCGACGGTCATCACGCCGGTATGTTGTTCAACCGATGCAAGATATTTGACCCGGTCAGCGGCCCGCAACAGCGGGTAGAACTGGGCTGTCAGATGATATCCGTGTGATCCGCCACGCGGCGCGGCATGGAGGGCCAGCATGGTGGCGGAAGGCCTGCCGAAGAACGCATCGTAGCGTCGGGTGATCTCACCCAGCAGGCTGGCAAACCCACGCTTTTCCCTATCGGTCATATCTTGCAGGCCCTGTCGGGCGGTTTTGGGTGCGATCCACACCTCGTAGGGGAACCGGCTGAAGCGCGGGCAGAAGGCTGCGATGCCGTGTTCTTCCGCCAGACCATAGTCGGGCATTGCCCGCGCAATCTCGGCCGCCAGGTCATAACCATTGGCGAAGGCATCAATGGCTTGTTGCTGGATGTGAGGAATCTTGGAAAAGCCGTAAATCTGGCCGTGCGGATGGGGCAGGGTTACGCCGACTTCATCTCCGCGATTTTCGAAGGGCAGCACATAGGCGCAGCCTGCCTCGTGCAGGGCGCGATAGCGGTCTTCCCATGCCGCAAGCAGAATTTCTCGGCGATCTTGCCCGATGCTGCATAAATTGCCTTCTGCCTGCGGGGCGTAGACGACAACTTCGCAGGCTCCCAGCGCGCGCGCGCTTGCGACGCCATCCAGCGCCGCAGGGTCTGGTGCGCAGCTGTGTAGCCCCGAAAACTTGTTGTCGAAGACCGCGAGTTCAAAATCGGTGAACGGGATCTCGGTTGGCGGACCGCTGGGTAGGGTGGGCGCCAGTGGATCGTCGCTGGCCGCCGGTTTGAAGGTGCGGTTCTGACGGTGTGCGGCGTAGATATTCCACTCATCACGGAGCGGATGATGCCGCAGTTCGCCGCCAAGGGCGATATCGTCCGTCTCTTGCTGTCCGGGCGCGAGTGTGTGCGGTGTGTGGCCATAGAGCCGAAGCATCCGCCCGTCGGCTTTACGAAAGGTGCGGCAATGGACAGGGCGGCCGGAGGCGTCCGGCCCCAGCTGGTGCAGCGCGTCCAGCGGCTCGCTCATACTTCTCGTGCCTGGCGAAGATCGAACCATTTGCTCAGCGCAGCTTTCGCGATGTCGCCCAAATGAAGCCCCAACTTGCTGCGGCGCCACAGAACATCCTCCGCGGTACGGGCGAATTCGTGGTCGACCAGATAGGTCACCTCTGCCTCGTAGAGGTCACCGCCGAAATGCGTGCCGAGATCGTCGATCGAACCAGCTTCGCCCAGCACCTGCTCGATCCGGGTCCCATAGGCTCGGCAAAGGCGCCCAAGGCCCCTTGTAGGGAACCAGGGATACCGCTCCGCGCATTCGGCCACGAAAGCATCGAATGCTGTCACATCGATATCACCGCCCGGAAGCGGACTGTCTGCAGTCCAGCGCGTGTCGTTGATGGTGACATGATCGGCCAGCCGCTCCAGCGCATGTTCCGCTAGCTTACGGTAAGTCGTGATCTTGCCGCCAAAGATAGACAGGATCGGCGCCGCTCCATCGGGGGCATCCACCTCAAACACATAGTCACGCGTAATGGTGGAGTTGCTGCTCGCCTTGTCGTCATAGAGCGGGCGCACGCCGGAATAGGTCGACACCGCGTCGGACGGGTTGACCGGTACCTGTAAATACTCGTTGATCGCGTCGCAGATATATCGCGCTTCTTGATCAGAGATCTCGATGTGGTTCGGATCACCCTCGAAGCTTTCATCGGTGGTGCCGAGCAGCGTAAAGTCCCGTTCGTAGGGAATCGCGAATACGATCCGGTCATCGCGGTTCTGGAAGATGTAGCAATGATCTTCCGGATACAGCCGTGGCACGATCAGGTGGCTGCCCTTGACCAGCCGCAGATTGGCATGATTGCGACCGGGATTGGCGGTGTTCAATACGCTGTCGACCCAAGGCCCTGCTGCATTGACGACCGCTTTGGCAGTGATTGAGAACTCGGGCTCGTCAGTCCCTTTGAGCGTCGCGCTCCACTGCTGCCCGTCTCGTTCCAGGCCGGTACACTCGGTCTGCACGGCAATGTCGGCTCCGTGCTCTTTGGCATCCATCGCATTCAGGACGACCAATCGCGAATCTTCGACCCAGCAATCCGAATACTCGAACCCCTTGACCAAACGATCTTGCAGGAATTGTCCGTGCGGGGGCTGGCGCAGGTCGATCGTGCGGGTCGGGGGCAGCAGTTTGCGCCCGCCGAGATGGTCATACAGGAACAGCCCCAGGCGCAACATCCAGGCAGGGCGCAAGCCTGAGTCATGCGGCAGAACAAAGCGCAGTGGCCAGATGATATGCGGCGCCAGCGCAAGCAGGCGCTCGCGCTCGATTAGGCTCTCGCGCACCAGCCGGAATTCATAATGCTCCAGATACCGCAATCCGCCATGCACCAGCTTGGTACTGGCGGAGGACGTGTGGCCGGCCAGATCGTCTTTCTCTACCAGCAGCACCTTCATCCCGCGTCCAGCAGCATCGCGGGCAATCCCGGCACCATTGATGCCGCCACCGATCACCAGCAGATCGTAACTCTCGGGGGTGCTCAATGCTCGGCTTCCAGATGATAAATCAGACACGTATCGGGATAGAGGAGGGGGACCTGCATTCCGTAGTCCATCAAACTCGCTCCGCCGAAGACGCTTCCCTTACCTAGCAAATCGGCATGATCAATGATCGATGGCGCGGTGACAGAGGGATTGGCAAGCGGCCAGACCAGCCTGACGCGATATTTGCGGCCTGCGTCGAGACCGGTGAAATATATTCTCTCGGGCAGGACAGTCGAATGCGCGTCAGTCTGCGCGCACGAGAAAAGCGCTTCCTCGCGATCCTTCGCAACTACGCCGATGAGATTGAGATAGGGGGCGGTATCGCCCCGTTGGAATTCTCCGCCATGCAGCAGGTCGCGATGCTGCTTGTAGAGCTTGATAGCCGCGGCCAGCGTTGCAAGATCGCGTTCTGTTTCGTCTCGCAGGTCAAGCTCCAGACCCATATGGCCGAAGATCGCGGTGCCTGCGCGGAACTCCATCGAATAGGTCCGTCTGGTCGTGTGGCAATGTTTCGGGCCGACATGGCTGCCGATCACCCGCAGCGGAAAGAATACGCTCGCCCCGCGCTCGATCCCCTGCCGGTCACGTGGATCATTGTTGTCGGACGCCCAGATCCGGTCCGCCCGCTGCAAGATACCGAAATCCGCGCGCCCACCACCAGAAGAACAGCTCTCGATTTCCAGATCCGGATGCTTGTCGCGCAATGCATCTATCAGCCGATATACGGCATGGGTCTGCCTGTGCATGGCTGGCCTGCCTCCGCTGCCGGGATGTGGGGTTTCACGGTTCATGTCCCACTTGATGTACGACACGCCGTGAGCGGAAACGATGCCGGAAATCATGCTGAAGAGATACTCGAACACATCGGTTCGGCTCAGATCCAGTGTCAATTGACTGCGGAAGGGGATCTGCTCGACATTCTCGGCCTGCAACACCCATTCGGGATGTGCGCGGTACAGGTCGGAATCAGGATTGACCATTTCCGGCTCGAACCAGATGCCGAACTCCATTCCCAGCGCCTTGACCCGTTCCACCAGTGGCCCCAGCCCGTTGGGAAAGACATCTTCGGAAACCCACCAGTCGCCCAGTCCCGCGCGATCATGACGGCGACTGCCGAACCAGCCATCATCGAGGATGAAGCGCTCGGCACCAACCTTGGCGGCATCCTCTGCGAGCGTGATCAACCGTTCTTCGGATAGTCCGAAATAGACCGCTTCCCACGTGTTGTAGTGGACCGGTCGGGGCCTCGCCAAAGCCCTTTGGGGCAAGACGGAATGGGTCAGGGCGGCGTGCAACTTGCGCGAGACATCGGACAGGCCTTGCCGGCTGAAACCCGCGAACATTTCGGGCGTGGTGTAGCTCTCTCCAGCGGACAGGATGACCTCGCCGGGAAAGAGCAGCTCGCCCGTCTGCAGGAAATTGCGGCCATCCGACTGACGGTCTATCCGGATCCGGTTGTTGCCGCTCCACCCCAGATGAAATGCGGCGGCCAGGCCCGAATTTTCATTAGTTGCAGTCGTTGTCAGGGTGATCCCGGGAAAATTGTCGTGGCTGGTGCGGCCAGCCTTGTTCTCGCGCAGATAGCTTCCGCGAAATATCTCAACCTCTTCGCGCGTGAACTCGCCGGACCAGCGACCGGTGAAGCCGGTGATGCGCTGCAGCTTCTGGTCTAGCGGGAGGGCGAGGGCACAGCACCAATCGACAGCCAGGTCTTCTCCGCCATCATTGGTGACCACTGCTTTCGCCCTGACCACGCCCGATGCGGGATCAAGCGCTATGATGTTATTCACGCTGATCGCGCTGTGCTTGTCTGTGCAATGGACGGTGACGCTACAGTCGGTATCTCTCGTGATGCGTTCGACCCGGAGATCGACCGCCCAGTCTTGGCCGTCGCGATGCACGATCAATCCCGGCGAACCCCCGATGCCAGTACCGAGCTCTTGCATCAGTGTTGCTGTGATGGGCGCAAGTGCATTGCCGTGCGCCCATTGGCGCGTAGCCAACAGAGCGAGTTCGGCGGGATCCGCGCCTACGATGCTCGGCCCGCAATAGACCACAGCGGGACGTTGCCCAGGCTCGGCATCCAGGATCAGCATGGTGCCAGTACATTCCAGGTGGACATATTTGTCGGGCGCGGTCGTGGGCGTGCCTGGTGTGGTTTGGCGGTCCATGGATGACGGGTAGCGCAGCAGCCCGCCTGTCCCAAGACAGAAAGTCCGCAAAACTGTTGGGACTGGCAAGCTCGGCCATCTCCGGACCGGCCCACATAGGAGAGTCATCGCGAGCGGTGTTGTCGTTGCCACGCGCAAATGCCACAGGGGTGCGCGTGGGACGTCGGAGCAATCGGCGGCCTGTATCGACGAGCCTGCGTTGACGAGGGGTGCTCCAGACAATGAATGATCCGGTCCAGGTGGGCGTATTTCTAGCCATTTCCGCCCTGATAGCCTTGGCGACCTATCTCCATGTGCGTGGCACGCGCTCCAGCGGGGCCACCGATGCCAAAGGGCAGGAGCGTGACTACTTCCTCGCCGGGGGCTCGCTCAGCTGGTATTTCGTGGCCGGGTCCATCACGCTGACCAACCTGTCGACCGACCAGCTCGTCAGCATGAATGGCAACCAGATGCTGCTCGTCGCGTGGTGGGAATTTGCCGCTGTTGCCGGACTGTTCATCCTCGCCTTCGTGTTCCTGCCGGTCTATTATCGCAACAACTGCACTACGACGACCGAATTGCTGCAGAAGAAGTTTGGTGACCGAAACATCCGCGCCTTGATCTCGGTCCTCTTCCTTGCCGGCAACCTGTTCATTTTCCTGCCTGCAATTCTCTATGGCGGGTCGCGGTTTTTCCTTTCCATGCTGGGGCTCGACGGTGGGCTCGAAAACCTGATGATGTCCTCGATCATCCTGGCGACCATCGGTGCAGCCTATGCGGTGTTCGGGGGTCTGCGCGCCGTGGCTGTGTCGGACACCTATTCGGGCGTGCTGGTATTGGGCCTGGCCGTCCTGGTTGCCTATCTCGCGCTGGCTGCGGTCGATTTCGACCTTAGCGGTATTCCTGCTGACCGGCTGACCCTGATCGGCGACGATGACAGCGATATTCCCTGGCACACGCTGCTGACCGGCATGATATTCATCCAGACATTTTACTGGTCCACCAACCAGACCATCACCCAGCGCGCGATGGCATCTCCCAGCATCCGGGAGGCGCAAAAGGGCGTGCTTGCGGCGGCTGGTATCCGTTTGCTGATCGTGCCGCTGATTGTCGTGGTTCCCGGGATCGTGAGCTACAAACTATTTGGCGATGTGCCTTCGGATGGTGCCTATGGCATGATCGTTGCCGAGGTCATGCCGGTGTGGCTCTCGGGTGTTTTCGCCGCAGCCATCGTCGCGGCGATTCTGACGAGCTTCAACTCGATCCTCAATGCCAGCGCCGCGCTGTATGTGTGCGACATTCACGAGGCCTACGGAAAAGAGACCAGGAGCGTAAGGAAACTGGGCGCGATCGTCTCTGTTATCATGAGCGTCCTCGCGCTGGCGCTGGTGCCGTTTTTTGCGCAACAGGAAAGCCTGATTAACACGGTCCAGCAACTCTATGGCCTGCTTTCCATGCCGATCCTGTCGGCGTTTATTGTCGGCCTGTGCTTCCGCAATGTGAAGGCAGGGGCCGCAATGATCGGGGTGGTCCTCGGTGTCGCATTCTATGCCTTCTGGAGTATGTATTGGCAGCCAGCGCACTACATTCACGGTATGGCCGCAACGCTGTTCCTTGCAGTGGGCGTAGCCCTGGCGGCGAACCGGCTGGTCTTTGGGCAAGCTGCAGAGCTTGCGATTGGGCGCGGTGAAGCGGAACCGGCCGGGGGACCAACTTGAGCAAGCCGTCACCCCATGGTTGGCTGATCCTCGATAAACCGCGCGAGCTCAGCTCGACCCAGGCGGTCGGGGCCGTGAAACGCAACTTGCGCGAAGGTGGATATGCCAAGACCAAGGTTGGCCATGGCGGCACGCTCGACCCGCTGGCAGAGGGCGTATTGCCGATAGCGCTGGGCGAAGCGACCAAGCTGGCTGGTCGCATGCTCGATGCTAGCAAGATCTATGAATTCACGATCCAGTTCGGGGCAGAGACCGACACGCTCGACAGTGAAGGGCAGGTGGTGGAGCAGACAGACCGCCGCCCGCCGATGGCGGCCATTGCAGCGGTGTTGGAACATTTCACCGGGGACATTGAACAGGTGCCACCGAAATATTCCGCGCTCAAGGTCGACGGCAAGCGTGCCTATGACCTGGCGCGGGCCGGGGAAGAGGTCGAACTGAAGACCCGGGCGGTCACCATCCATGCGCTCACATTTGCGGGCGATCGTCAGGATGCGGAGCTCGATTCCGCCTTTGCCACAACAGCGGGGCGACCGGACCCCTACGACCCGTCTGCTCCGCTTGAGCTGGCGGACGCTGTGACGCTGACCGCACATGTCTCGAAAGGGACCTATATCCGTTCGCTGGCACGCGATATTGCGCGGGCTCTTGGAACGCTTGGCCATGTTACCTATCTCAGGCGCACAAAGGCCGGCCCGTTCGCTGAAAATCAGGCGATTTCGCTAGACAAACTCAACGAAATCGGTAAGGGCGCTGGCCTTCAAGACCTCCTCCTGCCGCTCGAGGCGGGGCTGGACGACATCCCGGCTCTAAAACTCGATCTGGAAAGCGCGCAGGCGGTCCGACAGGGCCGGGTCATTTCCGGACTGCCCCAAACCGATGGGCTCTATTTCGCGAAGCTGGCCGCTACGCCGGTTGCGCTTATGGAAATCACCGGTGGCACGGCCAAGGTCGTGCGGGGGTTCAACCTACCCGATGTCGCTGAGTAAGAGAGACACACATGTCGATTAGTGCTGAACAAAAGCAAGAAGTTATCAAAGAACACGCCCGCGAAGAAAACGACACGGGCAGCCCTGAAGTCCAGGTCGCCATTCTGACCCAGCGTATCCGCAACCTGACGGATCACTTCAAAGGCAACCACAAAGACAACCACTCGCGTCGCGGCCTGCTGACCATGGTCAACAAACGCCGTAGCCTGCTCGCCTATCTCAAGAAGAAAGACGTAGAGCGCTACAATGCCCTGATCGCGAAGCTGGGTCTTCGTAAGTAAGAGTTTCGAGAGGCGGCTCCATTGTGGGCCGCCTTTTCGCATATGGAGCTGGGCAACATCCGGTTGCCAGCCCAAGGGGCAGACGAAAGCCCTACACCGCACCGGGGCGGATTTCCCGGAACACAGAGGCCCCGTGACGCAATGTGGCGCACGGGTTCATAAGGAAAATACATGTTCGACAAGAAAACCGTATCGTTGGAGTGGGGCGGGAAAACCCTCACCCTCGAAACCGGTCAGATCGCCCGTCAGGCAGACGGCGCCGTGCTGGCCACCTATGGCGAAACCGTGGTGCTGTGCGCCGTGACCGCCGCCAAGAGCGTCAAGGAAGGCCAGGATTTCTTCCCGCTGACCGTTCACTATCAGGAAAAATTCTCCGCTGCGGGCCGTATCCCGGGCGGCTTCTTCAAGCGCGAAGGCCGCGCTACGGAGAAGGAAACGCTCACCTCGCGTCTGATCGACCGTCCGTGTCGTCCGCTGTTCCCGGAAGGTTTCTACAACGAAATCAACGTGATCTGCCAGGTTCTTTCCTATGATGGTGAGACCGAGCCAGATATCGTCGCGATGATCGCAGCCTCGGCTGCGCTGACCATTTCGGGTCTGCCGTTCATGGGTCCGATTGGCGCTGCGCGCGTCGGCTTCAACAATGATGGCGAATATGTCCTCAACCCGACCGTCACAGACGCGCTGGGCGAAGACGGCAATCTCGATCTTGTTGTCGCCGCTACGCAAGACGCGGTGATGATGGTTGAATCCGAAGCCAAGGAACTGACCGAAGAGCAGATGCTCGGCGCAGTGATGTTCGCACACGAGGAAAGCCGCAAGGTCATCGGTGCGATCATTGATCTCGCCGAACAGGCTGCCAAGGATCCGTGGGAACTCGATCCGGTCGAAGACAAGACCGCTGCTCTGGAAGAGCTGCGCGGCGTCATCGGCGACGATCTGGCTGCTGCCTACAAGATCACCGACAAGTCGGCCCGTCAGGATGCGGTGAATGCCGCTCGTACCAAGGCGCGCGATCACTACGCCGATCTCGCTGAAAGCGATCCGGGCCAGTATATGGGCATCCTCAAGCTCGTGAAGAAGCTGGAAAGCGACATCGTGCGCAAGGCCATTCTCAAGGATGGCCAGCGCATCGACGGTCGTAAGACGGACGAAGTACGTCCGATCGAAGCGATGGTCGGCCTGCTTCCACGGACCCATGGTTCGGCGCTGTTCACCCGCGGTGAAACGCAGGCGATCTGCACCACCACGCTGGGCACCAAGGATGCCGAGCAGATGATCGATGGTCTGGAAGGGCTTAGCTACAGCAACTTCATGCTGCACTACAACTTCCCGCCCTATTCGGTTGGCGAAGTGGGCCGTTTCGGGTTCACCAGCCGCCGCGAAACCGGTCACGGCAAGCTCGCCTTCCGTGCCCTTCGTCCGGTTCTGCCCGATACGGAAGAATTCCCGTACACCATCCGCGTCCTGTCCGACATCACGGAGTCCAACGGCTCGAGCTCGATGGCGACGGTCTGCGGTGGCAGTCTCTCGATGATGGATGCCGGCGTTCCGCTCAAGCGTCCTGTGTCGGGTATTGCCATGGGCCTGATCCTGGAAGGTGATGATTTCACCGTCCTGTCAGACATTCTGGGTGACGAAGATCACCTGGGCGACATGGACTTCAAGGTGGCCGGTTCCGAAGCAGGGATCACCTCGCTGCAGATGGACATCAAGGTGGCTGGCATCACACAGGAAATCATGACCCAGGCGCTGGAGCAGGCGAAAGCTGGCCGTGCGCACATCCTGGGCAAGATGACCGATGCTCTGGGCTCTTCGCGCGGCGAAGTTTCCAAGCATGCTCCGCGTATCGAAACGATGCAGATCGACAAGTCGAAGATCCGTGACATCATCGGCACTGGCGGCAAGGTCATCCGTGAAATCGTCTCGGAAACCGGCGCCAAGGTCGACATTGATGATGAAGGCACGATCAAGATCTCGTCCTCGAACGCTGATGAAATTGCAGCGGCACGGGCATGGATCGAAGGCATTGTGGAAGAGGCCGAAGTCGGCAAGATCTACAACGGCAAGGTCGTCAACATCGTAGATTTCGGTGCATTCGTGAACTTCATGGGTGGCAAGGACGGTCTCGTCCACGTCTCCGAAATGAAGAACGAGCGGGTCGAGAAGGTGACCGACGTTGTGTCCGAAGGGCAGGAAGTTAAAGTCAAGGTCCTCGAAATCGACCAGCGCGGCAAGGTCCGCCTGTCGATGCGCGTTGTTGACCAGGAAACCGGCGAAGAGCTGGAAGACACCCGCCCGCCGCGCGAACCGCGTGGTGACAAGGGCGGCCGTGGTGGCGGTGATCGTCGCCCGCGTGGCGGCGGCGGTGGCCGTGGTCGCGGTGGTGATCGTGGTCCGCGCCGTGACGGCGGTGGCGACAAGGGCGGAAACGGTGGCGGAGAAGGCCACGTTCCCGACTTCCTGAAGGACTAACCCTTCCGCCGAACCGACAAGAGAGGGCCGCGATCGTTTCGCGGCCCTTTCCTTTTGTGCGCCACACAGACTAGGAGCCGCCCATGCTAGAACGCAAATTGATCGACACCGCACAGGTACCGGACGGGGAAGAGCTCCAGCTGATCAGCCACGGGCGCGATTTCATGATCGTGTTCCAGCGCAACGAGCTGATGAGCACCCGGATGCAATATTCCGAAGAGCAGCTGGCCGAGCAGACGATGGACCGGCTCAAGGGCAGCGAGCCGCGCATGCTGATTGGTGGCTATGGCATGGGCTTTACGCTGCGTGCAGCTTTGGCGCGGATGGGGCCGGGCGGTCAGGCCGTCGTGGCCGAATTGGTGCCGGAGATCATTGAATGGGCCAAGGGCCCGATGGCGCATCTGACCGGCGATACGCTGGACGATCCACGTCTTGATCTGAAAATCTGCGATGTGATGGCGCTGATCGATGATGCCAATGATGGCACGTGTGAGAAATTCGATGCGATCCTGCTCGATGTTGATAACGGACCGGATGGGATCGTGCGCGAGGAAAACAACCGGCTCTATTCCCGCACTGGCCTCGCTCGCGCGCGCGATGCTCTCAAACCGGGTGGCGTCCTGGCGATCTGGTCGGCAGCCGCTGATCCGGCCTTCAACAAGCGCCTGCGAGATGCGCGCTTCCAGGTCGAAGAGCGCTTTTTCCGTGCACGGCCCAACAACAAGGGGCCGCGCCACACAATCTGGTTCGCGAAGCTCTAGAACCCGTAGATCAATGTGAAGCGTGTGAGCGTGTCGGTCTTGATCGCGCCGGCAGGCGGGTTTGTATCGTGCTCCACGCTGTAGGAGATGCGCGCCTTGATGGCCCCGGTCAGGCCCGCTTCGATTCCGGTGTTGGACAGAAAAGTACTGTTACCGCTCTGCACGAATGCGCTCGCATCCTGAGTCAGCGTAATGGTGTCGGCGATCTTCCAGTCAAAATCGAGCGCTGCCAGCCCGGCCAAGCGGGAATCGGTCGTGCCGTTCACCCTCTCAGTACGGCGCCAGGCAGGGCCAGCCTTGACCTCGAAGTTCATCCTTTCGTTTTCGATTACCCGGTAACCAAGGCCGCCTGAGGCAGAGTGACGCGCAGAGAAGCCTTGGAAGCGGTCTCGCTCATATTGTGCCAGGGCATAGGCGTAGAGATCGCCGCTGATGTCATAATTCGGTTCGTAGGAAGCAAGGAATTGCTCTCGCGTGGTGACGCCGTTGCTGCGCTGGTAATCGATCAAGCCGCGCAATTTGTGACGCCAGTCGATGCCGACCCGTTGCAGCTTCAAACCGGCCGTGATGCCCGTGTTGGAACTGTTGCCGGTGGATCGGAAGGCGCCGATCTGGCCTTCACCTTTCCAGTTATCGAACAGGCCCGCCTTGCGGATGGATTCCTCTTCTGCGGCCGCCTCCTCGGCGGCGAGCGCTAGCTGCCGGGCATCGAATTCGGCAGCGATCACGTCGATTTCGGCGATATCGTCCGGATGCACTTCACGGGCCAGTTCGATCACGGTGGCGACCTTGTCAGCATCGCCACTGGCAATCGCCGCGTCGATCATCGCGCGGGTGCTTTCGGGCAGCTCTGCCAGCGCAGGCGTGGTGAGGAGTCCCGCCGCGAGCGGCAGGGTGAGTGTCATCAAACGCATGAAGTCATTCCTTTTGGGATCAGCGTGTTGCAGCGCACCACTGTCCGTCGCGCTGGTTCAGGTCTTGATCCGAACGGCGCCCATATAGTCCATCTTGCCGATCGGGACACCCAGCATTCGTGCGATGGAATAGGCGGCGGTGCAGTGGAAGTAGAAATTCGGCTGGCTGAAGCTGAGCAGGAAATCCTCGACAGTGAAATCCATGCCGCGGTCCTTGAATTCGAACCGCATATCGCGCCCCATCCAGCTCTCCATCTCGTCCTCGTTGAGGGCCTTCATAACTTCGACGGCATTGGCGAGCTTGGCCCGCAATTCCTCAAAGCTTGTGGGAGGCGGGTTGAGGTCGGGCGAATAGAGCCCCTCACGAACAGCTTCGATTGCTCCCGCCGTATGCTCGGCGACGCTTTTGACCTGGTAACAGAAGGGCAGCATGTCCTCGATCAGGCGTGCGCCAATGATTGTGCCATGGTCGCAACCCTCGTCCGCGCACCATTGCTCGGTCTTGTCGAGCAGGTGATTGGCGGTGCCAAGCATTTGCAGGGCACTTGGCACATAGGCGGCGTGTAGACTGAGCGGCATGTGGATTCTCCCGTGGGGATTCGCGGTGTCGATTGTGGCTTAAGCAAAAGGCCCGCCGGATGGAACCAGCGGGCCTTCGCAATTCTTGAATGATGCCTAGCGGACGCGGGGGCCGCCAAAGGGAAGGGGCGGTGGGGGCCTGCGCGCACCACGGGGCAGCTGTGCCTGGTAGGCGCGGCCACAATGTTCGACGCAATAGGGGAAGCCGGGGTTCACCTGCTCGCCGCAGAAATGGAAATCGGGTTCGCCAGGATGGCCCATCGGCCAGCGGCATACTTTGTCGCTTAGATCCAGCAGGCTGGTCTTGTCAGAAATTTCCGGGCTCGGCTTGGCAGGTACCAGGCGGCGCGGCGGGGCAGGGGGGATCGGTGCCTGCTGATCACCTGGGCCCTGGCGCAGGAAGCCACCCGGCCCGACCGATACGATCTTGGGCAGATCGCTCTTCCCGGCATTGGGCAGCGGCTGAGACGGAACCTGGCCACCGGCATTGCTCGGCCCGGCAGCAGGGCGTGCAGCCGGTTTGGGCGCAGCGGGGCGGGCCGCAGGCTTCGCCACAGGCTTCTTCGCCGCTGGCTTGGCCGCAGGCTTCGCTGCTGCTTTCTTCTTGTCGTTCGCTTTAACCGGTGAAGGGCGTGATTTCAGGCCCAGCCGGTGCGCCTTGCCGATCACGGCATTGCGCGAAACACCGCCCAGCTCCTCTGCGATCTGGCTGGCTGTAGAGCCGCCTTCCCACATCTTCTTGAGCGTTGCAGTGCGTTCTTCAGTCCAACTCATATCCGGGAATGCCCATCCAAAATTTCTGTCGATCCGTCATATAGGGACGGACCATCCAACTTGCCAGCGGCGAACGCAGCGCCTACCCGCCGCCGCATGCCTGATCAAGCGCCCACTGAAGACGCCCAATTCGTCGACACAACTGCCGGGGAAGCTCCGCGGTTCACACCGCGCGGAGAACCGATGATCACCGGGATCAACCGGATCGGTTTGTGGAGCCTCTATATGAAGGAGGTCCGGCGCTTTCTCAAGGTGCAGACACAGACGATCTGGGCCCCGGCCGTCACAACCTTGCTGTTTCTGGTGATCTTCTCGGTCGCGCTGGGACGCGGTGGGCGTGAAGTTCTGGGAGTTCCGTTCTCCAGCTTCGTCGCGCCGGGGCTGATCGTGATGGGCATGATGCAAAACGCGTTCGCCAATTCCAGTTTCTCGCTCCTGTCGGGCAAGATCCAGGGGACGATAATTGATCTGCTGATGCCGCCTTTGTCCGAAGGGGAGTTGATGACCGGCATTATCGCGGCAGCGGTGACGCGCGCTGTGATGGTTGGCGGTGCAGTTTCGCTGGCGATGGTACTGTGGCCCGGAGTGAACTTGGGCATCGCCGCGCCGTGGGCGATCATCTGGTTCGGCCTGATGGGCGCGATCATGCTGGCCTTGATGGGTCTGCTGACCTCTATCTGGTCGGAGAAGTTCGATCACAATGCGGCCATCACCAATTTTGTGATTGCACCGCTCAGCCTGCTTTCGGGCACTTTCTATGTGATCGACAACCTGGCCGAGGTATTCCAGCTGGTCAGCCGCGCCAACCCGTTCTTTTATGTGATCTCCGGCTTCCGCTACGGATTTCTGGGTGAGAGCGATATTGGCGTGGGGGCTGCGCCGGTTGTCACCGCAGCCATCGGGCTGGGTGTGTTCAACCTGCTATTCGCGATCCTGGTCTATCGCGTGCTGAAGTCTGGTTGGAAGATCAAGGACTAGCCGCGCTGGCGGCGGTCACGTTCGACCACGTCCCCGATTGTTTGCTCAACCTCGAGAACGTTGGCGACTTCGCCCAGATGGAAAACCTCGGTAGAACGGTCTCCGTCGCCATCGACACCAACCCGGATGGCGATTGTCAGGCTGCCACTCCCGTCACTGCGCTCGCTGCGCTTGATATGGCCGATGCGGTTGGCCGGCACCGTCTCCGACGATAGCGAGCGACCCAGGGTCAACTTGATCAAACGCTGATTGGTCACCGCGAACTGAGTTTTGCTTGCCGTGAAAAGGGGAAGGAACGGCGTCGAGAGCATGCCGAGGCCAACGGCAATGAAAGGCACACCGAAAAGCGGGAAGGCCAGTCCAATCCATCCCCATTCGCCCTCCATGGCTGTTGCCGCACCCCATCCGGCCATCGCAGTCCAGAACAGCGAAAAGGCTGTCCAGGGGATCGCGAACAGGAAGATGCCGAAGGAGGCAGGCTGAACCCGCGGTATGGGTCGGCCCTGCCACAGAACGCGTTCGCCACGCTGCATTTCTCGCTGGAGTGCGAGATCCAGACCATCACGGCCGGTATTGTGGGGCGAGGGGAATGTGGCGTCCATGGCACAGCCATAGCGGGGCGAGGTTAGAAAGTGCTTACAGGGGCTTCGTGAGCCACCGGAGCTACACCGGCAGTGACAGGCCTCAGTGCGTCAAAGCCCGGCGCATCCGGTACCGTTCGCCATCGAATTCATCAAACAGTTCGGGCACTTGCGGGTGCTCGACCGGGCCACTTTCTCCGTCCTGCAGCAGGTTTTGCTGGCTGACATAAGCGACATAGGACGATTCATCATTCTCGGCGAAGAGATGATAGAACGGCTGGTCCCGGCGAGGCCGGATTTCCTGCGGGATGGATTCGTACCATTCCTCGCTATTGGCGAAGACCGGATCGATATCGAAGATCACACCGCGGAAATCGAACCGTCGGTGCCGCACGACATCCCCGATAGCGAAGCGGGCGCTCAGCTTGCGGGGAACTTCGATCTGGCGGCCGGCCTGGGGCGAGAAGAAAGACGCACTATCCATACACTGAATATAGGGGGCGGTGTGCAGTGCACAATGGGGCCTTTCGTCCCGTCCCCTGATTTCGCCACTTTCAGGGCTTGGCAACACGGCGCGCTTGGGCTAGCAGCCGCGCTTCCTGATCGACCGGCGTGCCTGCCACGCCGTAAGTACTGACCTTTGCGGAGAGGTGCCGGAGTGGTCGAACGGGGCAGTCTCGAAAACTGTTGTGCCTTCTGGGTACCGTGGGTTCGAATCCCACCCTCTCCGCCACAAACCGCCAGTAATTGTCTCAGCATTGAGGGGCCAACCGTGAGCCAGCGGAACAGGCGGGTTTAGGTGGTCGATGCAGGTCCGCAGCCCACGCACTCAATAGCGATAGCTTTGTGAGTGATCGTCATTTCACGCTCCGGCTGGTTGGCCAAGGTTGAGTGGCAATCCCTCTTGGAATGAGAGTGGGCAGAGACCATGCGTTTCCTGCAAGGAGAATACAATCTCGCATTGGGATAGCATTCCCGGGCTTCATCGATCGAACTATGGACGCTTGTTTAGCGCCAGTTGAATGATGGCTCGCGTTCCTTCACCCGGCGCTGACAATAGTTCAAGCGACAGATCGTGCCGCTCGGCGAGTTCGCGGATAATGGCCAAGCCCAAGCCTTCACCGCTCGAGTGTTCGCCCTTTTCGCCGGACCTTTGCAGCCGCTCGATGTCAGCCGTTCTCATCCCTCGGCCATCGTCCTCAACGACGATTTTCAGCGTATTGCTATCCTCAGTCCAGACGCGCACCAGAGTCGGCTGGGCGTGGCGCAATGCATTAGCGACGAGATTGCTGGTTGCCCGGATCAAGGCGAGTGCAGGGACGGTAGTCACTGCAGCCGTCGGTTCGATTTCCAACGCAATTCCTGCCGCCTCTGCCTCGGCGCGAAACATGTCGTCGACAGTGCGCAGGATCAGGTTGAGTGAGTAAGGCTCTGCCTCTTGGTCAAATTTGTCACCCCCTTGCGGTGAGCGCTCCTTGTACTCCTCAGTCAGCTTTTCGAGATAGTCGATCGCTTCACCGAGCCTTGACTGAAGCGGAAGAGAAATGTTGCCAGACTCGCTGGCAAGCGCCTGACGCAGACCCACCAGCGGTTGGCGGATATCGTGGCTAGCAGCAGCAAGTTGGCGTTTTCTCCGGCTTGCGGCTTCACGGGCGCGCACATATTCACGCTCGGCTTCAAGCAGCTTCCGGTCGGAATCTGCCTGAGATCGGAGCGCAGCGATCCGTTCTTCGGTCATTCGGTCACGCTCTCGTCGTGTGCGGCGCAGATCGACGAGCACCATGAAGAGAATGCCCATGGCTGCGAGCAACCGCAAGACATCGCGCAACCATTCGATCGTCAGATCGGGCAGGTAGCGGCCCAGATAAAAGGGCTCGACCAGTACGGCCCCCACTGCGCATGCGACCATGATGGCGCCTGCAATCAACCGCAGCCGCGGCGCGATATCGAAACGGAAGGCAATCACGCAGCTGAATAGCAGCAGGCTGAGGTAATAGGCCCAGATAATGTCGGTCGTCACATCGGAAACAATCGCGACCCAGACAAGCGGCAGCGGCAGGACAATAGCGAGGCCGGACATCAGGGGTTTTCGATGCAGGCCCAGGCTCTCTTTGAAAGCAAACAGGAACGCGTAGTAAAGAAAGAATGTTGCCGCCAGCGTGAGCACTTCCCAGATCTGCCGCCCTTGTTGGGGCGTGGCGCCATAGGTCGTCGTGTAGAGTGACGCATCGACCTGGATCATCACCAGCGAGTATCCGATCGCGATAAGCAATCCGATCCGCCGCTTTGTGACAACAGCGATAACCGCTAGCACGATGCCGATGATCAGGAGCGTGAAGGTGAAGCCAGCCTTGATGAGAGTTGCGACGACCTGATTGCGGCCCAGCTCACCTTCGCGAAAAACGCCGAGAGTGGGGCGATCAGCCAGTGTCGTGTTGATCAGCACGAGCCGTTCTTCGCCAGGCGGCAAGTCGAAGCTCGCAGTGCGGATATAGGTCAGGTACCGTGGCACCAGGTCGCCTTCATTCGCGGATCGTGTGGCGAGAATTTCCTGTGCAGTCCCGTCGGGGGCGACGAGAATGACTTGCGGAAGGACTACGAAAATCCCCCCAAGACCGAGAATGCGCCGGACAGGCGCTGCGTCTCTGACCGCTGAGGCCTTGATCCGCACTGCGATCCAGAGCTCGGGAGTGAAGGCGTCGATGCCGCTTGTCGACGGGAAGTCGGCTTTGAATTCGCCTCTGGCAAGAGCAGCGCGCGCTTGGTCGAGGGTAGGAGTCTGCCCCGTCCCGGCAAAGTAATAGAGCGCTTCGGTATCGATCCGTTCTACCGAAGCGTTGATTGGCACCTCTACCGGTGTTCTCGCCTCAACGGGTTGGAGCGGCCAAATGCTCGAGGCGAAAATTGCCAGGAGCCCGAGAATCAAGAATCGCGATTTTTGCAGTGGTCCGTCCATCTTTTATGTTGCATCCCCCATTAGCTCAGGGGGGGAGTGGGATTGCAAGTATGACATTTGGACGCAGATTTTCTGCGGTCGTCGCAGACGACCACGCGATTATCCGGCAGGCCCTCACGAGTGCGCTTGGCGAATCCGACGAGCTTGAAGGGCTCGAAATCATGATTTGCGAAGAGGTCGAGAACGGGATCGAAGCCATCGGTGCAATCCGCAAACATCGTCCGGACTTGCTCATGCTCGATGTGTCGATGCCGCATGCTGGCGGGACAGAAGTCTTGCTGGAAGCGCGCAGATGGTCGCCCGAAACCAAGGTGGTTGTTTTCACCGGGATTGCCGCCAGCGGGAAGATCGCCGAGATCGTCGATGCCGGGGCTGATGGCGTGTTTTGCAAGTCCGACGATCTCGCCGAATTGACCCGCGCCATTCCCCGCATCTTGCAGGGAGCACGGATCATCTGCGCGCGCTACCTTGCCGAGCTTGAAAAGGTCGCCGACCGTTCGCCTTTGACCGATCGGGAGCGGCAGGTCCTCAACCTCGTTGTTGCGGGTCGGACCAATCGCGAGATTGCGGAAACACTCGGCATCAGCGCCAAGACGGTTGACCGGCATCGGACTAACATGATGGCCAAAACCGGCGTGCATTCGGGGACCGAATTGGTCGCCTTCGCCTTGCGGGAAGGGCTGATTGATCCCATGGGGAGTCAGGCCTGACGCTTGCGAAGATCCGGCATCAAGGTGATCTGATGTATTCCGCATTGTCATTGCTCTTGCCCCGCTGTTCGAAAATCTCGAGGTTTCGGTAGAGCCGCCCGGCGGTTTGACCGGGCGGCTCGATCGCCTGTCAAAGGTCCGGGAACGGGAACACAGATCCGTTTTTGTAGACAGCCCCGCCGGCTCCGAGACCCCCGCCAACGCCAAAGCTGATACCGTCGAAGTCGAGTGTGTTCCCGACAAAGGCGACGCCCCCGGACAGGCCGACCACATAGTGACCTGAAACGACCGCTGAAGTGCCGTGATCCAGGCCGAAACCGCCGGTCGGAATATCGGAACGCGACAGAGCCAAGGTCACATCGCCGACAACCTCTGCTTTCGGGCCGGTGCCAAGACCGCCGGTAAAGTACCACCGGCCATTGGGGTTGCTGACGAGCTCGATCACATAGCCAGCAGAAGCGGTCCCCGCGACCCAAGCCGCGCCACTGCCGCCAGCAGTGATGTGCAGGGTCTTGAAGAAGCCACTGGGATTGCCGCTGGCACCGCGTGTCGAAGCCGGGTTGTAGTTGCTGCCAAGGGTTGGGTCTGTACCCATATTGGCAAGCTCTGAGATGCTGGCGTTGCATTCGGTCAGCAAAGCCGAGATGCCGAACCGGCTACGATCCGTCATGGCTGTGCGCAGACGACCAATCTTGGACGGCTGACCGAGGCATTGGGTAAGGCGTGCCAGCGGATTGTCTTCGCCGAGATCTTCAATCACGCTCTTGGCGACTTCAAGCCGGTCTGCATTTGTGACCTTCTCAATGCAGATGTTGCGTCCAGGCTGCCTTTTCTGGACCAGACCTTTGTCACACCATTTGAGAGGATTGGCGCTTATGCAGGTGGCTTGGCCGAGGCCGCCGCAGCTATCGTTCTTTTCGACAACATCTTCGGGGCGGACGCAGATATTACGTCCGTAGAGACGTTGTTCAGAGAGACCGGCGTCGCACCGCCGTGCAGGGTTGAGACTGACGCATGTTTTCTCGTTGAGACCACCGCAATCACGTTCCAGCTGCGAGGGACGCACGCAGATGTTGCGGCCGCTCTGGCGTTGTTCGACCAGTCCGCTCTTGCAGCGTCGTGCCGGATTGAGGTTCACACATGTCTTCTGGTCGAGGCCGCCGCAATCGGTTTCGAGTTGCGAGGGACGCACGCAGATGTTGCGACCGCTTTGGCGTTGTTCGACCAACCCGCTTTTGCAGCGCCGAGCCGGATTGAGGCTCACACATGTCTTCTGGTTGAGACCGCCGCAATCGGATTCGACCTGAGAAGGGCGCACGCAGATGTTGCGGCCGCTCTGTCGCTTCTCCACCAAATTACCTTTGCAGCGTCGTGCAGGATTGAGGCTGACGCATGTCTTTTGGTTCAAGCCGCCGCAATCGGCTTCGACTTGAGAAGGGCGCACGCAGATGTTGCGGCCGCTCTGGCGCTTCTCCACCAAATTGCCCTTGCAGCGCCGCGCCGGGTTGAAGCTGACGCATGTTTTCTGATTGAGGCCACCGCAATTGTCGGCAGGTGCAGGATTAGGCCTTGATTGGGTCGGGCGCACACAGATGTTTCGGCCGGATTGGCGTTTTTCAACCAGGCTACCCTTGCAACGTTTGGCCGGGTTGATGCTGATACAGGTCTTCTGGTTGAGGCCTCCACAGCTCATGGCGGCTTGCGCAGGGGCGGTCGGAACGGCGATGGAGACAAAGAGGGCAAGCCCCCAAGCCACCGTCGCACTCACGATTGCTTTCCACATATTACTATCCTCCACAGAGTATTCGAGCATTCTTTCATCACGTGTTGCCGCTTTCGGGCGGCGCGTTCGCTCAGCCGTCTTCGTCGGCAGGGAACCAACTCTCATCCTTGCTTTCATTTCGGCGGTCGTCCCGGGAATCATCGGACGAGAACCAGCTATCGTCCTGATCGGGTGCTTCGGGTTGCAGCACTTCACCGGCCTCTACGAGTTCGAGGTGATAGGTGATCGGGATCAGGCCACGCGCAGTTACCTGCAATGTGTAGTCGTCGATCGGGATCATGGTGATCGGAGCCATCAATGGCAGGTCGCGCCCTTCGATGGTACCATCAGCGCGTTCCCTGAGGTCTGCCATGACAACTTGCCGCGGCATAATCCTGAAGATCACCGTATGGACCCAGCCGTCGACAGCGTAGGCATGGCCTCTGTCGATGATGATCAGCTCATTGTTCTCACGAATGCGCCATGTGCCGTCTATCGGTAGCGGATCCTGCGGTTCCTTCTGGCCGATATATGGCAATGCGCTTGGGATCTGTGCCTGCGCTGGCGCCGCGGCACCTCCTGTTAGTGCCACTGCCAATAGCGGAGCCATCAACAGTTTCTTGAAGCGATTGTTGGGTTGCATTGCCATATCCTCATCCAACGGGGGAATGCCCCTGATGTGATGAGGATATTGGCCCGATCCGGTTGCAAAGGGGATGGGGTGCATCCCCCAAGTTGCAGACGGTCATTGGGGGATAGGCCCCATAGCGAACTTTCGATTTCGAGGAGAGGATCGTGTCCGGCCCATGAAGCCACAAACAACAGGAGCAAACATGAAGAGGAAATGGATTGCGGTAGCGATGGCATTGGCCTGGATCCCCATTCAGGCGCAGGCGAAGGATTCAGCAATCAAGAGAATCTGCGTATCGCTTGATCAGCAA
The DNA here is from genome assembly GCF_039536765.1 of Parerythrobacter jejuensis. Classification (NCBI taxonomy): domain Bacteria; kingdom Pseudomonadati; phylum Pseudomonadota; class Alphaproteobacteria; order Sphingomonadales; family Erythrobacteraceae; genus Parerythrobacter; species Parerythrobacter jejuensis. Next base: position 110,265 of record NZ_BAAAZF010000001.1, read on the forward strand.
GCCCGAGTCTTGACAGTGGATGCCCAGACCAGGTGTCTCAGGTCGGGGGCCCGCTTGGTCGAAAACTCGCTTGCGCTGTCCGTCGACCAGGCAACAGCGACCATCAACCTCTCCGGCGCATTCAAGGCCACCTATTCCCATCGAATCGGCCCAACAGATTGCATGGGATCGCGTACCTTCACGTACAAAAGCGATGGCGTGGAGCAAAGACGCTACGCCGTTCGCTTTGGGAGCGAGACTCTCGGAATGGCCGATTTCACAGAGAATCCCAGCGACCGTCATTGCTTCGACAATTCCCTCCACCCGCGCCGCTACTTGCGGGAGGGGGCATTCATGGATTGGTCGCGGGGCGGGGCGGAAGGATGGGAAAGCTGGCGAGAGGACAATGTTCTGGCTCTCGTCACTCGTCTCCTGGGCGAACCTCCTGAAACCGCGCCTATGCAGCCCGAGACGTACATATCGATGCAACGAGCCCAATGGCTGTCCCGGACAACGTTCAAGCCGCGCCCGTCCCGTGACCAGAGCCAAGACATCATAGCTGTCACCATAACGCAGCATGGGCTCTTGGATGATTCTGTGTCCGGGCAGCGCTTCACTGCGATTGCTGCCCTCGATGCTGAAAAATGGCGGCTGATGCACCTGTTTTCAAAAAACATGTGCGCCCGAGGGAGCGAAGCCGGGAGATGGGTTGCGCACCGTTGCCCCTGATACTGGGTCGACCCTCCTGCGGCTCCTTTCAATTAGTGGCCTAAAGGAATCGCGCTTCCATTTGCTTTTGAGCGTGACGCGGTGGTTCTCACTAGAGCTCTAGAGTTCAACGCACTCGAAATGCACGATTTTGTGTATTCTGGTGAATGCACTTTCCGCCGAAGAGCATTCGCCGCAGCGAATAAACCAGGCCAAATGCATCGGCTTGCAAGACGGGCGTAATCAATTGCAGACATGGCTTTGCCCAGACCGCGCAAGCCGACGAGTCCTGCCCGCAATCGTAGCTTGTCGATCGAGATCACCACCGACAGCTTCTCATTTCTCAGCGGCATTGCCGCGAGAGGAAATTCCTAAACTTCTCGGTCAATCGCTGGACACCCTTGATGACGCTTTATGATCGCTGTGCGTCTTGGGATGTGACGAGGGAATTGAAATGTCGGCGATATTTACCGGTTTGGGTTCGGGGCTGGTCAAGAGTTCTGCGACGGCGGTTGGAACTTCAGGGACATTAGGCAATGCGGCAACAGGCCGCGCCTCTGAAAGTCTTTCGGTCAATGCAGCGACAGGCAATCTGGTCATTTCGCGGCGCGATGAATTTCTGGTCGGGCGCAGCCTCGACGTGGGAATATCGCGGACTTACAATTCTCTCGCCGAGGTTCATGACCGCGACAACAATGACAAGTGGCAAATGTCGACCGCGCGAAGGGTGTTCAGCCAATCGGGCGCGCTCAACGCAGCAGGTTCAACGATCAAGCGTGTTTCCGGCGATGGTTCGGTAGTTACCCATAGGTACGAGACACGCGGCGGAGTCGCATCTTACTGGGCGACAGATGGTTCTGGAGCGCACGATCGCCTGTGGCAGAGTGGCGGCGATTGGTACTGGCAGAATGGCACCAGCCGGATAACCGAACGCTACGATGCGGACCCATATAATAGCGGCGAGTTCCGGATTATCCGGCAGACCGACAAAGACGGGCAGAGCCTGGTGTTCGGTTGGTCGGGATCGAAGCTGTCCTATGTTCAGACCAACAACAGTGAATTCGTACGCTACACTTGGTCCGGCAACAACCTGACCTCTCTCAAGACCGAATTCAAAGATCCCAGGACCGGGGTGACCCGCACCGAAACAGGGACTTACTACGCGTATGACGGCAATGGACGTCTCGCCACAGTTACTGTGGATTTGTCGCCCGAGCAGGCTGGTACCAGCGACGGCCACAAGTTCACGATCAGCTATCTGTACGATTCTGCGGGTCGTGTAACCCGCATGACGCAGAGCGACGGCTCGCGCACTGATATTGCTTACACCTCGGGCAAGGTCACCAAACTGACGGAGCATGTGGGGGACGGGACCACGCGGATCACGCAATTTTCCTATGGCAGCAATTATACCAATGTGACTGCGCCCAATGGCCAAGTCACGCGGCTTGATTACCATTTTTCGACCAAGCTCTTGACCAAGATTACAGCACCGGCCGCCTATGCGGGTGCGGCCAAGCAGGTCCAGACGTTCAGCTATGATAGTGCCGGAAACCTGACGCAGTCGGTGGCACCGGATGGGCGCGTCACCAAATATACCTATGACGCGATGGGCAACATCACCAAATTCGATCGACCGATCGGAACGGATGTTTCCAAGTGGTATGATTCCAAGAACAACGTAATCAAGGAGCTAAGCTACAGCGCCAACGAAGCATCCTCGAATACCGGCAGCTATATCCGATACGCTTACGACGGCGAAGGACACTTGCGATACAAAGTGACGGCCGAAGGGCACGTCACCGAATATCGGTATGACAGCTATGGCCGGCTAACCTGGGAAGGTGACTATACGAAGTACGCCTATAGTCACTCATCTTCCAACATCTCCGAAAGCGGCATGGACAGCTGGCGCAACGGCCTGTCTGACAAGACACAAGTCGATTGGATGAACTACCGCTACGACGCGCGTGGCAATCTCAATCAGACCGTCAATTATGGTTCTGCGACGTCGACGGGTGGGGCATCGACATCTGGCGAGCTCTATAGCCGGACATACCTGCTATATGATCAGGAAGGTCGCCTCCTCACTCGGTACGGCCAGAGTGAGAGCGGCAAAGAGCAATTCTTCTACGATGGCATGGGCCGTCTGATCAGCTCTTCTGATTCAGCTGGTGCGACAACCAGTGTATTCTTTGACGATGCCAATACGCGCACCGTAATGCAGATGGCCACTGGCCTGACCCGGACCCTGGTTTACAACAAGGCCGGGGACATCATCAGCGAGACCGAAAGCTCGGTAGGGCCGCATGGAGCCAACCAGGCCAGCACTCCGACCGGATGGTGGAAGGGTAATTTGAGCGTTGCGACAGCTGGTACTCTGGCCGGCTCGCCTGCCTACAAGTTCACGGTCAACACGAGCAATCCGAGCGCCACGCATGCAGCGCAGGGTATCGCGCTAACCGCCGGGGAAACCTTGCGTTATCGCATCACCTTCGTGGCTAGCGGGACCAGCGCGATGCGGGTTGGTCTTTGGGGGAATGTGAATTCCTATGGCAATGGATCGGGCGAAGCCGCCAACGCTGTGATCATCAGTGGCCCTGGCCGACTGGTGAGGACCCATGGTTCCAATTGGAATGTCGAAGGGGTTTCAGCGACCCAGCCGACCACCGTTGAACTGACTCGCACGGTTGGCATCAATCAGAGCCTGTCGACAGTCATTGGCACGGCCAGCACGAGTGTCGCGCAAGGGACCAACTTTACGATTTCGGGCGTGCAATCCACCCGAACGGTTACCGACACGTCGCTCGACTTCAGTGCTACGACCAACAATAAATACGACAAGCTTGGCCGACTTCGCGTGACGCAGGATGCCTTCGACGGACGCGGTGCAAACTACATCATCTATGACAAGGCGGGCCGCAAGGTTGGCAGCGTCGATCCGGCCCGCAGGCTGACCGAATATTTCTACGACAAGAACAATCGCATGATCGGTACAACGGTCTATTACAATGCGATCAGCACGTCCATTCGTGACCAACTGAACAACCCCGACAACACGCTGGAAATGAGCGCGATCAGGCCTGCTTTCCAGGGCACGTATGATGTTCGAGACCTGACCACCTATGATGCCAATGGCCGGGTCGCACAGACAATCAATGGCGAAGGCGAAGTCACGTCGTTCAAGTACGACAATGCGGGCCGCCTTATCGAGAGCCGCAACCACTACAACAAGGTCAGCATCGCCAGTTCCTGGCGCACTGCGCCGCCAGCAAACCCGGTATCCATTGCCAACCATTCCAATGATGCCGTCACACGGACTTTCTATGATCGGGATGGCAACGTTCGCGGCATGCTCAATGGCGAAGGCTATCTGACCGAAAACGTTTATGATCAGTCTGGCCAAAAGATCCGCGAGATCGGTTACGTCACTCGGACGAGCTCAAGCTATTGGGCAAGCGGCACGTTCAACCAGTTACGCGGCACTGCCGGGACCACGAATGCCAACAACCGCTCGACCCGCTATGTCTATAACGGGCGAGGGCAGCTCCGGTTCACGATCGATAGCGCGAACTACGTCTCGCAATTCTCCTACAATTATGCAGGCAAACTGACGAAGACTACGCAGCACATCAATCCGTTGTCATCCGGCCATTCAAACTGGACAATCGCTGGCGTCAAAGCTTCCCTATCGACCAATAGCAACGATCGCGCCTCGACAAACTATTACGACTTCGCTGGGCGGCTATGGCGCACGGTTGAGCCGCTTGGGCTCGATAGCCGGATGTATTTCGATCATGCCGGCAACGTCATCAAGGAAACCTCGGGCAACCGCACGATCCGCAACTGGTACGATGCGCGCGGCAACCTGCGCTTCAGCGTCGATCCAGAAGGCTATCTCAGCAGCTACCTCTATAACGAGGGTGGTCAGGTTACCCATGAGCGTCGCCATCGTGACAAGGTAAACGTCAACGACAACACCACGATTCAGCAGGTCGCGGCGATGGCATCCGTGAAGCTGTCGCAGGTCAGGTATACCTACGATTCCCAAGGGCGCGTCATCTACACCTATGACCAGATTAGCAACCGGACCCGGTATGCCTATCGTACCAATGGTCAGCTCGCCTACACCAACACCGGCGACAATATCAGCGCGGACCGATCGCAGACCTATTTTTACTATGACAATGCTGGCCGTCTGACCCGGCGAGACAGTGCCAACGGCCAATCCGAAGAGGCGATTACCTATTACACTTATGACGGGCTCGGCAATCAGACCCGGGTTACCGACGGCAATGGTCGCGTATCGTATTTCACTTATGACAAGCGCGGATTGGTTCTGACCGAGAAGAACGGAGCGGGCAATCTGGTCCGTTACGAACGCAATGCATTTGGCGATATCGTAAAGACCTGGGACGCCAAGAATGTCCTCGCCAGCGAGCATATCTACGACAAGCGCGGCCTTATCACGCGCAGCTATGATGCCGCGCGGAAGATCACCGATTTCACTTATACGCAGTTCGGCGAGACCAAGACTGTCAAAGATCCCGTCGGCGCGATCACGACGTTCACCTACGACAAGTTGGGCCAGGTCAAGACTGTCAAAGACGCGAACAATCGGACCGAGAGTTACAGCTACGACGCTTACGGCAATCAGACGAGCAAAACCAACCGGCTAGGCGGCTCGATTACCTACGCGTATGACAAGCTGAACCGGATGACATCGATGAACGATGCCAATGGCATCGTAACGAACTACGCCTACGACAATCGCGGCAACCTGACCCAGATGATCGAAGCGTCGGGGCGGGCTGAAGCGCGCAAGACCACCTATGGCTATGACGCTTCGAACCGGATGGTTTCGACCAGCATTGAAGGTCACAGCGGGTCTTACACGACACAGTTTGCCTATGATGCGCGGGGTAATGTGACCCGCAAGACGGCGCCGGATGGTGGTCGCACGATTTACTATTACGACGATCTCGATCGCGTGTCGGTCGAGATCAATGCGGTCGGCGCCTATTCGGCTTACACCTATGACGACAACGGCAATGTGAAGACGGTGAAAGTCTATGCCGCTGCAGTGGCTGTACCCTCTAACGGCGGAGCCGAGGAAAACGAACCCTCTGCGCCCGGTGGCACATATCGCGAAACGCGGTTCGACTATGATGGTGCCAATCGCATGACCAAGAGCCATGTGATCGGAGTAACAAGCCGCTATTACACTGGGTCCAGCCTCGCGACCTATTCCGGCTCGACCCTGACCACCGAGTATGTCCATGATGCGAACGGCAATGTCGTCAAAACGATCGATCCCAATGGCAATACGACCTGGGCCTACTACGATGCGATGAACCGCATGGTGCACCAGGTCGATCAACAGAATTTCCGCACGACCTGGACATATGATGCGGCTGGCAATGTCACCCGGGAAATCCGCTATGCAACGGCCACATCAACGCCCACCAGTACGACCAATGTGCCCGGCGTTAGCACCAGCAGCACGCTCGATCGGCGGACTGACTTTACATACGACAAGATGGGCAACCGGCTCACCGAACGCCGCATAAATGTGAAGATCCACAATGGCAGCGGTGGCCATACTACGGCGCATGCAACGATCAGTTATCAGTATAACGGGCTTGGGCAGGTAACCAAGAAGACCGAAGCGGTGAGCGGCAATGTGACCGACTACACCTACAATTCCGGCGGGCGCCTGACCAAGGAAACCCGGGCTGCTTTCACGGACTTCAATGGCCAGTCGGTCCGGCCTGTGGTGGACTATTATTATGACGGTCTCGGCAACCTCACGCGGACCCGCCAAGGCGGCGCGACCGGCACTTCAGAGCGCAATACCTACTACTATTACAAGAAGGGCATGCTTGATCGCATGACCGATGCCGAAGGGCTGACCCGCTACTTCAAATATGACAGCGGCGGCCGTGAGAGCGAAGTCTACTACACGCGCCAAAATTACTATGGCTCGGCGCGCACCGAAGGGGTGAAGCGCACCTACGACAAGCTTGGCCGCGTGGTCAGTGAGTACCAGGGAACGCGCTCGTCCAGCGGGTATTGGTCTGCGGTAAGCCCCAATATCACGACAACCTACAACACGTTCGGTCAAGTCGCGACGCTCAAGGCCAATAACGGCGCAACCCAGCAGAATGTCTATGACAAGGCCGGGCGGCTCGAGCGGACCAATGCCGGCGATGGTGTTTGGAAGGTCTTCGCCTACGACCGCAATGGCAACCAGACTGCCGCGATCACGAGTGCGGGCTACAATATCGGCAATCGAAGCTTCAGCTCGGCGCTCGGGCTGATTTCCCGCTCGGATGTCAACATCACCTATACCAAGTATGACAAGCGCGGTCAGGCCTTGACGGTCTACGAAACTGACCGCGACATAGCGACTACCGCCATTAATCAGACTTTGGTGACCGAGCGCCGGTACAATGCCTTTGGAGAGGTTCGGTACGAAAAAGACGCACTTGGCGGCGATATTTTCTATGAATACAATACGATGGGCAAGGTCTGGCGGGTCCAGAATCCCTCCGTTTCGATCCAGAACGAGAATGGTTCGACTTCCACCGTGCGCCCGACGGAACATTACTACCATGATTTGGGTGGACGCCTCGTGGCGAGCCGTGATGCCAATGGAAACCTTACCAGGCTTGGTCTGCTCAACGGAACGGGCTTTGGCGGAACCCAGGGTCTGGTGACCACAGAAACCTTCGCCGATGGCGGGGTCCGTACCACGAAATACGACATCCATGGTGACGCGCGGCGGATTATCGCGGTCGCAGATGGCCGTTCCACGACCTATCGGACTATCCAGCAGAATTTTGACCGGATGGGCCGAATTACACAGACGTGGAACCGTGGCACCAATCTGCAGGACAACTACACCTACGACAAAGTCGGTCAGCAGATCAGTCATTGGAACAATGTGTTCGGCTCGGGCAATCGGGAAATCATGGACTATGATGCCATGGGCCGGATGGTCTCCAGCCGCGCCTTTGGCGGCGATACAACCACCACGACTTACACTTTCGAAGTCAGCTCCAACACCAATGCGGTCGGCAACTTTGGCGGCTGGAAGGAAGTGACCCGTACGGTTGCCAACAACCGGACGCTGACCGAATGGTCCGACTTGTTTGAGCGGGTCAAACGCAAGAACGACTTCGGCGGCCGCGACTACACCTATTCCTACGATGCAGGTGGGCGGATGAAATCCCTGACCGGCAATGGTGGGAACCAGCAATATGTCTATTACAACACCGGCAAGCTGAAGAGCATTGCCAACGTCACCGGCGTGCTCAACAGCCAGAATTTCCAGGAGCTGAAGACCACCTACGGCTATGACAAGGTCGGCAATCTGACGTCGCAGAAGACGACCGATCGCGGCTCCACATTCTATGAGTTCTATTGGAATCCATGGGAGCCGGATTTCTACATCGACACCTGGAATCGCACGACCCAGAACATGTCGGCCACCTATGACAAGCTTGGCCGGATGAAAACCTGGAGCGAAGCGGGCGGGGGCGACTTGCCGCCGGCGTCGATGACCTGGACCTACGATGCCAACGGCAACATTCGCCGTTCACGGGCGACCTATCGCAACATCAATTCCGACCAGAGTGTTTCTTCCTATAATAGCACTCAGGACTTCTGGTATCGCTATGACAGTATGAACCGTGTTGTGACATCGCGCGGTATCTTGTCCGGAGGTACCGTCAAACGCGGCACCAATGGCATGGACATCGCGTACAATAAAGCTGGCCAACGCACTTCGGTGACGACGTCCGTCCGGCAGAGCTATTCCTATTGGGTCAACACGGGCGGCGGCGGTGGGGGCGGCCCGTTCCTCGATCCGTATGATGACATCGGCGAGCCGTATCTCGACCCGTATGACGATCCTTATGGGGGTGGCTCCAGCGGCTACACCAATACCGTCTACTACAATGTAGATACACGCGAGGACTACACATACGACAATGGCGGTCGCCTCAAACAGGTGAATGTCGCCAGGGGTGGCTTCAACAGCTACGGATTCCAGCAGGCGGTGAACAACACCGGTTCAGGCATCACCCAGTATGTAGACCCCCAGGATTACGTGACCGCACCTTCATCCACGGGTTCCAAGAAGGCGGATTACAGCTACGATGCAATGAGCCGGATCACATTGCAGCGTGACTATTCGGGCTCAACCGTCGTCTTCAGCCGCAACGCTTACTACAATTCCGAAGGGCTTCTCTATCGAGATGATAGCACCACCCGGAAGGGCTCGAACAGCTATCGCTCAAATCAATACAATTACTATAATGGCGATAACACGCTGAACTACTCCTACACCTACAACTACAAGAATAATTCGAGTTCGGGTGCGCCCAACACACGGACCACCAACACTTATGTCTGGTATGACGGGGCGGTTCAGAGCCGTGTCGACTATGATGGTGACACCGGAACTTCATCAAACACGGTCTACAAGTCGACTTACAACTACGACAGTTTTGGCGTGCTTCAATCGGCGCAGATCAATGATGGGCGTCCGCGCTCGGTTACCTATATCAACAATGCCGAGGGCCAGGTGATCAGCCGCAAGGAACGGGACAACAAATACGACAAGGGCGATCCGAGCGAGATCTATTACCGTTTCGGCGGCAAGGAATTGGGCCGCGTCGGCAACAACGGCACTGCCAATGTAACCTATGAGCAATCCATTGCCCGGCGTACCGCCAATACAAGCGGCAATTATGGTGCCTTCACCAATGGCGCGAATTACGGATCCAGCTACGCCGACTTTGGCGGGGATTATGACGCCATCAATTCGTTCAAGCAGGGTGAAACAGGTGGTACTTATACCGTTCGTCAGGGCGAGACGCTGCAAGCAATCGCCATGCAATTGTGGGGCGACAGCGCTCTTTGGTACAAGCTAGCCGAAGCCAATGGCCTGTCAGGTCGTGAACCGCTGATCGAAGGACGCAGTCTCGTCATTCCATCTGGCGTGCAGAGGGTTCATCACAATTCCGGCACCATGAAGCCGTACAATCCGGCCGAGGCCATTGGTGACACGTCGCCAACTGCTGCGGCCAAGCCGAAGAAGAAGAAATGTGGTGTCTTCGGGGCAATTCTGCTGGCGGTTGTGGCTGTTGCAGTCACCATTATTACCGCCGGCGCTGCCTTGGCGGCAATCGCCCCGAGCGTCACCAGCATAGGGGCAGGGATTGCCACCGTCCTTGGCACTAGCGCTGCAGTTTCAGGGGTCGGAGCGGGAGCTCTGATTGCTGCGGGCGCTGTAGGTGGTGCAGTCGGCTCGATCGCCAGCCAAGGGCTTGGTGTTGCAACTGGTATCCAAGACAAGTTCAGTTGGAAGGGTGTTGCACTATCGGCGCTTAGCGGTGCCGTTGGTGCTGCCGTCGGTGCCAATGGCGTCTTCGGAGAGAACGGCTTGTTCGGCAAAGGGTGGGTGGCTGCTGCCGCCAGAGGCTCTACCAGCAGCGCAACCGTGCAAGCTCTCGCCGTCAAAACCGGTCTGCAAGAGAAGTTCAGTTGGGTCGGAGTGGCTGCTGCCGGAATTGGTGCGGGGGTCGCTCACGTCGTTGGTGGCGCGACTCAGGAGCTGGGCAAATTCGGCTCCGCTCTGATCGCCAATACTGCAAGCGGGATAGCAAACGCTGCAACCAGGAGTGCGCTCAGCCGGACCAACTTTGGCGACGCTCTGCTGGAATCCATTCCCGATGTCATTGGTGGAACCCTGGGATCGTCCCTGGCTGGCATGTTGACTGCGAAAGCGGAACATATCCAGCTGGCGAAAGACAAGACCAATGATCTGCGCGACTCGATATTCGGTGACGATATCGAAATGACGCCGGAACAGGTCGAGGCTTTCAACAATATGCAGGCAATGGCAGTCGACGCTGCCAAGGATCCTGACAATGCAAAGGCCCGGCGCGAATTCGGTTACGCCATGAACGATTTCCTGGAAGTCAGCCGCGGCATTCCAAAGGTTGACCAGTTCTTCGCGACGATCAACTCGGACCCGAAAGACTTTTCCTCAGGCCCGGCGCAAGTTGCCAACGACTCTGACGCGGAGCCGGTTCAAGCGACAACAGATTCTGGTGAACCACTGGATGAAGTCGTCGTCGTTGGTGTCCGTGATTACTGGATCCACGGCAATATCGATCGGGCCGGCATCTTTGTTGGAGAAATCAAGCAAGACTTCGAGAAGAACGTTGCTGAATTCGTGCAGGAACGGCCGGGCCTTGGCCTGGCCTTGCAGGTCGCAGATACCGGCATGGCGGTCGCCGCGCCGGGCAAATATCTCGGCGGCTGGGTCCTCGAGAAGTTCGAAACCCGGGTTGAAGGTTTTGTCTCCAAGAAGATGAACCGCAACGACTGGTCGAATGGGAAGTCAAACTCCGGCGGAGAGGGCTTTGTATTCTCGGCAAAGCTTATCCTGTCCGGGATTGGCGCAGTAATCCGCAAAGGCCGTGGCGGCAACATCACCCGTCAAACCCGAAACGGTTATGATTTCGAAGTTGACGATTTGGGGCGCGCCACCCGCGTCCAAGGGGAACTCAGCCTCAAGAAGGCCAAGCGCAATCCCAAGGCCCAGCGCGAGGCGGGGGGGGCAGACCGGCTTCCAGATGATCATGGCGGTCACTTCGTTGGTGCGCGGTTCAACGGCCCTGGCGACGGAGCGAACCTGTTCCCGCAAAATGGCAACTTCAATGTCTCTGCTTACAAGAGAATGGAGAATTCATGGGCTAAGGCCCTGGAAGGGGGCAAGCGTGTCACCGTTGACATCAAGCCGACTTACAGTGGTTCCAGCTTGAGGCCGAACAAGATCACCGTTAATTACACAATCGGAAACGAGACATTTTCTCGCGTGTTCAGAAACCGACATGGTGGTAATTGATGGATCTAGATAGGGCCGCAGAACTTTATAACGAGGTTGGCGCCGCTGCAGTTGAGCAGATCGGTACGGTTGACACCAAGATATTGGTCTACGCGGAGAGCGACGAGGGCGATCTGGAAATCCTGGTTCGGTACTCCGACAAGGACGCTGAGGTGGTCGATAGTCTCAGCGATACCGAACCGGTGATCGAAGCCGTTGTCGATCTCTACGCCTACCTCGAACAAGCAGGTGAAAAACACGCCTGGAAATGCATGGAGTATGTTGTCGACTACGGGCAAGTGAACGTCGACATTTCTTACGACGAGGCGTTCTGCAATGGTGAGGAACTATGGGAAAAGTCACCCAAGCTGCTGGAGAAGCACTTCCCCGGGAAACCTCACCGATAAGGCTTGCGGCGTAGTCATACGCCTTTTCCATCGTTGTCCTGTCCGTAATTACTGGGGCTTTATCCACCATATCTGGCCGCCGAACGCCCCGGTATCGGCCATCGTGACTGGCGTAGTCCCAAGCGAGCGGTTCCGTTGCCCACGATTCAGATCAATGGACTTGCCTTCGCCGCTAAATGAGCTGGAAAAGCGGTAGGTTCCTGACCATTCCGTGCCGTAACAGCGCCAGAACTGGCCCGAATACAGGTTGGTCCCATTGTCGCGAAGCTTGGTCAGGTTCACCACTGTGTCCGGCCCGGTGTAGAGGCCATGGTTTGTCCCGACCGAGGCTTCGGTCTGGATTTTCCAGAATCCGTTGCCGTTCTTGGTGAACTTCCAACGCGTATGTGGCCGCAGGACAGGTTCCTGGATAAGCCACATCATGCCCTTCGGATCCAGGGTCTGGACGGCATTGCCCAGGCCGGACAATTTGTCGCCGCGCTGGAACGTGTTCTCGATCGCGTAAGACCGGCCTTCCTGGATCGGGCAGAAATCATAGATGAAATCGCCTGTGGCGTACCGGTTGAATTCGACTTGCGGTAACAGGTTGCGCGAGATGGCGCGTGTCTGTCCGATCAAGTTGGACAGCGTTTGCGCCTGTGTCGCCATGTTGGTGATGTCGCTATCCTTTGCCGGATCGACACTGACAGTCACGCCTAAGTAGACCGTGCGGAAATCAGCGAGAATTGCGCGCCAACGGGCGTGCAGGGTATTGATCCCGGAATTGACCGATGCTGGGTTGGGCCCGATCCGCATGTAGCGATTGGCAGGGAAAGCGCGTCCTTGGTAGTACTGTGAGGCGGCGTTCATCACGCCGGCGTATCTCCCGAGTGACGATTCATAATTGACCAGAGGTGTGATGATCGCGTTGATCCGCGAACGGATCGCGCGCAGTTCCCGTTCGGCGCGCTGATAATCGAAGGGAGTCTCGTCAAACGCCGCATCGTCTAGCCGTTTGCAGATCGAGGCGAGTGTATCGACATCGGCGGCCATGTTCTCAAGCTGACTGGCGAGCCGACGACCCGTATCATACTCTCCACGCCAGCGACCGGCGAGGAATTTCAGCTCGTTGAAGCTGACGAAACGATCAAACCGCGATTGCAAGGCCATCCGGTTATTGATGCCATTCCCTACATAGAACCCGAACTGGGCCTGGTCGATCCAGGTCTGCTTCCCGATCGTCGAAGGCGGCGCCTGTTGCCTGACATCGCACGTTGCGGCCCACGCTGACGTTGCCGGCGAGGCTGCAAGCAGGAACGCCGCGAGCACGGTCAAGACAATACGGGCCAAGGTCATTTCCCGCTTTGCCCGATCATTTCGATATGGACTGCATCCAGTTTGGGGATGGTGTCCGGTCGGTAGATCTGCAGCGTCCATGTGCTGAACGGTGGTGGCATGACAGGTTCGAAGTCATTGCTGAGCTGGACCTTGGTCGGATCATACTCAAACTTCACGTTGAATTGCTCGCCATCGATGGTGATCGGCTCGTCGTGTCGGCGGTCCAGGAACTGGGATCCGCTGTCCATGCTGATGCCGATGACGCCAGAGACGGCTGCGCTGGTCTTGGCACGGATCTCCATGCGCGACAGCCGCAGGTGGGAATAGCCTGCAAAATCCTGGTAATCGATCGGCACCTCGATCCTGACCGGCTCTCCCAGTTGCAGCCGTTCCAAAGTGGCAGGATCATCAACCACAAATGTACGGTTGAAATCGCGATGGCCACGCGGTGCATTCTTGTGGTCGGTCACGATTTCGGTGTGGATGCGGGCCATGGCCGCAGCGTTTTCGCAATAGGTCGGCGTGGCATTCGGGAAGCTGTAGGTCTCGTAATATTGTGCCCGCCGGAAGCCGTAGCTGGCTTCGAAAAACGCCTGTCTTGCCTCGTCGAGCGAGTGCGCGCTTTCCGCTTCGATCCTTTCCATCAATTCCGCCTTGTCGGGTTTGCGATTGATGAGGGTGTCGAAGGTTTCCGCCTTCTTGATTTCGGCAATCCGTTGCAAGACGAGTGCGCCCAGGTGACGGTCGATCTCGTCGCGCTTGCCCTGTTGTTCGATAATGAAACGGCCATAAAGCGCCACTTTCTGGACGCTTGTTTTGTAGGCCGCCATGGCAGTTTTGACGGGCCCGGCCGTATTGGAATCGTTGATCCCGACATCGAGCATGTTGACCGTTTCGATCTCGATTGCGTCCCAGGCTGCGCGGGCTTCAGCGGTCTGGGGTTTAGCTGCCAGCGCCTGCACGGCTTCACCGACAGTCTTGGCGATGGCTTCGATGTTCTTCTGGGCTCCGCGGCTGCCATAGATGGTGAGGGCGGCATTCTTGATCGCCAAACTTGCAGTGCCGATCTTCTTGATATTGTCGCCGTGATCGCCGCCGTGTTCGATCAGGAAGGTAATCGGCAACAGATAGACGGACAGGACATTGTACCATTTCGACCAGCTGCCTGCGCTGGAACCGGCTTTCTTGACCGCTTCGATAAGGCCGGTGACCCCTTCCTGGCCTTTCTTGGTCGAGGCACCCGGATCGCCGGGCGCACCCATGGCGAGCGCGGCAATGCTTGTGCCCAGCGTTATGAGGCTGATGGCAATTTCGATTGAAGCCTTGGCAATCTTCTCGATCCGGTCGAGTTCGTTGGCCAGATCGAGATGGATCTTCGCAAGCTCGCTTTCGAACTTCTGCTTTTCCAGGATCTCGCCGGCTTTTTCGAAAGCGTTCTGGGCCGATTTTGCCCGGGCTCGCGTTTCCGTGATCTGGTCGGCCAAGGCTTTCGCCGTGATCCTGTCGCGCTTGGCGAGCGCTTTTGCAAACTGCTTGGCGATGGCGTCGGCGCTGCCAGATTGCGCTGCGAGTTTTCCATCAAGCTCGACCTGGCTGGCCAGGTCCAACCGGCTCTTTGCCAGCTGGACATAAGCGTCTGAAGTCAGCGGGGGCATGGACACCGCAATCGCATCTGGGTCGGCTGGATCAGCAAGCGGCGTCGGCATGATCCGCAGCACAGCGCTGGCCGTACTGGTCAGGTTGGCGATATCGGACTGGACCCCAGACCACGCCATGATCCAGCGCAGCAGATCTGTGGCGAGGGCAATGTTGCCATGGTTGGAATCATTGCCCCCCAATGCACCTGCTGCCAGCGCATAAGAGGCATTCAAGACCTGGTAGAGCGGCTGGTCCCAGGTGAGGTAACCGATCGGCACTGTCTTTTCGCCGACACGAACCTTGCCGTTGCGCCAACCAAAGCGGTGCATTTGCGGGGAGTTGTTGTGGGGCGCTTTTACCTCGGACAGGTCATACGCCTGCTCCTTGCTGCTCTTGGAGACGAGTTCGAGCCCCGACGAAATGTCGCCGGCGATAATATTGACCGACAGGATCGAATTCGCCTTGGCGTGATCCAAGACAATCCGCGCTTTGCCGCCACCTTTCACCACGATGCGCCGGGCGATCAGCGTGACCAGCTCGATCGGATCTTTCAGGTCCGCATGGCTGTCAGCATCGAAGATGATCGTGTCGGCGATAATCCCGAAACCGGTTGCACCCTTTTCGATCGCCAGTTGGTGCACCTTGGCGAATTCGACATGGAAGTCGGAATATTCGAATTGGCGGGATTTGAGGTCATCGCCAGCTGCAGGTGCCTGGAAGGGCGTTTTGGGAAACTGGCCGGCAGTCTGCAGTGACTGCATAAGCGATTGTACCTGTTGGGGATCCATCGGAATCTCCTCCCAAGAATGTGTGATCGGTTGGGGCGCAGCTTAGGCGGCCAGCGGTTCCGGAATTTCGGAAGGGTCGTCGATCGACTTGGGCACCGAGAACCGGCGGAAGACATCGGCCCGCTGACCAACCTTGGTCCACATATCGCTGGCTGTGCGGAGAGTGACGATAAACTGATCCCATTTTTCCTGGGCGATTTGCTGACTGCCATCCTCGCTCAGCATATGCGCAATCTTGCCGATATCGGCAGCGATGGCGCGCCAGCCCTGGCCGAGTTTTTCCAGCTGCGGCGCAACGACGTCGATATCGGCGACAATCTTCTCGATCATCGTTTCCCCCGTCTTGTAGTGCGCGACGAAGGAAATCGACGTGTCCAGTTTCGCCTGGATCTTTTTCGCTTCTTCTTGCTTGGATTCAATCTTGGCGCGGGTGAGAGCAAGATCGACCCCGACACCAATGTCGACCCCCGCCAGGATGAGCGGGCCGAACAGCGGAATGGCGAGATAGGCGGGAGAAGTGGACAACACGATCACTTCGTCGCTCTCTTTTTTACGCAGACTCTTCAATTCCGCCTGTAATGCTTCGACGTCCTTGCGAAACTTGATGACATCTGCGCTTTCTTCGCCAAATTTTGCCTTGTACTTCTTGCCGTTCTCACGGAACTCCTTCTGTACGCTCTTGACCCTGGTCTTCAGCCCCGTGTCGGGATCGAGAATGGTTTTGTAGAGCGCCTCCGCCTTTTCTGCGCGGCTCGAGGCTTCGAACACCAGCTTGTCGAGGATTTCCTTGATGCGGGTCCTGATCTTGGCTGACCGGCCCGAGACCTTGTCCGCACCCCACAGTTTGACGAGCGCGTCGAGCTTGTCCTGAACCCCGTCGGGACCGTCCCAGTCGAACTTGTCGATCAGCTCTTCGAATCGCCCGTAAGTCTTCTCGGCAAGAATGGAGTAGCTGTAGATGTCATCGGCCAGACCAAGTACCTGGCCTTTGACCTTGGTTTCGAAATCGTGGCCGATGGTTGCGAGGGTCCCGAATAGCGCGACGGATTCCTCGAACTCCGGCTTGAACTTCTCATCTGCCTGCATGCCGAGCGCAAGCCGCATGGATGCTTCGGTGGTTGGGTTCTTGTATCGCGCAGCGTCAAAGAAGGCGCACATGCTCAGCCATTCGTCCTTGCTCAGGTTCGTGAGGGCTTCGTCTGTGTCATTTGCCGGAGTTACGTTAGGTTCATCAGCCATGGGTTGTCCTTTCGCAGCACGGGGACTCACCGGTGCGGGAGCCCTCTTTGCTTCAAAATATCCGCGCAACCCGCGCTGTTCATATTGGAAGGTGACAAGGGGATATGTGTCAGCCGTTGCGACTCCACCCCCTGCAACACGACTCGGAGACAGTGCTCGAACAAAAGCTAAGAGTAAATGGAAAAAGTAGAATCCGACTCTGGCGACTTGCTCATTCTCATGCCGCATCGCCACTGCTGACAAGTCGAGTGGATCTGGTCATTTAAAACCAGGCTGGCAATTTCATGCGGTCCGATCCCCGCGGAGATTAGGTCTCGTTCAGGCGGCTTTGGCAGGGCAATACTTGCGCAAGAATTCTTCATGGCTCGGCATCTGCTTTACGAGATATTGAATCGACTTCTCGATCTCGGCCATTTCCTTCTGGGTGCCAGGTTCCGCCACTGTATCGGCCATCGGATTGTGCCCCTCCGGCACGATCCCCTGCCCAAGCATCACGGCGACCCAGCTGGTGGCAGTGAACAGTTCATCCTCTTCGCGAAAGATCTGCCCGTTGAGCCGGAACAGATCGATCTTTTCCTTGAGGCTGTCGGGCACATCCATGGTGCGGCAATAGTTCCAGAATTCGGAATCGGTCCGCTCGGTCGCTTTGTAGTGCAGGATCAGGAAATCACGGATGCGGACATATTCCTTCATCGTCAGCCGGTTGAAGGCATCTTCCTGGGCCTGGGTGATGCCATCAAGCGAAAGCAGGGAGACCAACTTGTTGATGGCGGTATTGATCAAGTGGATCGAAGTGGATTCGAGCGGTTCCATAAATCCGGCCGAGAGGCCAATCGCCACCACGTTCTTGTTCCAGAACTTTTTCCGCTTGCCGGTCACGAAACGCAGATGGTTCGGATCTGCCATCGGTTCGCCGTCGATATTGGCCAGCAGGATCTCGGTCGCCTCGTCCTGCTCCATATAGGCATCGCAATAGACATGCCCGTTGCCGTTGCGGTGTTGGAGCGGGACCTGCCACTGCCAGCCTGCCGCATGCGCTGTTGCGCGGGTATAGGGTAGGGGGGCGCCCTTGCGCGCAGACGGGATGGCCACGGCCCGGTTGCACGGCAGCCAATGGGTCCATTCCTCGTAGCCGGTCTCCAGCGCCTGCTCGATAAGCAAACCGCGAAAGCCAGAGCAATCGACGAAGAAATCGCCGGATAACTCAGTGCCGTCATCGATCGCGATCGACGTGACGTAGCCGGATTCGGGATCCTGCCGGACATCGGTGACCTTGCCTTCCTTGCGCACAACGCCGCGCTTCTCGGCATATGTGCGCAGGAATTTGGCATAGCGGCCCGCATCGAGATGATAGGCGTAGTTGATCGGGGGCAAGTCATCGCGTTGCATGCCGTCGGTGCGCATGAACTTGCGGTGGCTCGCGGCCATGGTTTCCGGGCTGTAGGCGTGCAGCGGGCGGGGGTCACCGGACTGGCGATATTTGTGCCAGACCTGGTGGAAGTGCATTCCTTCAATCTCGTAGCCGTAATTGCCGAAGGGGTGAAAATAGCTGTCACCCTGATTGCCCCAGTTCACGAACTGGATGCCGAGCTTGAATGTGCCCTGGATTTCCGAGAGCATCTGGCGCTCGTCGATGTCGAGAATCTGATTGAATTCCACGAAGGGGGGGATGGTCGCTTCCCCGACTCCCACGGTCCCGATGGCTTCCGATTCGACCAGAGTGACTTCGACGAGGCCGCTTTGCTTGAGTCGCGACAATGCGGCTGCGGCCATCCAGCCAGCCGTACCACCACCGACGATCACGATATTCCTGATAGCCATTGTTCTTTCCCGAACTCCGAAGTTTCTGCCGAGATATCGCCCCACCGGAATCAGTGCAAACGACCGTCTCTCTGCGCATTGGTATGCATGTTGCTACCATGCAACAGAGTTGTTGTGAACGTTCATTTGAGCTCTTGTGAACGATCACAATTGCGTTTAGGCCTCAAATCACGAAACGCATTCGAATGCGTTCATTGGGGGCTGTGCGCCCAGTCTAGCGCATAGTTGACGTTTAGGGAGGGATGACCTTGTCACGCCGTACACTCGAAGTGAAATCAACGTCGCGCCGCGTCTTTGCACTCGGCACTGCATCCAGTCTTGCCATGTGTGCGATGATCGCTCAGCCGGCAATGGCGCAAGATGCGGATGAAGATCCTGCCGCCGAATCAGCTGAAGAAGAGCCCGATAACCTGATCACGGTTACCGGCTTTCGCGCATCGCTCCAGAATGCCCAGAGCATCAAGGAGAACGCGGACACCTTCGTCGATGTGATTACATCGGAAGATATCGGCGCATTGCCTGATCGTTCGGTGGCCGAAGCGCTGCAGCGTGTGCCCGGTGTGAATATCAGCCGTTTCGAACAGCGCGACGATCCCGACCGTTTCTCGGTTGAAGGTTCCGGTGTCATCATTCGCGGCCTGCCCTTCGTTCGCTCCGAACTGAACGGCCGCGACATCTTTTCCGCCAATGGCGGCCGCGTGCTGAGCTTCAATGACGTTTCCCCCGAGCTGCTAGGCCGGGTCGAGGTGTTCAAGAACGTCACGGCCGACATGATCGAGGGCAGCATTGCCGGTACCGTCAACCTCGTCACCCGCAAGCCGCTCGATAATCCGGGCTGGAAAATTGCCGGTACGATCGAGGCCAATGTCGGCGATCTGGCCGAAGAATGGTCGCCTGGCTTCTCTCTCCTGGGGTCGAAGACGTTCGACAGCGCCGTTGGCACTTTCGGCATCCAGCTGGCCTATGCCCAGTCCGAGTTGCAGACCCGCACCGACGCGTCACAGATTACTGACCCTTGCTATCGTGCCGATACGCTCGATGGTCCTTGCTTCCGCGTGCGGCCTGTTGGTTCGGGTGGCTTCTCAGGCACTGCTCTTGATGCCACAACGTTCCCGCCTGCCGGAGCCGTCTTTGTGCCGAAGGGTGCAGGTGTCCGCACATCGAACCTCACGCGTGATCGCAATGCATTCTCGGCCATCGGCCAGTGGGAAAGCAATGATGGTTCCGCCATTGTGACCGTGGAATATCTGCGAGCAAAGACGGAAGCTTCGATCCAAGAGTTCTCGGCTCTCGCGCTTGTTAATGACGACGCACTGTTCCCGATCATCGCACCGGGGACGACGCCCACGTTTGACGGAAACCAGTTCGTCTCAGGCACGCTGACCCAGTTCCAGCCCTTCAATGGCGGTTCGGGCATCCCGACCGAGCTTCTCCGTTTCGAGCGTGAGGACGAGGCGAAAACGGAAGATTTCTCGATCGATATCGATCTTGCTCCAACCGATCGCCTGCGCTTCAACTTCGAAGTGCAGCACATCAAGTCCGACAGGACTGAAAACGGATTCATCGGTTCGATGCAGACCTATACCGATGTGTTCATCGACAATGCCGGTGAAACGCCGATCGTCCAGTTCCTCGAACCGACGACCGGGGCATCGAATGCAAGCTATTTCAACGATCCGGCCCGCACCTTCTACTGGTTCCTGATCGATAATCAGGTCGCCAATGAAGGCGATCTCACCAGCATGCGTCTCGATGGCGAGTATGATGTCAGCGATGACGGCTTCTTCAAGAAGGCACGCTTCGGTGCCCGCTGGTCGGACCGCAATCGCGTAACCCGCAACGCAAACTTCTCCAACTGGGGCAACCTTGGTGCACCTTGGACCGGGCGTGGCGGCAACTGGAATTGTGGTGACTTCCAGGCCTTTGGTTGTGGCGGTGCCTATGTGTTCGATTTCCCGAACTCTGCAACGCTTCAGAACCCGTTCGGCGATGGTTTCCAGCGTGGCAACGCTCCGACGCCATTTGGTGACGGTTCGGCCTTCTTCTTCGGTCGTGAAAACACCGTTGCAGACTACCTGAGCGGTGCAATCGCGCAGGAAGCATCGGCCATCACGGCGTTCACGCTGACGCCGAATGCATGGAACCCGCTGACCGCGCGTACCAACAACGTACCAGGCGGTGTCTGGACGCCGGGTGAAATCTCGGATGTCGATGAAAGCACGTTCTCGGCCTATGCCCGTGCTGATTTCGGCGCCGATTTCGGCGGCGTGACGCTCGATGGTAACGTCGGGGTTCGTTATGTCCGAACCACCGTGCAAAGCGGTGGCGAGATCGCCTTCCCGACGGGCCAGTTCTTCGACACGCCTCCGGGTGGCAATGGCGACGGTATTGTCTCTGTCGCAGAATTGCAGGCCGCTTGTGGCCGGGTCCAGCCGGGACAAGTCGCGCCGGGCTATTGCGGGCTTTCAGCCGCGCGCCTGGGTGAATTCGCCTCGGTATTTACCGGCGAATTAATCGATGACAGTGCGAAGATCGAATACGATCACTGGCTGCCAAGCTTCAATGCGAAGCTCGACCTGAACAATGGCATGCTGTTCCGTTTTGCTGTCTCGAAGGGAATTTCGAGGCCGGACCTGGCTTCCTATCGGACAGGCGGCTCGATCTTCGACAATACCGGAAACCTGCGTGCTGCCGGCACGCTGGAAACGGGCGAGCTGTTTGCGATCAACACTGGCAACCGACTGCTGGTACCGGTCGAGTCGTGGAACTACGACCTCTCCTTCGAGTGGTATTTCGATGATGTCGGCTCGATCACGGTTGCCGGTTTCCTTAAGGATATCAAAGGTATAGTGAACGGTGGTGCGACCACACGGACATTCACCAGTCCGGCGGGTGTTTCGACCGACGTGCTTGTGAATGGTCCGACCAACAGCGATGGCGGAACCCTGAAGGGTATCGAAATCGCGCATCAGCAAACCTATGATTTCCTGCCAGGGCTCCTGAGCGGTCTGGGTACGCAGATGACATACACCTATGTCGATGGCGGCGCGTTCAACAATTCAAATCTGGGGGCCGAACAAAGCCCGTTTGCCGGAAACCTGCCCCTTGCAGGCATTTCCAAGCATACGGTCAATGCGACGGTGTTTTACGAGAAGGGGCCGATCTCTGCGCGTGCGGCCTACAACTGGCGTTCCGACTTCCTGCAAACACCGCGTGATGTGATCTTCCCGTTCTCGCCGATCTATGGCGAGAGCACCGGGCAACTGGATGCTTCGATCTTCCTCGAGGTGATGGATGGCATCAAGGTCGGTGTTCAGGGCGTGAACCTGCTCGACGAAGTCACCCAGACTTCGCAGGTCATCGACTTTGCCGGGACGCGCGTGCGCCGCTCGGCATTCCGGAACGATCGCCGCTTCACATTCCTGGCGCGCTTCGACTTCTAAGGTCGCGCGTTATCGGGAGGGGCAAAAGGCGGGTTCTTGCAACGGCAGGGACCCGCCTTTTTTGCCTTTGTTGACAAGATGGTGCCACGATTGGCTGGTGATGCAGCCGCAATGAAGGAAACGACTATGCGCATTCCGCTATCATTGGTCCTAGCTGGAGGATTGGCGACACTGTCGGCCTGTGATCGGCCCGCTGTTCTTGGCGAAACGCCAGCGCAAGATGGCTGGGAATTGGCCTGGTCCGACGAATTCGACGGCACCGCGATCGATCGCGCGAAATGGGATTTCGATATCGATTGCTGGGGCGGCGGCAATAACGAACAGCAATGCTACACCGACCGGGCGGAGAATGCCTCTATTGTCGACGGCAAGCTGGTCATCACCGCGCGCAAAGAGGACTTCACCGGACCGGCCCTGCCACCATACCTTGCTGCCGATGCAGAGGATCCGGATGCGACGGCTAGCCAGCCGTTCACCAGCGCCCGGATGGTCACGCGCGGCAAGGCGGCGTGGAAATACGGCAAGATCGAAGTGCGGGCGAAGCTGCCACAAGGGCAGGGCACATGGCCCGCAATCTGGATGATGCCCGAAGACCAGGTTTACGGTCGATGGGCGCAGTCGGGCGAAATCGACATCATGGAAGCGGTCAATCTGGGTGTTGAATGCGATAATGGGTGCGAGGAAGGTGGCGAGAACACGATCCTCGGCACGCTCCATTTCGGCGGCGGCTGGCCTGATAATGATCTCGCGAGCACCGAATTCAATTATCCTCCGGTGCTCGACGACGGGTTCCACACATTTGGCGTTATCTGGAGCGAAGGGCGGTTCATCTGGACGGTCGATGGCAGGAAATTCGCCGAGAAGAAGGCGGGCGACTGGTACACGACGGAAAGTGAGGATCCGAATGCGCCGTTTGACCAGCGTTTCCACCTGATCCTGAACCTGGCGATCGGCGGCGGTTTGCCGGAAGAACGCGCCCTTGGTGGCGTATCGCCAGACGGCTTCCCCAAGCAGATGGAGATTGACTGGGTTCGTGTCTGGCAATGCGGCCCAGACCCCGCTACCGGTTCGGGCTGTGTCCTGGAGGGGGATCAGTAACTTATGGCTCGCAGGCGCCAGTCTGTAACAATCAAACATGTTGCCGCCGATGCAGGGGTATCCCTGCAAACGGTCAGCCGCGTCATCAATGACGGGCCCAATGTCCGGCCCGAGATGAAGGAACGGGTACAGGCTTCGATCGATAAGCTCGGCTACGTCCCGTCCATCGCGGCCCAGCGAATGAGCGGGTCTCGCTCCTACCTTATCCTTGCACTGAACGACCGCGAGCGGACGCTTGAGGAGTGGGAGGCGCGCCAGGGCAGTGACTGGGTCAACCAGATGCTCTTGGGTGGTATGCTCACGGCGAACCAGCACGGCTATCGCATGATGGTCGAATTGGTGGACACCCACAACGATCATGTCGAGCGCGAACTCGGCGCGGCGATCGCGGCGCTGCAGCCGGATGGTGTTATCCTGACGCCACCACACTCCGAGAATGTGTTGATAGCCGACTTGCTGTCGGGAATGGGCATTCCCTTTGCCCGCATCGGTTCGCTCGACGAAGGACCGGGCATCGCGATGACGATGGATGACGAGGGGAACGCTCGCAAGGCGACCGAACATTTGATCGGTCTCGGCCATACTGCGATCGGATTCATTGCCGGTCCGTCAGACTATTCTCTCAGTGCATGGCGTGTGGAGGGGTGGCGCAAGGCAATGGAAACTGCCGGACTTTCAACCGAACGACTGCTGGCGAGTGGAGATTTCGGATACGATAGCGGCCTCAATGCAGCGCAAGACCTGCTCAACGAAACCCCGCGTCCAACCGCTATCATCGCGAGCAGTGATCAGATGACGCTGGCAACTCTGGAAGTGGCGCGCAATCGGGGCATCGCGGTACCTGCTGATTTGTCATTGATCAGTTTCGACAACACGCCGATTGTCAATTTCACCGATCCCCCGCTGACAGCAGTCGACCAGCCGATCGCCAAGACGACATCTCGCGCGGTCGAGCTGCTGATTGAGGCAAGCCGTAAAGGGGTGCGACCAGATGCGCCAGTGAACGTCTCGGGCAAGCTGGTGCAACGGGCGAGCACGGCACCGCCCCGCCACCATGACAATACCTGAAACATACCCGTGCCAGTCGGTGCGGTTTCTTCTCCTCTATGCGCTGGCTGTGGCAGGTGGTGCGGTCGCATACATTCCCTTCCTGACGGTTCTGCTTCCGGTACAGGTGACCCGACTTGCGGGAAGCGAGGACGTTTCGTGGCTGGCCTATGCAACACTCGGTGGGGCGTTGATGGCCAGCCTATCGAACATCCTGTTCGGGTGGTTGAGCGACCGGACCCGCAACCGAACGGCATGGATTGCCATTGGCATGGTGCTGTCCGGGGTGCTGCTGGTGGCGATGGCCAAGGCTACAACCCTCACTACTCTGATTGCCCTAATTGCAACTTGGCAAGTCGGGCTCAACATGATGCTTGCGCCTTTGGCTGCGTGGGCCGGAGACACAATACCCGACGGGCAAAAAGGAACGTTGGGCGGGCTCTTGGCGTTTGCACCCGCGCTTGGGGCACTAGCCGGTGCCATAGTTACAATTCCCGGTTTGGCCGTTGCGGAATCACGCCTGTGGATCGTGGCCGCCTTGGTTGCCGTTATGGTTCTGCCCGTGCTCGCATTCGGCAAACCCAATGCGTTGCCGCATTTGATGGACGATGCGGTTGCGGACGCAGGATCGAACGATCCGCACGCTCTCAAAAGCCGATCCTCTGTCATTCGGATGTGGCTGGCGCGGCTCTTGATCCAGATCGCAGAGGCCGCGCTGTTCGCCTATTTGCTGTTCTGGTTCCGCTCTATCGACGAAGGCATCGGGGACAATGATACCGCCAGAATTTTTACCTTCGTCCTCGCGGTAGCTGTCCCCGTGGCGCTCATTGTCGGGCGATGGTCGGACCGGACGGGAAGGCCAATCCTGCCGCTTATGATGGCGTCAGGCATGTCGGCAACAGGACTGATTGTGATGGCCATGGCGGGCAGTCTCGCCTTCGCCATTAGCGGTTATGTCCTGTTCTCGCTCTCTGCCTCGGTATTCCTTTCGTTGCATACCAGCCAGACCCTACGGGTCCTGCCACGCGCGCGGCATCGCGGACGGGACTTGGGCGTCTTTAACCTTACCAACACGGTGCCATCTCTCATCATGCCGTGGCTAACCTTGGCACTTGTCCCCGTCTTCGGATTTGCCGGCCTGTTCTGGCTGCTGGGCGGCTTGGCCTTTGTGGCCAGTGTCTTGTTGGCCGGGATGCTGCAATCGCCAGCGAAAACCGCCAATTAGTTGCTTGCAATTCCGTTCCTGCCATGTCACGTTTTGAGAACGTTCCCAAAGAAGATGGGATGGAGGGGATTTCAATGTTTCGCCGTCAATGGCTCCTGGCCACATGTGCATCCTTGGCTTTGGCAGGGTGTGCGACTTACACGGATGTGGGCTCGAGCAATGTTGCCGCCACAACGGGAACAGAAACCGCAGTATTGTCGGGCGAAGCGCAGATTGCCGATCTGATCCAGCGCATGAGCCTGGAGCGCAAAGTAGCGCAGCTGGTCCAGCCCGATATCGCATCCATCACACCGGCCGATGTCGAGAAATACCGGTTCGGATCTGTGCTGAACGGCGGCAATTCGGGGCCCAACGGTAATGATCTGGCACCTGCGCAAGAGTGGCTGGCATTGGCCGATGCGTTCTGGGAAGCTTCGACAAAGCCCTTGCCGAATGGCGAGCCGGCTATTCCCACGATCTGGGGCACTGATGCGGTGCATGGCCATGCCAACATCCCGGGCGCAACGATTTTCCCGCACAATATCGGGCTGGGCGCCACAGGTGATCCTGACCTGATCCGCCGGATCGGGGCGGCGACGGCGACCGAGATCGAAGTGACCGGCATCGACTGGACGTTCGCACCCACCGTCGCCGTTGCCAGGGACGATCGCTGGGGCCGCACCTATGAAAGCTATTCCGAAGATCCCGAAATCGTGGCTGCCATGGGCGTCGCAATGGTCGAAGGGCTTCAGGGCAAACCAGGATCGGCAGATTTCCTGGGCGAGGGCCGTGTTATCGCGACTGCCAAGCACTTCTTCGGTGATGGCGGTACCGAGCAGGGCGTAGACCAGGGCGACGTCAATGGTGACATCGAAGATCTGAAGGCGGTCCATGTGTCGCCTTATCCGCCGGCCATCGAGGCCGGGCTCGGATCGGTGATGGCCAGCTTCAATTCCATCAATGGCCAGAAGATGCACGGCAACAAAGCGCTTCTGACCGATCTCTTGCGCGGGGAAATGGGCTTTGACGGATTGGTCGTGGGCGACTGGAATGGCCACGGGCAAATCAAGGGATGTACGAATACCGATTGCCCGCAGGCGCTGCTGGCAGGCCTCGATGTCTATATGGTGCCAGAGGATTGGAAGGGCCTGTACGAAACACTCGTCAAGCAAGTGCGTGACGGGACGATTCCGATGGCGCGGGTCGACGAAGCTGTCGCACGGGTCTTGCGGATCAAGCAACGCGCCGGAATTCTGGACGGCGAGGTCAAACCATCATTGCGCGCAAATGCCGGGCGCTGGGACAAGTTGGGTTTTGCGCCGCACCGGGCTGTTGCCCGTGAAGCAGTCGCGAAATCGATGGTGTTGCTGAAGAACAATGGTGTGCTGCCGCTCAAAGAGAATGCGCGGATCACAGTGGCGG
Organism: Parerythrobacter jejuensis; assembly: GCF_039536765.1. Lineage (NCBI taxonomy): Bacteria > Pseudomonadati > Pseudomonadota > Alphaproteobacteria > Sphingomonadales > Erythrobacteraceae > Parerythrobacter > Parerythrobacter jejuensis. Next base: position 137,276 of record NZ_BAAAZF010000001.1, read on the forward strand.
GAAGCGCTGCCGACAGCATTGCCCAGCAATCTGGCGGGTGGACGCTGACGTGGCAGGGCGGGGGCGAGCTGACCAACGATGATTTCCCTGGAGCAACGTCGATTCTACGCGGCTTGTTCGAGGTTGGCCTCTCGGTAAACGCGAAAGTGACCCTGTCGCCAGACGGAACAGCATCGGCGGACGAAGCAGATGTCGCAATCGTAGTGTTCGGCGAGGAGCCCTATGCTGAATTCGTAGGCGACCGGAAGGATCTGGCGTTTCGCGATGAAGAGGGCCTTGCACTGCTCCGCAAGTTCAAGGCGGAAGGTATTCCGACCGTAGCGGTGTTCCTTTCGGGCCGTCCGATGTGGGTGAACCGCGAGCTTAATATTGCTGACGCCTTCGTCGCGGCGTGGTTGCCGGGAAGCGAAGGGGCCGGCGTCGCAGATGTCCTGTTTGGTAAGGCACCTGCATCGGGTCGTCTGTCGTTCAGTTGGCCTGCCGACTGCAATGGAAAGCCACTCAATGGCCCCGATGGGGCGCTTTTCCCGGTCGGCTCCGGGCGCGACCTGACCGATACGAGCGCGCTCGCAACTTTGAGCGAAGAATGCTCGGCGTTGACTGCGGGGGGGCAATCCGACTGGTTCGCCGCCGGACGTCTCATCGAAGGCGTGCGGGCTTTGTCCAAAGGCACCGAACTACCTGATCTGCGTGGTTCGGCAGGGGGCGTTGTTGCCCGCGGGATCGATCGCAACGCCCAAGAGGATGCGCGGCTGATCCAATTCGGACCTGGCACTGCGTTGGACCTGAGTGGCCCGCAAGGTGCAGGCGGCTATCGCATTACATACTCGGTCAACCAGCGACCTGCGGGCCCGGTCGTTTTGGCCAGTGGCGGCAGCACCTTGGACGTAACGCAAGAGCTTTCAGTTGCCGAAGGAAAGGGCTGGCGCGAAATGGTTCTGACGCCGAATTGCCTCGCCAAGCTCAGCAACAGCCTGACGATCCGTTCCGATGCGCCGTTCGCAATCCAGATTTCATCCATTGCGCGTGAGCAAATGGATGATGATGCAGGGTGCTCGTTCTAGCTCTGCATTCGAATTCCGTTGGACCTGCCACGAGGGGTGGTTAGGGCTGACATACTGAGGAAGACGAGGGTGAGCCGTAACAATCGGCGGCCTTTTGGGGAGAGAAATCCGTGACGCTTGAAACGATCGATATCGTGATCATCGCGCTGTATGCTGTGGCTCTGTTTGGCATCGCGCTATACGTCAGCCGCGAGCCCGCAGGGCACGAGAAGAACACGGAAGACTATTTCCTCGCAGGGCGCGCCCTGCCGTGGTGGGCCATAGGTGCCTCGCTCATTGCCTCCAATATTTCTGCAGAACAGATCATTGGTCAATCCGGCCAGGGCTATGTCGTTGGTATGGCGATTGCAGCCTATGAATGGCAGGCCGCGATCGTCCTGATCATTGTCGCCAAATTCTTCCTGCCGATCTTCCTGAAACGCAAGATCTACACCATGCCGCAGTTCCTCGAACAGCGGTACGGCGACGGTGTGAAGACGCTGATGAGTGTTTTCTGGGTCGCGCTTTATACTGCGGTCAACCTGACGACCGTGTTGTGGCTGGGCGGCCTTGCCGTCACATCGCTGACCGGTTGGAGCGTCATGGGTTCGATGGCGGCGCTGGCGGCATTCGCGGTGCTGTACTCGCTTTACGGTGGCTTGAAGGCGGTTGCCCTCACCGACATCATCCAGGTCGTGATCCTGATTATCGGCGGGATCGCCATTACGTATATTGCGCTCGACGCTTTGCCCGCCAATGGCGCACTGGGCGGCTTCGGGTTGCTGATGCAGGAAATCCCCGGCCATTTCGAAATGATCCTGGACGAGAGCAATCCGTCTTACGGCGACTTGCCGGGCATATGGACGCTGCTTGGCGGATTATGGGTGCTGCATTTCAGCTATTGGGGTTTCAACCAGTACATCATCCAGCGCGCGCTGGGTGCCGAAAACCTGGGCGAAGCGCAGAAGGGCCTCGCCTTCGCTGCTTTGCTCAAGATCCTGGTGCCCTTCATTGTCGTTATTCCCGGCATTGCAGCGATCATGCTCGCCCAACAGGGCTTGCTGGATGGCAATGCCCTGGCCGAACGGTCTGACCGCACTTACGGTGAGCTTATGAGCTTTGCCCCGGCGGGCCTACGCGGACTGGTGTTTGCCGCGTTGATCGCCGCCGTCGTATCCTCGCTTGCTTCGATGATGAACTCGATCTCGACCATCTTCACTATGGACCTTTATCGCGCCTCCAAGCCTGACAAGTCGGAACATCACTACGTGCTCGTTGGCCGGATCGCGGCGCTTTCCGCGATGGTTATCGCGCTGGTCCTGGCGCGCCCATTTATCGGTGGGTTCGAAAGCGGCTTCCAGACTGTGCAGGAATATACTGGCTTCATCGCCCCCGGCATTGTCGTAGTGTTCCTGCTCGGCTTCTTCGACAAGCGGATGAACACAGCGGGGGCATTCACCGCACTGCTCGGATCGCTCGCGGTGAACATTGCACTCAAGTTCGGCCTGCCTGACGTGCCGTTCATCATCCGGATCTGGGGCGTCTTCATGCTGACGATCGTGGCCGCTGCCGTCGTTTCCCGGATAACGGGTGCACCGGACGAGGAGCGGACTGTGAAGCTGGGCGATATCGCCTTTGCCACGAGCATGCTGTTCAACACGCTGGCCATGCTGGTGACGGCCATTCTTGTCGGGCTCTACATCTGGCTTTGGTAATGGCCGAGTCGCAGCATCGATGACCTTCCTGGTATGGGAACAATGCTGCGGCTGACAGAATCGAGCGCCAAGCCGGCAAATTCTGGCTTTCTGCCAGTAGGTTCCGGGGCGAAGGCACGCGCTTTGCAACCTTCGCAATAATTTGGCGAACGACGCATTTGTCCTATTAAGCCGGGGCGATAGACTGCATAAACCTTCCATTGTCCGCTTCCCGCGAGGCAAGACAAAAACAATTTGGGAGGATTTATGAGCTATTCCAATCCGACAATCGGCGACGTTACCATTTTTGCCGGCAATTTTGCGCCCCGCAGCTGGGCTTTCTGCCATGGGCAATTGCTGCCGATCTCGTCCAACAGCGCGCTCTTTTCGATTCTGGGTACGGTCTATGGCGGCGATGGTCGCACGACCTTCGCTCTCCCTGATCTGCGTGGGCGCGTGGCGCGCGGCGTTGGCAATGGTCCGGGCCTGAGCAACGTTGCGCAAGGGCAAAGGGGTGGCACCGAACGCGCTTCTATCCAGGTCGGGAACCTGCCTGCTCACTCCCACCCGCACACCCATACCGCGACGGTGCATGCTGAAGCACGGCTTGCGAACGAGAAGGCTCCGCTCGACAACCGCTTCGCATTGGCGAACAGTGACATCTATCACGACGATGATGGTGCGACCCAGGACATCCAGATGCATGCCAACACGGTGACTCTGTCGACTGACAGCAGCAATACCGGTTCCAACATCCCGTTGGATATCGAGAACCCCTATCTCGGGCTCAACTATATCATTGCGCTTGTTGGTGACTATCCCAGCCGCAGCTAGGCCAAGTGCCTAGAAGCGTGAGCACATGCTATGTGACACAAAGGGGCCCGCAATCGACAGATTGCGGGCCCCTCATTGTTTGGCGGCGAGTGCGATTTACGAAGGCGTAAAAAGCGTCAGAATTTCCTGGGTGAAGGTCTTGGGACCGGTGCGGGTTTCGCTCGCATCGAGGGAATGAAGCACAGGCGCCGTGTAAGGCCTCTTGGCCGGAGCCGATACAGCCTCGCTTGATGCGGGCATTTCCTTGCCGAATTCGTCGCTCACATTACCCCCTTGCGGTCTCAGTCCATTGAATCGAGCCAGTTCGAAGCTGCCTGGATCCGGTTATGTAATTGCTCCCTGAAATGGAGAGCATCCCTGCGAACCGTGCTTGCCGGGTTGTTACCCTGACTTTCTCCGCCATAGAGGCGATTGTATTTAGCGCTGTCAATAATGCCTGCTAACTTTCTGTTTAGCAAGCTTGGAACCAATTGCTCCACTCTTGCTTGCAATTCATCGTCGGCAGCAGTTGCCGGCCCCATGCCCTTGCCATGCCATTGAATAAGGGCGGGAAGATATGGCGCGGCGGCAACACGGTGCAGGTAACGGCCCATTCCGTGCCGCCTCTTTTCAATTGCCGGTGTCGCGAGAAATACCTGGATTAGGCGACGATCGAGCAGAGGCCACCTATATTCGATCCCGAATGCGGCAGCCATCAGCGAACAGGATTCCAGTCGACCGGGAACATACGCCCGGAAGGCCTTTTGCAGGATGGCCTGATTGACCGAACTGGCGTCACGGCCCGCCAGCCGCTTGTCCTGAAAACCGGCCAAGTCCTGCGCCTCGATGAATTCTCCGGTAAGAGGCGTCTTGTCCAGTTCGCCCCGAAGGTAATCCCGCAACGGATCAGATGCGGATGCGGGGCGGAGAAATTGGCGCAAGCTGCGGAGCCGTGACAGAATGCTGGGCCCGAGCTCGGCAAAGAACGCTGCAGGCTTTCCTGCCTGCTGCAACTCGTTGACCAGCTCACCAGCTTCGCAAGTGACGATCTCGTCTCCGCCGAAGCCTGAAAGCAAGGTCCGGATGCCCGCGTGCCGGCACTGCTCGTAAATGGGTGCGTGATACTGCGCGTTGGGATGCTCTGGCGGCCACGCGAGAAAGGAGGCGGACCGGGTTCGCAGAACTTCCAGATCCTCCATCCTGGGCATGGGCAAGCAGGTATGGTCGGGAATCGCATTGAATGCGGCCACCGCCTGTTGATGCTCTTTGTCCTTGGCAAATCCGTCAAAGCCGAAGGTGGAGAGACTGCACTTTTCTTCGCCCAAAGACGCCGCTGCACGTCCGACAATGCTGGCTGAGTCCAACCCGCCAGAACTCTCTGCCCCCAGGGGGAATGCGCTACGAAGCCGGACGTCGACAGCCTGATCGAAAGCCGCTCGATAATCGTCAACCCGCTGTTGCTCGCGCCGGTAAACCGGTGGCGCTGTGTCCTGGAACTCAAAGTAGCATTGTGTCCGCAAACCTTGGTCCGGCGTATGGACGGCGTAATGGGCCGGGGGAAGGCGGAACACCTCCTCGTAGGCGGTGCGCTCCAGGTCGTGGGAGTAGCCAAGCAGGTACCGCCCGATCCAGCGTTCGCTGGGCGAAAGCGGCAACGAGGCAAGATGGCGGAATACGATCGGCGCGCTGGTGAAGGCAAACACGCTCTCGTCATTGCGGTAGTAGAATGGCCGCGTGCCAAGCGTGTCGCGGGCGCAATAGGTGCGTCCGCTGGCAGGATCGTGGATGGCGAAAGCGAAATCGCCTTCCAGCCGGGCCGCGCAATCTTTCCCCCAGGCGCGATAGGCGGCCAAGACAAGGCGAGCGTCTGGCACAGTGTCGTTCACCTCCAGTCCCAGCTGGTTTCCAAGCGCACGGCGGTTGTCGAGCCTGATCCACCCGAGCAGGATATGCCCGGTGTCAGCGCAGATCTGAGGCGCGCCAGCATGAAGGGAGTCCGGCGTATTGTGGGTGACGCATTGGGACAGCAGCGCGAGCCGGTTGTGCCAGCTGCCGGTGCGATTGGCGGATGCGTAGGGGTCAAGGACAGCCATGAGCGCATCGGGCGCAATGATCTCGCGGACATCGGGTCCGCTTTCACCCGATACAATGCCGGCAAACATCATCCCGCTATGCCGGAACCGAAAGTTGCGACCACGCGGTAGCCGGGATCAACGGGTCCGCCGGTCACAACCAGATCGCCGGTGGTGATCCAGGCATGGGCGAGCATTGGTTCTTGCGCCACGTCCTTGTCACCGGGCTTTAGCCCGAAGGTCGAAATGAAGGGCACGCCACCTGCCCTAAGAAGCACAGAAGCTGCCAATGCCTGGGGCAGGCAAACCGATTGCCATGGCGTCACAGATGCGCTGGCGCGAACGCTGCGGCCAATCGACCGGGCTCGCACCCTCTGAGCGGGCGAAATACCCGGTGCAGTTTGATTATCAATACTTGCGCCGAGTGTCCACGCATACCAGCGGAAGGGGAAGATCAGGATGGCGAACCGCGCTGCGCCCAGCAACAGCAAGGCGACCGGCACCAGCGCAAGTTCACCCATACTATAGCCTCTGGCCCCGCGAAGCTTCTGCCGCAAGAAGGCGAGTTTGCTGCTCACTGCTCCGCCGTGACCAGTCCGTTGGCGTGGAGTTGGCCCAAAAAGGCCAGCATGTCTGCCTCGACATCGTCGCTGTCCGATGCGCTAAATGCCTGCCGCACCAGGCTGGCAATGATGCGCGCAGTGGATGGTTGCGCGAGCCCTTCCCAGACCACTTTGCCGACGGCATCCATTCCGAAGTATTTGCCGCTCTCAATGTCCATCATCACCAGTTCGCCATCCATGTCGGTTGCGACCAGGTCGGGATTGCGCTGCAGGCGGCTGTCGAGCTGGAGGGGAGGTGCATCGGCCATCGTCACATCACTCGCGCGTTGCCGCGATCATCGCAATAGCCAAATCTCCGCATGACCGGGCGATGGACGGTCACGATTTTTTCGATTTGCTCGTCGGTCAAATCCGTTTGCCACGCACCGGCCTGCCCTTTGCGGAAGAATTTTTGCGACTTGCTCGATTTTTCGCGAAACGAGGTCTGGCTTTCCTGCTCTTGCAACCGTTCGAACCGCGTCTGTTCGATCGCGTCGGCGATTTCAGCGGGCGAGGGAGACAAGCCCAGATGTTCGGCGATCCTCGCGAATGTGTCAGCAGGTTCGGCCAGCATTTCTTCGTAGCGGACAGCAAGAATAGTGAAGGCGTCGTTGTCGACCCAGCTTTCTACATGCTTCGACCAGTTCAGGAGCTGCTGGCCAACTTGCGGAGTGATCCCTCCCTTGGGCCCGCCAACCATGGCGTGCCCGGACGAATTAAGCGCCTCGATCGTGCGATCGGCGCTCCACCCCAGATGGCCGGCATAGGACAGGGTGACGTCAAGCGGATTGCGGAGGAGGTAGATGCTCGGTCCGCTCGCCTCGGGGCAGGGCAGCCACTCGCCTGACGGCGTGCGGGTGCAGGCATCGTGGATTTTGTGAAAGTCTCCGGAGTCTGCGGCTTGCGCACTCCAGCGATAGACTTCGGGCCGGATGCTGGCGATTTCGTCTGGCAGCAAATCTGCCGTTGCAAAGCCTAGCGCCTGATCGAGCCAGGTGCGGTCGCTGGCGATGCTGCCGCCGGAAATGTCATTGATAGTTGTCTGGTGATCCGCGCCTGCGGTCAGATGAGAGAGCACCAGTCGCAGCCATGTGTTGCCCGACTTGGGATAGGAGGCAAGCCAGTGGATGTGCGCGCTCATCGCTGGGTCTCGCGATGATCGAGCAGCGCGGTGGCGAATTCGTCAATGCTGCAATTCGCGTTCGGCCTTCTGACACGGGTGACAGGCGCGTTTTCCACCAGGCGAGCACAATGCTTTAGATGCGATTTCGCATGGCCAAACAAGGTCATGTGGATTGATCGATGGGTCGCGGCGCGCAGGACTTCAAACGTCTCGAATCCGGAAACCGGTTCGAACGCGATAGACGGCTGGTTGTGGGCAGAGATCTGGTACACCGCAGCCACTTGCACGGGCGCTTCGGCAGCATCGCAAGGGAAGCGATAGCGCTCCAAGCCGACTCGCGTGGGGGACAGATCGGCCGTGGTAATTCCGAGCTGGACTGCACTGTCTTGCCACAGTTTGATGTGTGGCAGGCCGGGCTGCGCCAGGGCCTCTCTGTCGAACGTGCAGATGTCATCGGAGACAAGGGCATAGCCGCGCTTCATGAATGCAGCGGCAATGGCTGATTTCCCGGCTGCGGTCGGGCCGATCAGCAGGATCGCCTCAGTCCCGATGCGCACGGCACTGCCATGCAGCACCAGCGTGCCGCGTTGCGCCAATGCAGCAGGCAGCGCGGAGCCGAGCAGGAAAGTTTGAAGGGCTGTCGCATTGTCATCCGCCATCGACCGGTAGACAATGGAGAGCCCGGCTTCGATCTGGAATTCAGCGACGCCGGGGACCGTGAAAGACAGCCAGTCACGTCCTGCCCAAGATCCGGGCCCGATCTGGACCGCTTCATCAGGCGGGGTCGGGAGGAGGGTTTGCTGCGCAATCCGGATATCTGCTGAAGGTACTGATACTGGCGCCTGGGTCAGGGGCAGATGCAGATCGCTGGCAATAGTGAGGCCGCAAGCCTGGTAGGTTTGCACGATCTTGCTATCCCGCCCTGTTTCCAACCGCTCGTGTGGCATTAAGCGCCACCTCTAAAGTCATTTGCCCAGTCGGGCAAAGGCCTGTCGAAGTTGCGTCAACATATGGGTGAAGGCTGGAATTCCACTGGTCGGGAAGACAGGATTCGAACCTGCGACCCCCACACCCCCAGTGTGATGCGCTACCAGGCTGCGCTACTTCCCGAGCAGTGGAGGCGCGCCTATAGGATCGTGCGCGGATCGTGGCAAGCGCTCTCGTCGGGGAAGGCAGGGTGATGTTGCGTTGCCGAAATGCATCATTGTTGCTAGTCGGCCCTGCAACAGGCGCTGGGGATCTTGGCGAGGCGCAATTCGCGCCCCATCTGGGCTCCATCCCAATCACGTAAATCCGCCTTTCGACTGACTTATCTGCAGGTATTTTCACGATGATCGATCTTCTTGCCGCAGCGGCCACCGCCGAAGCGCCGCCGTTCTGGATACAGATCCTGCCTTTCGCAGGTATGGCGCTCATTTTCTGGTTCCTGATCATTCGTCCGCAGATGAAGCGGCAGAAAGAACACCAGGAAAAGGTGTCTGGCCTGAAGAAGGGCGATCAGGTCGTCACGGCTGGCGGGCTTGTGGGCAAAATCGTCAAGGTGGATGACCATTACGTCGATGTCGAGCTGGGGCAGGGTGTCCGGGTAAAGGCTGTGAAGTCCACCATCGGCGACGTTATCCCGCCGGGCGGCAACGCCGCGAACGACTGACGGGACATAATACACCATGCTTGAATTTCCGCGCTGGAAGAAGCTTTGGCTTTGGGGGATCACCCTGGCAGTAGCGCTGGCGGCGCTGCCGTCGCTGGTTTCCTCGACATCGATCCGGTGGCCCGAGGCATTGCCAAGCCCGACGGTCAATCTCGGACTTGATCTGGCCGGGGGCAGCCACATCCTGCTGGAGGCGGAAGCGTCGCAGGTTGAGGCCCAGCGTCTGGAAAACATGGAAGAGGCAATGCGCAACGTGATGCGCCAGGCCGAGCCACGGATCCGGATCGGCGATGTGTCGACAGCCAATGGCCGCCTTAGCTTCATGCTGGAAAATTCAAGCGACATTGATCGCGCACGCGAATTGCTGACGCCGCTGATGAATGGCGAAGGCCTGACCCGCGAATGGGACCTGACGGTGGTAGATACCAGCCGCATGGTCCTGACGCCGACGAGTGACGGGCTCGACAACGCCGTGACCCAGGCGATGGACAGCGCAACCGAAGTGGTACGCAAGCGTATCGATGAACTGGGCACGCGCGAGCCGACCATTATCCGTCAGGGTGATACCCGCATCGTGGTGCAAGTCCCCGGATTGCAAGACCCTGACCAGTTGAAAGAGCTGCTGGGCCAGACCGCGAAGCTCGAATTCAAGCTGGTCGACCAAAGCGCGCTTCCTGCCGATGTAGAGCAAGGCATCGCCCCGCCGGGCAGCCAGATCTTCCCTTACGCTGCGGGTACGCCGTTCGAAGGAACCTCGCTGGCAGTGCGCCGCCTTGGCGGGATCAAAGGCGACAATCTGATCAATGCACAGCAAACCGTCGATCCGCAGAACAACGAACCGGTGGTTTCGATCACGTTTGACCAGCAGGGCGGACAACGTTTCGCGCAGTTGACGACGCAGAATGTCAACAAGCCGTTCGCCATCATCCTCGACGGGGAAGTGCTCTCCGCCCCCAATATCAACGAACCGATCCTGGGTGGTTCCGCCCAGATCTCGGGCAGCTTCACTGCTGACTCGGCCAACCAGCTGGCAATCTCTCTGCGTTCTGGTGCGCTGCCGGTTGATCTCGCCATTGTCGAAGAACGTACAGTCGGGCCTGACCTCGGCGCAGACTCGATCCGTAAGGGTATGCTCGCCATGGGGCTGGGCGCCATCGCCGTGATCGCGCTGATGATTGTGACCTATGGCCGCTTCGGCATCTATTCGACCGTGGCCCTGACGATCAATGTGCTGATGCTACTGGGCATCATGGCGGTGATGAATACCACGCTGACTTTGCCCGGTATTGCCGGCTTCGTCCTGACGATTGGTGCAGCGGTGGACGCCAACGTGCTGATTAATGAACGTATCCGGGAGGAGCGAAAACGCGGGCGACGCGTGATTGCTGCGGTGGAAAATGGCTACAAGGAAGCCAGCCGCGCGATTTACGATGCGAATATCACCAACTTCATTGCCGGTGTGCTGCTGTTTGCCTTTGGTTCCGGCCCGGTGCGCGGCTTTGCCGTGGTGCTGATTATCGGCCTGTTCACCAGCGTGTTCACCGCCGTGATCATGACTCGTATGTGGGTTGCCGGATGGCTCCGTAGCTCGCGGCCCACAGAGCTGAATGTTTAGGAAGGGAGACGGATTATGAAACTTCTCAAACTCGTCCCCGACGATACCAACATCAAATTCCTGAAATTCCGGGCGCCGTTCTACATCATCAGCTTGCTGCTTATGGCGGCGAGCTGGGGCTTGGTGATGACCAAGGGCCTGAATTACGGCGTCGATTTTGCCGGTGGACAGGAAATCCGCGCCACGTTCGTAGGCGAAGAAACGGCCCCGATTCCAGACCTGCGCCAGACATTGACGGCGATCCAGGGGGTTGGCGATCCGGTCGTCCAGCGTTTTGGTGCGCCCAATGAAGTGTCGATCCGCGTCAAGCTCCCGCCCGAGGCGGAGGGCGACAAGGAATTTGCCGACCGGCTTACGCGTGACATCACCGATGCGCTGAAAGAAGGGCACCCCGACGTGCGCATCGATGGCGTCGATTCGGTGTCCGGTAAGGTTTCCGGCGAGTTCCGCGAGAAGGCGATTTACGCGCTGCTGGCTGCGATGCTGGCGATCGCGATCTACATCTGGATCCGGTTCGAGTGGCAATTCGGGGTCGGGGCGCTGTTCGCGCTGGTTCACGACGTATCGCTGACGCTGGGCATGTTCGCGCTGTTCCAGATGGAATTCAGCCTCCAGATTATCGCGGCCATCCTGGCGATCATCGGCTACTCGCTCAACGACACGATCGTTGTGTATGACCGTATCCGCGAGAATTTGAAAAAGTTCCGCAAGATGCCGCTGCCCGAATTGCTGGACCTGTCTGTCAATGAAACCCTGGCACGTACGGTGATGACCAGCCTGACCTTGTTTGTCGCCTTGCTGCCCTTGCTGCTGTTCGGGCCTGCCAGCCTGTTTGGGCTGGTTGCTGCGATTACCCTCGGGCTGTTCGTGGGTACATACAGCTCGGTCTATATGGCGGCCCCGATCCTGATCTGGCTTGGCGTCAACAGCGACAGCTTCGTCCCGCAGGAAACGGCGGCGGAAAAGCAGGAAAAGGTCGCGCGCGGCGAGACCTGAGGTCTGCTGCCCGGTCTATTTGGTGATCAGGCGCTCGTAATATTCTGCGAGCGCCGCTCCATTGACCTTCCAGTCGAACCGCGCAGCCATCGCTGTGGTAGCCGCTCGGTCAGGTGGATCGGCGAGCAAGTCCTTGATCCCCGTGGCAATGGCGTCGGAATCACGCTCTACGATGAGTCCTGCGTCCCGACTGGTGACGACCTCGCGCGCGCCACCAGCATTTGTGATGACCAACGGCGTCCCGCAGGCCAGCGCCTCCACCCACGCATTGGCGAGCCCTTCGCTGGCCGATGGCAAGACCATTGCGTCCGATGCCGACAGAACGACCGGCAGCAGGTCATGATCCAGCAGGCCGAGGAAGTGGACGCGATCTGACAGCCCGTCACCAGCACTGTTCGCGAGAGAACGCAGTGTGTCTTCGTCCTCGCCCTTGCCGACCAGCAGCAAGCGGGTGCGGGGCATGTCGGCAATGGCCTTGATCACCAGCCCCTGCCCCTTGCGCGGGATCAGGGCACCAACGGTCACCAACAGTTTCTCGTCATCGGCGATGGCGATGCGCAGCTCTTCACCCAGTCGCGCGCGCAGCCCGGTGTGATCAAGTGGCCGGAACCTGTCGCGGTCAAGGCCGGTGTAATGGATGGATACCTTTTCGCGGGGCAGGCCGATCACGGCCATGTCCTGCGCCAGCGCTTCGCACACGGATAGCAGACCCGCGGCCTCTTGCGATGCCTTGCGCATGGCGGTGTTTCCAAAGCCGGTCGCACCCCAATAATGGATATCTGCGCCACGCGCCTTGATCGAGAAAGGTAGGTCCAATTCCTCCGCGATTCGGGCAATGGCTGGGCCATCGGGGTAAAAGAACTGCGCATCAAGCACATCGAAAGGTTGTTGCGCGTGAAGCGAGCGGGCGAGTGGCAAGACTGCCCTGGCGATCAGAGCGGGATTGAACCGTCCGCCAAATTTGGGGATCAGCGGAAAGGTGGGTCGATGCACGGAGACACCGTTTTCCAGGCCATTGATGGCGGCCTGCGCCAGCTCGCGATAGGCGCCGAAGGGGATGGGCGGAATGCCGATCGGATTGATCACGGTCACATCCCAATCAGCGCGCGCAGCCAGCGCCTCCAGCGAACGGGCCACAAAAGTGCCGAAGCGCGGTTTCGCGCTGTTCGGATAGAGTGTGGAGAGCGAAAGAACCCGTCTCACAATTTGCGCACCAGCATTTCCGCAACTGCAATCCAGGGTGGATCGTTGACGACTTCCTGTTTCTGGCCTGCACCGGGGGGCAGCAGGCCGATCAGATCACCCTGCCGGTCAATCAACCGACCAAAGGCAAAGCGACCGGCCTTTTTCGGCACCAGCACGTCGCGATTGATGGCGCGGGCGGATTGGTCGGGATCAAGTTGGCGCATCCACAGCTGGTCGCCGGGGAGGTAGGGGCCAGTCGCTGCATCCACTGTGAGCACTATCAGCGGGCCATCTCCGCCCAGATCGGTGGGCAAGAGGGCATCGCGCGGGCTGGCAAGGGCATCTGGCCCGGCGGCACCCAGCGTGGCGACAATCTGTGCAGGCGCAGCTTTCTCCGACCGGACAAGCATTTCCGGCTCCACCTGAAGCGCGTCGGCAATGCGATCCATCCATTTGGTAGAGAGATTGCGCATGCCGGTTTCAAGCCTGCCAATGGTCTGCGCCGTCGTGGGCGGGCTGCAGGCCTGGGCTAGGTCCGCCAAGGTCCAGCCTTTGTCCTTGCGGATATCCCGGATGCGATTGATCATGATAGGTGCCCCGTCCTCGAGCAAATGTAACCTAATTGGTAAAAATTACTTTCCTACAATAACCGCTTCTTGGCAACCCTTTCCTCGCAATCACGCACAGGATGGAGATGCCGATGAAACCGCAACTGGTTGAAAAGGAACTGACCGAGGAAGGGCCGCGCCGGGGAAGCAACGCTAAAGGAAAGCGACGCACGGTAACGGTCAATTTGGCGGAGAGTCCGCTGGCCTGGTTGCACTCTCGCGGGCATCTGGACGACCGGCTGTTCGATGCCGGCGAGCGATTGCGGCAGGATTACGAACGCGCCCAACTTTCACCCAGCGTGACGATGCGGTGGGATCCGGTTCGTGTGAAGGGCGGGCCGGATGCCGGGCTGTCACCAACCGAGCGGCAGATGGCAGCGAAAGACCGGTTTGATGGGGCGATTGCCGAGGCTGGTAGCGGTTTGTCGGATATTCTCTGGCGCGTCGTCTGCGCGGGAGAGAGCCTGCCTGATGCGGAAAAATCGCTGCAATGGCCTGCGCGTTCGGGCAAGCTGGTGTTGAAACTGGCGCTCGACCGGGTGGCTGGTTTTTACCGGATCACTTGAGCGCGATTTGGTGTTCAGAACTGTGTTCCATGTGTTCCATCCTGTTGGATTTGCGTGGCAATCGCGCGTTGCAATGCTGGTACGACATCGGCTTCAAACCAGGGGTTCTTGCGCATGAAAAGAGTGCTGCGCCAGGAAGGGTGGGGCAAGGGAAGAAAGCGCGGCAGGAAGTCTTCGAATTGCTCGACTCGCTTGGTCAGGCTCAGCTTGCGGGTCTGAGGTAAATAGTGCGCTTGGGCATAGCTTCCGACCAGCAAGGTCAGCCGGGTTTCGGGCAGGACGCCAAGAACCTCGGCATGCCATTGAGGCGCGCATTCGGGGCGCGGGGGCAGGTCGCCGCCATCGCCTTTCCCCGGATAGCAAAACCCCATGGGGACGAGGGCAACCTTGGCGGGATCATAGAATGTCGCATTGTCCAGCCCGGTCCATTCCCGCAGCCGGTCTCCGCTCGGATCGTCCCAGGGAATGCCGCTGGCATGGACCTTCGAGCCTGGAGCCTGACCGATGATGAGTACCCGTGAAGTGGGCGAGAACTGGACGACAGGGCGTGGGCCATGTGGCAAGTTGGCAGCGCAAATAGTGCAGTCAGCGATGCGCTGGTGCAGGCTCACCCTTCGACCAGTTCTGCCAGCTCCAGCCAACGTTCTTCGGCAGCGTCCTTCTCTGCACGGGCGTTCTCGACGCCTTTGGAAATGTTGGAGAACTTCTGTGGATCGGAGCTGTAGAGATCAGGGTCTGACAGGATTTGCTCTCCACGCTCTATCGCTGCCTCCAACTCTTCGATTCGCTGGGGCAGCAACTCGTAGTCCCGCTGGTCTTTGTAAGACAGCTTGCCGCTATTTGCGAAAGCGGGTGTCGGCGATGGTGCGGCAGGCTTCTTGGCCTGTTTGGCTTTCGCCGGGACGACCCGCTTGGTCCGCTTCGCTTCCCAATCCTCGTACCCGCCGGCCACGATGTCGACCTTTCCACTGCCATCAAGCCCAAGCGTCAGCGTGACAGTACGATCCAGGAAGTCGCGATCATGGCTGACGATCAGAACGGTGCCTTCGTAGTCGGCGATGACTTCTTGCAGCAGGTCGAGGGTTTCCAAGTCGAGATCGTTGGTCGGCTCGTCCAGCACCAGCAAGTTCGATTTGCGGGCGAATTCGCGTGCCAGCAGCAGGCGCGATCGCTCGCCGCCGCTTAGGATTCCGACCTTGGTGTCGACGATCTTGGGATCGAACAGGAACTCCTTCAGGTATCCTTGAACATGCTTGCGGTTGCCGCGTACATCAATCCAGTCGCCGCCCTCGGCCAGCACTTGCCGGACAGTGCGATCAGGCTCCATCAGGCTGCGTTGCTGGTCGATCATCACGCCAGTCAGTGTCTTGGCGATTTCCACCGATCCGGTATCCGGCGCCAATTCGCCTGTCAGCATTCTCAGCAAGGTGGTCTTGCCCGCGCCATTGGCGCCGACAATGCCGATCCGGTCACCACGCTGGATCCGGAGCGAGAAGGGCTTGATGATAGTGCGGTCACCATAGGATTTCGTGACCTTGTCCGCGACAATTACCGATTTCGACTTGAAGTCTTCCTCCACAGCCAGTTTCAGCTTGGCCGTACCGGATGTGTCGATCATCGCCGCCCGCTGTTCGCGCATCTTATAGAGTGCCTCAAGCCGGCCCTGGTTGCGCTTGCGCCGGGCGGTGACGCCCCGTTGCAGCCAATGTGCTTCCAGTTTCAATCTCGCATCGAGCTTCTCTGCCGCGCGTGCTTCCTCGGCGTAGATCTGCTCTTCCCACGCTTCGTAGCCGCCAAAGCCGACTTCCTTGCGACGCAGGATGCCCCGATCGAGCCACAGCGTCGCGCGGGTCAGGCGTTTGAGGAAGGTCCGGTCGTGGCTGATAACGATGAACGCGCCTTTGTATCGATCCAACCAGCTTTCCAGCCAGTCAATCGCAGCAAGGTCGAGGTGATTGGTCGGCTCGTCCATCAGCAGGAGGTCCGGATCCTGCGCGAGCGCACGCGAGATCGCCGCCCGTCTGCGCTCACCACCGCTGGAGCCTTCGCATGGCTTGGACATATCGATGCCAAGCTGTCCGGCAATGGCTTCGACCTCGTGTCGGGCCGGCGCATCGTCCCCGCTCAGGGCGAAGTCCATCAGAGTTTCGAAGCCACCCAGATCGGGGTCCTGTTCCAGCACGACAATCCGCGTGTTGGCCTTGACCTTGCGGATGCCGAGATCTGCTTCGACCTTGTCGTCGATCAGGCGGAAAAGGGTGGTCTTTCCGGCACCGTTACGGCCAATCAGGGCGAGCCGGTCACGCGGGCCGACATGCAGGTCAAGCCCATCGGTGCCCGGTCCGCCAAACAGCCAGCGACCACCTTGTTGCAGGCCAAGGCCTTCCCAGCTGAGGATCGGTGGTTGCGCCATAGGCCGCGCGGGTTAGGCGAGGGTTGCGCTGCCCGCAAGGCAAACCCGTTACTGACGCGCCGCCTTTTGCGCTGCTACCATTTGCGCCACGCTCTGGAGCAAGGACGGCGCGTCGTAAACAATGCCGTCCTTGATTGTCCAACGCACCCCGCCAACACGCTCCAGCTGGTTGGTTTCGCGGTTCAGGCGCAGGTGACCTGTCCCGTAAAGCACTTTCAGATTGGCGAGCGGGTTTTCCGGGACAATCACGAGGTCGGCCAGCTTGCCTTCTTTAATTAAGCCGAACGGAGGCTCGGTTCCCTTTGGAGCATAGATTTCCTCGGCACCATTCAGGGTGGCGGCACGAATGACCTCGAGTGGCGATAACCCCGCCTCCTGTAGCATCTCAAGCTCGCCGATATAGGCGAAGCCCCAGGTCTGGTAGATAAAGCCCGGATCAGACCCGGCAGTGACCCGGCCTCCGCGATCGTGGAAATCCTTGGTCAGGCGCATCCATGGCTTGTAAAAATTCCGCCAGGCGACTTCGTCGGCAGTCGACCAATCGTGGTAGTAACTCCCGTGATTGGTCAGGCTCGGCGCATAGAAGTCCATCAGCGACGGGATGGTATAGCGATCATGCCACTCTGCGGTGCGGGCGCGCATAACATCGCGCGAAGCGGAATAGATATTGAAGGTCGGGCTGAGGGTGACACCTTCCGCGACCAGAAAGTCGACATAATCGTTCCACGCCTCGCTACCGGGGTCGACAATCTGGTCTGCCAAACGCGCGACCCAGGCAAACCGCGATTGTTCATCGAGATAATTGTAGTCAGCTGGATAATCCGGCCCGCCCTGACCGTCGAGCAAGCTTTCAAAATGGCCGTAGAAATGGGTTACTCCGCCAAGGCCAAGCTCGACTGCCTTGCGTGCATTGACCCGCGCGACCCCGCGCTGGCCGAGATGGGCCACAGTCCCGAGCCCCTGTTTTTGCGCTTCATCAAGGGCTGCTTCAAGAACGGGAGGGCTCGCATTGTTGAAGAACTTGATCCCGTCATACCCTTGCGCGAAGATCCAGCGCACCCATTCGCGGGCCTTGGCGGGGCTATCGATCGGGCCGCCAGGAAAGGGTGTGCCGAAAACCGCATAGGGGAACAATCTCGGGGCGAGGATGGTGTTATTGGCGCTCTGGCGGCTGTCGGCAACCGATGGATCATTTTGCTGGAACTGGAAGGACACGCCGCGCACGCTGGTAACACCGTGCGCCAGCCACAAGCGATAGCCATAAGATGGGTCCGGAGCCTTCTTGGGATCGCCATTATGGCCGTGCACATCCACGAAACCGGGCATCACATACATGCCGATGGCATCGATGACTCGGGCACCATCGGTTGGCGCGCCACCGCCTCGAACGATGCCGGTGATGGTGTCGCCGCTCACCACGATATCGACCGGGCCTTCCGGCGGTGCGCCAGTGCCGTCGATCATGGTCGCGCCTTTTATCACGAGGGTCGTGAAAGGCCCTTCGCCTTCACCGGATTGCCTGTCTTGCACCGGCAGCAGGCTGGACTGGGCCAAGGCCGGTGTGGCCACCAATGCCAGAATCGCCACCATGATTGCCTGGATCGATCGCATCATAACTCCCCTGTTCATGACACGCCTAAATGGCTTAGAGTGCTAAGGAAAGCTCTTGCACGGTTCAGCGTTGCTTCACGCGCGCAGGGCAACTTGGGCAATAGAGGAGGAACCCAATGATCCGTTATGCTCTCGCCCCGATTGCTGCTGCGCTTGCGCTGCCTGTGATGTCTATCCCTGCGACGGCCGCAGAGGTACAGATCGTCGCCACCAATCCCGTGATTGAATTGAGCGTTTACGAGCAGATCAAGGTTGAACCCGATATCGTGACCATCGGCGCGGGCGTGACGACGGATGCACCAACTGCGGTGGAGGCTCTGCGCCGCAATTCTGCCGAAATGCAGCGCGTGATTGATCTGCTCAAGGCACGCGGGATCGCATCGCGCGATATCCAGACAACCAGCATCAATCTCAACGCGCAGTATGATTACAACCGGAATACCCAGAGGCAGGTCTTCCGTGCCTATCGCGCGTCCAATCGGGTGAGTGTGCAGCTGCGCGATATTCCGCGGGCAGGCGAGGTGCTCGACGCGCTTGTTTCGGGCGGAGCGACAGATATCTCAGGCCCGAGTTTCTCGATCGAGGACGATACTGCTGCCAAGGCCGATGCCCGCAAGGGTGCGCTCGAACGCGGCAAGAAACAGGCCGAGGAATATGCCCAGTTGGCAGGGTATTCCGGAGTTCGCCTGCTTCAGATCGGGGAATCGATCCGAGGTAATAGCGGAGTGAGTGATGGCGGCTTGATGATGGCGCGGGCCGAGAGCGTTTCCGCTGCCCCACCACCGCCGATCGAGGCAGGATTGGTTTCTACCGGGGTCAGCCTCTCTTTGACATTTGAGATGGTCCCCTGAAGAGCGGAAAAATCAGCAATCTAACTGAACAAGCCGGATGCGGGGCATTCACTGCTTGTTCAATGGCCATGGTCTATCGATTGGGCACTATGAAACAGATCCTCTCTGCAATGCTGGGTGCGACACTCCTATTTGGAGGCGTCCAGGCGCCTGCGGCCGCGCAAGAGCGGACGGCCCAGGGCGAAGCGCGCAAAGAAATGCGGGCTGGCAATGTCTTGTCGTTGCGAGAGATTGAACGGCGGGTGCTCCCCACCATGCGAGGGTCTGAATATCTCGGGCCCGCCTATGATTCTGCTGCCATGGCCTACCGTCTCAAGTTCATCCGCGACGGCCGCGTGCTGTTCGTGGATGTTGACGCCCGTTCGGGGAAAATCCTGCGGCGTTCACGCTGATATCTGCTGGGTGTTGCCAAACCCGACTGGTTGACCTCACCATGCACTTACCGCCATTACACCGGCAATATTCACGGGGGCCCGGAGCTTTATGCGTATCCTGATTGTCGAGGATGAACCCACACTTGGCCAGCAGCTGAAGAGCACGCTGGAACAGAACGGCTATGCTGTTGACCTGTCAACCGATGGTGAGGACGGGCATTTCCTCGGGTCAACCGAGAGTTATGACGCGGTGATCCTCGATCTTGGCCTGCCCGAGATTGACGGCCTGACTGTGCTGGGCATGTGGCGCAAGGAAGGCCGTGATTTTCCCGTCCTTGTTCTCACGGCTCGCGACAGCTGGTCCGACAAAGTGGCTGGCCTGGATGCGGGCGCCGATGACTATCTTGCCAAGCCGTTCCAGACCGAGGAACTGATTGCGCGCTTGCGGGCCTTGATCCGCCGCGCATCCGGCAACACGTCGAGCGAATTGACGGCTGGCCAGGTGCGTCTCGATACGCGTTCGGGCCGTGTCACCTTGCAGGGCGAGCCCGTCAAACTGACAGCGCAAGAATACAAGCTGCTGAGCTACCTGATGCACCACAAGGGCAAGGTCGTCAGCCGCACCGAACTGATCGAACATATTTACGATCAGGATTTTGACCGCGATTCCAATACGATCGAGGTCTTCGTTACCCGGATTCGCAAGAAGCTGGGTGCAGAAGTGATCACGACAATCCGTGGCCTCGGTTACAGCCTCGACGACCCCGCCGACGCACCCCGCGCCTGACGCAAAGCCGCGCTCTGACGCGGCTTCGTCAAGCGATAGCGGGAGTGCTGCGTCTTCGGATGACGTATCCCCGAGCGATCCGGAGCAACTGAAATCCGCACCGCATACGGGAAGCCTTGCCCGCCGTATGATGCTCATTTCCGCGGCGTGGATCCTCGTCTTGCTGTTGGGTGGAGGCGTCGCGCTCGACCGGACGCTTACCAATCTGGTCGAACGCAATTTCGACGAGCAACTGGAATATGTGCAGACAGCCCTGATTGCCTCCGCTGAAATCGGCCCGGATGGGGAAGTCCTGCTCTACAGATCATTGGGCGATCAACGGTTTCTGGAACCCAATAGCGGGGTGTATTGGCAAATCAGCGGCGATGGGCATGAGCCATTCCCGAGCCGGAGCCTGTGGGATCGCAGCCTGGAAGTGCGCGGCGACCATATCGACAACGAGCCGCATTTTTACAGCAGTGGCCAGTTTGGTGAAGAGCCGCTCCGGATTGTAGAGCGGTCGGTCATCTTGCCGCAAAGCGATACGCGCTGGACCTTCACTGTTGCCTCAGCACGCGGGGAGCTCGATGCGCAGATCGCGCGGATACGGTCGATCCTCATCTGGAGCTTCGTGGTACTTGCTCTTGGCTTGCTCGTTCTGGCAGCTCTCCAGAGTTACTATGGTTTGCGCCCGTTGCGCAGAGTTCGCGCGGCGATCCAACGCATCCGCTCAACTGGTAGCAACCGGGTCACCGATCCCCTGCCGCTGGAAGTTCAGCCGCTCGTTCAGGAGCTCAATGCGTTGCTCGAACATTCGGAGAAGCAGGCGGAGGAGGCGCGGACCCATGCCGGAAATCTCGCGCATGCTCTCAAAACGCCGCTTACAGTCGTGAACAATGCAGCCACCGCGCATGCGCCGGACCTGGCCGACACCGTGATCCGCGAGGCGCGCACGATGCGCCGCCATGTCGATCACCACCTTGCGCGGGCGCGTGCTGTGGGGCGCCGGGCAGTTGGTCACGCAAGAACCCCCGTTTGGCAGAGCGCCGAGGCTGTGCGCCGTGCAGTAGAGCGTCTCTACCCGAGCGGGCGTTTTGATATTGATGGCAACGCCTCGGCCGAAGTGTCCATCGAACGTCAGGACCTGGATGAAATCCTCGGCAACCTTATCGAGAATGCTGCCAAATATGGTGGAGGCTCCGTTTTTGTCACCGTCGATGCAGAACCCGATGAAGAACGGTGCGTGATCTGGGTCGAGGACGACGGGGCAGGCATCCCCGATGAAGAGCGCGACCGAATATTTGACCGTGGCGCTCGCCTTGACACTGGCAAGCCAGGCACTGGTCTTGGCCTTGCGATTGTTCGCGATGTTGCTGAAATCTACAACGGATCAGTCGAGCTGTCAGAGAGCGAGGACTTGGGCGGTTTGCTTGTCAGGCTCTCACTGCCCCGATCCTGAGAAGGTAGGGCACAAAAAAGGGGGCCGGAAATCCGACCCCCTCGTTCTTTTTTCGTTGGTAACGCTTAGGCGCTAGCCGGAGGACGCTCACTGCCACCGGAAATGCCGATTGCGAGAGCAGCCAGAGCGAAAACCGCGAGGATCGCGCCGGCACCGCCGCCGCCAGCTTCGCTTTCACCAGCAACTGGTGCAGCAATCCGGCCCATGTCTGCTTGTGCCGCGATCGGCGCAGCAGCGAGGGTAACAGCAGCAGCTGCGGCAGCAATCTTGCCAAACTTCATTTCTATTCTCCGTCCCTGTAGTTCGGTAAATTCAAAGGGCGCTTTAGAGCAGGCATCAGATCAGCGCAACATCCTAATAGGAGCACGAAAGGTCCGGATGCCTGACTGCGACCAAAACAACACACTATCGAGCATGGATAGAGCCCTGAAATCAGCGATTTCGTGCTTGCTCGTGATGCCTGATGACTTCGTCGATGATGAAGCGCAGGAATTTCTCGGAGAATTCCGGATCAAGATGGGCCTCTTCAGCCAGTTTTCTTAAACGCGCGACCTGGCGATCTTCGCGTCCCGGATCTGCAGGGGGGAGGGCTGCTTTTGCTTTATAGTCCCCTACCGCCTGGGTAATGCGGAATCGCTCCGCCAGCATGTGGATCAGGGCTGCGTCGATATTGTCTATCGAGCGCCGGAAGCTAGCCAATACTTCGTCCTCACCAGTCGAAGTCGGGTTGCGATCTTGCGGGCTCGGGGTTTCGTTTGACATATTCGAAGCACGCTAGCAGCAAATCCGCGCTTGCCAAGCGCGGGAGGGCAGAGCATTGGGACGGACGCAATGAGCGCTGATATTATTCCCCTTATGCGCCGGCAGGACGATGCTCCGCCCACGCTTGATCCCATGCTGCAAATTACCGCAGCGGGTATGAATTCGGTCAATACAGTTATTCTCGACAGGATGCAGAGCGAGATCCCCCTGATCCCGCGGTTGGCCGGCCATCTGATTTCCGGGGGCGGGAAACGACTGCGGCCGATGCTGACATTGGCAGGCGCAGAGCTGGTGGGGTATCAGGGCAATCGTCACCACAAATTGGCCGCAGCGGTGGAGTTCATCCATACCGCGACGCTGTTGCATGATGATGTTGTCGACGGGTCTGAATTGCGGCGCGGCAAGGCGGCCGCCAATATCATCTTCGGCAATCCGGCGACCGTGCTGGTCGGCGATTTCCTGTTCAGCCGCGCTTTCGAACTGATGACCGAAGATGGTAGCCTGCGGGTGCTCAAGATTCTCTCTTCCGCCAGCGCGATCATAGCGGAGGGCGAAGTCGCCCAGCTTAGTGCGCAACGCAAGATCGAGACGAGCGAAGAGCGGTATCTCGACATTATCGGCGCCAAGACAGCGGCCCTTTTTGCCGCTGCCAGCCGCATCAGCGCGGTCGTGGCCGAATGTGATGATTCGCAAGAACGCGCGTTGGATGATTATGGACGCAATCTGGGCGTTGCGTTTCAACTGGTCGATGATGCCATCGATTACGATTCCGATACCGCCGAGATGGGCAAGGATCGCGGCGATGATTTCCGCGAAGGAAAGATGACGCTGCCTGTGATCCTCGCATTTGCACGGGGCACAGCAGAGGAACGTGAGTTCTGGAAAGCCGCAATTTCCGGCCACCGGTCAAGCGATGAAGACCTTGACCACGCCATCCGATTGATCGCGAAGCACGACTGTGTCGAAGCGACCCGCGAGCGCGCACGGCACTTCGCCCAGCGAGCAGCCGATGCGCTGTCAATCTTCCCTGATAGCAAGGCGCGATCAGCCATGGTCGAGGCGGCCCAATTCGCCGTCGCGCGGGGATATTGACCGGCATACCCGCTTCGGCGGACCTTCCGATCCATTCTGTCCTGCCCGAATTGCTGGGTGCATTGCGCGCTCATCCATCGGCGGTTCTGATTGCTCCGCCCGGAGCGGGCAAGACAACCGCGGTGGCTCCGGCCCTGCTGTCAGAGCCATGGTGCTCCGGCGAAATCCTGCTTCTTAGCCCGCGGCGCGTGTCCGCGCGCGCTGCTGCGGAGCGGATGGCTGAGATGCTGGGCGAGAAAACCGGGGAAACGGTCGGCTACCAAACACGTCTTGATAGCAAGACCAGTCAGAAAACTCGCATCAAGGTCATGACCGAAGCCATCTTCGTCAATCGCATCATCGACGACCCTGAACTGGCCGGTGTAAGCGCAGTGCTTTTCGACGAGGCGCATGAGCGCCATCTTGACAGCGATCTGGGCTTGGCACTGGCGATCGAAAGCCAGCAAATCGTGCGTGACGATCTGCGCTTGATCGTGATGTCAGCGACCATCGACGGTTCTCGGTTCGCCAATCTGTTGGGCGAGGGCGCAGCTACAATCGAGAGCGAAGGTAAAAGCTTTCCCCTTCGAATCGAGTGGTTTGGCAGCAATCCTTCAATTCCGCTGGAAGACCATGCCTGTGCGGCGATCCTGCAGGCCTGGCGCGCGGAAACGGGCGATATCTTGGCCTTCCTGCCGGGGATAGGTGAAATTGAACGGGTTAGAAGGGTGCTGGAAGCACATTTGCCGGATGCGCTTATCCTGCCCCTGCACGGACAAGTAGAGCCCGCCGCCCAAAGGATTGCGATAAGGCGTGATCGCGACGGCAAGCGACGGATTGTCCTCGCCACAGCGATCGCCGAAACATCCCTGACTCTCGATGGCGTGACCGTGGTCGTTGATTGTGGATTGTCGCGCCGGGCCGAATTTGATCGTGCTGCTGGCACCACGCATCTGGTCACAGGTCGATCAAGCCAGGCGTCTGCCGCGCAACGTGCAGGGCGGGCGGCCCGGCAAGCGCCCGGTGTCGCCTATCGCTTGTGGGAAGAGGGTGGCCATGCCGGACGGCCGCAATTCGATCCGCCGGAAATTGAAACCGCGGATATTGCCCCTTTGCTATTGTCGCTCGCACGATGGGGCACGGCGGATGTGTGCAGCTTGGCCTGGCTTGATCCACCTCCCGCCGCCTCAATCGCCTCGGCGAGAAGGCGTCTCAAGCAGCTGGGGGCGCTTGATAATGACGGCTGCATTACGGCGCTGGGTGAGAAGATTGTGCGCTTGCCTCTCGATCCTCCCATGGCGTCCGCAATTCTATTCGGAGCGCACTCAGGACAGGCGACTGATGTGGCGAAGATCGCGCTGCTGAGCCAGGAACGCGGACTTGGTGGACGAGGAGAAGACTTGCTCGGGCGCCGCATGCGCTGGGACAATGACCAATCAGCTCACGCGAGATCTGCTCGCAAACTTGCGAAGCGATGGGCGGATCTGGCCGAAAAACTCATCGACGACGGAAAGTCGGAGCCTGTCGATCCGGTAGTCCACATTGCACGCGCGCATCCAGATAACGTCGCGATGAGACGCAATCCAAGCGGTGAAGATTGGGCTTCCGCCGGCGGGCGAGGATTCCGGCTTGATCCGGCCTCGCCGCTGGCGCGCTCCGAATGGCTGGTCATCACAGACGCGCAGGGGCAGGCGAAGGGTGCCAGGATCACTGCGGCGCTGCCGCTCGACCGAAGCATTGTGGAATATGACCTAGCCAGTTTAATCGAAGAGCGCTCGACAATTGATTGGAATTCCAAAGAAAAACGCGTCGAACCAAGGCGGGAAAAGCGGCTTGGCGCGATCCGGATTTCTCGCGGTCCCGAGCCGACCCCCGACGAGGAAGCGATTGTTGACAAGCTTGTGGAAAAGGCTGTCGAGAGGCTGGGGGAAATCGTTCCTGGTGAGCTCGTCGCAAGGGCTGGCTTCGCAGGCATTGCGCAATTGTCGCTAGACGCTTTGGCGGCATCTGCAGATATGTGGTTGGCTCCCCTGTTGAATGGGAAGCGCTCGCTCGATGTTCCTGCGAACAAAGTCGCAGATGCTGCGCTCGGGCAGCTTGACTGGGCTACACGCAATCGGCTCGATCAGGTCGCGCCTCGCAGGTTTTCATCCCCAGCCGGAACCGATCACGAGATCGATTATGCCGGAGACGATGCACCCAGTGTAGAGGTGCGGGCGCAGGCTTTGTTCGGATTGGACCGCCACCCGATGATTGGCGATACCCCGCTCTTGCTAAAGCTGACGAGCCCGGCTGGACGTCCGATCCAGGCGACGAGAGACCTGCCGGGCTTCTGGCGCGGTAGCTGGGCTGATGTCGCCAAGGATATGAAGGGGCGATACCCGAAACACCGATGGCCGACCCGACCATGGACAGAAAAGCCGAGTTTGAAGACCAAGAACGCCTTTTCACATGGCGATTCCTGAATTAGAGGCGATGGCATGGCAGCTCGTATTTATCAGCAACCGAAAAGCGCGATGCAGTCTGGCAAGGCGCGGATCGAACAATGGGTCCTCGAATTCGAGCAATCGGAGGCGCGGAAGCCCGATCCTCTTATGGGCTGGACCGGGAGTGGTGACACGCAGACCCAGGTTTCGCTATCTTTCCCGACGAAGGATGCGGCAAAGGCCTATGCTGCAAAGCACGGCATTCCGGCGCGCGTGCACGCGACACCGCCGAAGGGCCTCAAGATCCAGGCCTATGCGGACAATTTTCGCTGAGCTGCTTTGCGCCGCAAATGCGGTGTTGAAATCCTGCCAATCTCTCGCCATATGCCCGCTCGGGAGTCGGGTGGACGTTTGCGTTCGCTCACCGGGTCAGGTCCGGAAGGAAGCAGCCCAGGTGGATTGCGGCGGGTCGCTCGGCTCCTTTTTCTTACAGCAGCATGACAAGTGGCGCGCCAGCGCTTACCTAGTCCTGCATGGGTGATTCACCGGAAAATACTGATGCGCCGCCATGGGACGGTGGAGAGGAGCCGGAGCAGGCTCCGAGCGCGACCGAGCTTGAAGCGGCGGGCCAGTCAGCCATGTTTGGGGATACTGACACTACCGCGCCAGTTGAAGCATCGAAAGCAGAGGAACAAGCTCCGGCAGAGAAGGCGGTTGGGCAACCTGCCGCACCAGTTGCAGACGAAGCGCAACCCTACCGTGTCCTCGCCCGCAAGTATCGACCGCAGACCTTTTCACAGCTGATCGGCCAGGAGCCGATGGTGCGCACGCTTGGCAATGCGATCGAGCGTGATCGGCTGGCCCACGCATTTCTGATGACCGGGGTGCGAGGTGTCGGCAAGACGTCTACCGCGCGCCTGATTGCCAAGGCTCTCAACTGCATTGGCACCGATGGCCAGGGTGGCCCGACAATTGATCCGTGTGGACGATGCGAACCCTGTGTGGCCATCGCCGAGGGACGTCATATCGACGTGATCGAGATGGACGCGGCGAGCCACACCGGTGTCGACGATGTCCGCGAGATTATCGAGGCGGTCCGCTACGCTGCTGTCTCAGCGCGCTTCAAAATCTATATTATTGACGAAGTTCATATGCTGTCGCGCAATGCTTTCAATGCATTGCTCAAGACACTTGAGGAACCGCCAGCGCATGTGAAATTCCTGTTCGCGACAACCGAGGTCGACAAGCTTCCGGTTACAGTTCTCAGCCGGACCCAGCGGTTTGATTTGCGGCGTATCCCGGCAGAATTGCTGCAATCCCATTTTGGCTGGGTGTGTGGGGAAGAGGGCGTCGCGGCGGAGGACGAGGCACTGGCGATGATCGCTGCTGCAGCAGAAGGGTCTGTTCGCGACGGCTTGTCGATCCTCGATCAGGCAATAGCGCATGCTGATCTCGATTCCGAAAGCAAAGTGACCGCAGCCCGGGTGCGCGATATGCTGGGGTTGGCCGACAAAGGTGCTCAGAGGCGGTTGTTGGGAACTATCCTGGAAGGCGACGCGAAAGCGTTGCTTGTAGCCATCGCCGATCAATACTCTCTGGGCGTCGAACCTTTGGCGCTGATCCGTTCGCAGATGGAAATCGTACACCGGATCACATTGGCGCAAGTCGGATCCGATGTGCCAGGGACCATCAGTGAGGAAGAACGCTCCGCGCTGTCGGACTGGGCAGGCCGCTTGTCTGCCGGACAATTGCACCGTCTGTGGCAATTGCTGCTGAAGGCCTACGATGAAGTCAAAACTGCACCTGATCCGCTGGTCTCCGCGCAAATGGGATTGTTGCGCATGCTGCACGCGGCTGATTTGCCAGACCCGGGCAAGCTCGCAAAAAAGCTAGAGGATATGCAATCGGCTGGACCGGTTGTGGCAGCTGCGGCTCCCGCTGCAGATTCCCCTGCGAATGCATCACAAGCCACCTCTTTCGCCGACCTGATATCCCAAGTGCAGGATGCCGGGCACGACTTGGCAGCAAGCATCATGCAATTGCAGCTGCGGGTGATAAGCTGCGAGCCTGGCAGGCTAGTCTATGCGCGCGGCACCG
The DNA here is from genome assembly GCF_039536765.1 of Parerythrobacter jejuensis. Classification (NCBI taxonomy): domain Bacteria; kingdom Pseudomonadati; phylum Pseudomonadota; class Alphaproteobacteria; order Sphingomonadales; family Erythrobacteraceae; genus Parerythrobacter; species Parerythrobacter jejuensis. The sequence goes on from NZ_BAAAZF010000001.1 coordinate 165,074, forward strand.
AATACTCTGACGATATCGGTCCCTACCTGCGCGAAGGACTTCTCGCGGCGACAGGCAATCGCTGGCAGATCGAACAGCGGGACGATCCGGATGCACCACCGAGTATGGTCGAACTTGCCAACCAGCAGGCTGTCGCAGCCAGAGCGGAGATCGAACTACATCCGATGGTAGCTGCGGCGAAGGCAGCTTTCCCGGGTGCAGAATTGTTGACTGAGGAAGATGCGGGCGACCCCCGACCGCAATGGAGTAAACGCGCATGAAATCGATGGAAGAGATGATCCAGGCAGCCCAGCAGGCAGCCGAAACAATCCAGACGCAGATGAACGATGCTCAGGCCAAACTCGACTCGATCGAGGTAGAGGGCGTAGCCGGCGGTGGTATGGTGAAGGTGCGTTGCACCGCCAAAGGCAGGATCCTTGGTGTGTCGATCGACGATAGCCTGATGAAGCCGGAAGAGAAGCAAATGGTCGAAGATCTCGTCGCTGCGGCGTTTAACGATGCCCGCGGCAAAGCGGATCGCGTTTCGAATGAGGAAATGCAGAAGATCCAGAGCGGCATCGGTCTTCCTCCCGGGTTCAATCTTCCCGGTATGGGCTGAAACGCGCCGCGTTTGCGGTCCTGTGAACGCGTTTCGCTATTTTCAATCTTTAGGCCCCACGCAGGGGGGACGCGGCTTTGCACAGCTTCTGGGGAAGAGGGCATTGCGAGGGAGCGGGGGCGACACCATATCAACTGCAAAGGCGGCCCCCAAGGTCGCCACGGATATGAATTATGAGCCAGCTTTACCCACTCCTCCCACTGCGGGACATCGTTGTTTTTCCCGGCATGGTCGTGCCGCTTTTTGTCGGGCGTGACAAATCAGTTGCTGCTCTCGAAGCAGCGATGGAAAACAGCAAGGACATCTTCCTCCTCGCCCAGCTTGACCCTGGCTGCGACGATCCCGACCGGGATGACCTGTTTGATGTTGGCGTGGTGGCGCAAGTTTTGCAGCTTTTGAAGCTTCCCGACGGGACAGTCCGGGTTCTGGTAGAAGGGCGTGAACGGGCCAAGCTCCTCGCCATGCGGGCGGAATCTGGTCTCGTCATTGCCGAAGTCGAACCCCAAGCTTCCGAGACGGTGTCGGGCAGTGAAATCACAGCGTTGATGCGATCGGTCGTCGAGCAATTCGGCGACTACGCCAAACTTAACAAGAAGCTGGGCGAGGGTGCCGGCGATGATCTGGGCGAAATCGATGATGCCGGTCAACTGGCCGATGCCATCGCTTCCTCGATCAATGTGAAAGTCTCCGACAAGCAGGCGTTGCTGACAGAACCCGATCCGCGCAAGCGGCTCGAAATGGTGCTGTCCTTCATGGAGGGTGAGCTTTCGGTGCTTCAGGTCGAGCGCAAGATCCGCGGGCGGGTCAAGCGTCAGATGGAGAAGACGCAGCGCGAATACTACTTAAACGAGCAACTCAAGGCGATCCAGAACGAGCTGGGCGGCGGCGACGGCGAAGATGGCGACGAGCTGTCGGAGCTTGCCGAGAAGATCGAGAAGACCAAGCTTTCCAAGGAAGCGAAATCAAAGGCGCAAAGCGAGCTCAAGAAGCTCAAGAGCATGCAGCCGATGAGTGCCGAAGCGACGGTCATCCGCAATTATCTTGATGTTCTGCTCGGCTTGCCATGGGGCAAGAAGAGCCGGCTCAAAAAGGATATCGCCAAGGCGCAAGAGGTCCTCGATGCGGATCACTATGCCTTGGAGAAGGTCAAAGACCGCATTGTCGAATATCTGGCAGTGCAGGCGCGCACCAACAAATTGAAGGGGCCGATCCTGTGCCTCGTCGGCCCGCCCGGAGTGGGCAAGACATCGCTCGGCAAGTCGATTGCACGGGCCACGGGGCGTGAGTTTGTGCGCCAGTCGCTTGGCGGGGTGCGTGACGAAGCGGAAATCCGGGGCCACCGGCGCACCTATATCGGATCGCTGCCGGGCAAGATTGTGACCAACCTGAAAAAGGCTGGATCATCCAATCCGCTGTTCCTTCTCGACGAGATCGACAAGCTGGGTCAGGATTTTCGCGGCGACCCCGCATCTGCCTTGCTCGAAGTGCTCGATCCGGAACAGAATTCGAAGTTCCAGGATCATTATCTCGAGCTCGACATGGATCTGTCGGACATCATGTTCGTGTGTACGGCCAACTCGCTAAATCTGCCGCAGCCATTGCTCGACCGGATGGAGATCATCCGGTTGGAAGGCTATACCGAGGATGAGAAGGTGGAGATTGCCCAGCGCCACTTGCTGGCCAAACAGATCGAGTCTCACGGCCTGAAGAATGAAGAATTCGAACTAACCGAAGACGGTCTGCGCGACTTGATCCGCTACTACACCCGTGAAGCCGGTGTGCGGACGCTGGAGCGCGAAATCGCGCGTCTCGCCCGAAAGAGCTTGCGCAAAATCCTCGAGAAAGAAGTCGAGAGTGTTCGGATTACGCCCGAGAATCTTGCCGATTTTGCCGGCGTGCGAAAGTTCAAGCATGGGATGAGCGAGGACGAGGCGCAGATCGGTGCGGTGACCGGTCTGGCCTGGACCGAGGTCGGCGGAGAGCTGTTGACCATCGAGAGTGTCACGACGCCGGGTAAGGGTGAGATCAAGACAACTGGCAAGCTCGGCGAAGTTATGAACGAATCCGTCGCGGCGGCCTTCAGCTTCGTCAAAGCGCGGGCTCCTGCCTACGGAATCAAACCGTCTCTGATCCAGCGCAAGAACATTCATATCCACTTGCCCGAAGGGGCCGTACCCAAAGACGGGCCGAGCGCAGGCATCGGGATGGTCACATCGATCGTATCGACCTTGGGTGGCATTGCAGTTCGTCCCGATGTCGCCATGACCGGAGAGGTTACCTTGCGTGGCCGCGTCTTGCCGATTGGCGGGCTTAAGGAAAAACTGCTCGCAGCCCTTCGAGGCGGGATCAAGACGGTCCTTATTCCCGAAGAAAACGTCAAGGATCTGGCGGAGATTCCGGACAACGTGAAAGAAGGGCTGGAGATCATCCCTGTTAATCACGTCGACCAGGTGCTGGAGCATGTGTTGGTGTCTTCGCTGGAACCGATCGAATGGACCGATGCTGATGATTTGGCCAGCCAGCCAGCAGCAACGGAAGGTGCCGGCACATCTTCACCGACTGCGCATTGAAACGGCACTGGCTGGGAAGACCTCAATTGACCGGTTTTGAGTAGCAAGGTGCAACTGGCTTGCCGCCCAATCCAAGTAAATGCGACAAATGGAGCCAAAACGCTCGAAAACCGCCAATTTCTGCCAAGATTTTCCTAGACACCGCTCCAAAAAAAGAGTGAGTTTGCTTTCATCAAAGGGGGCGATTCACACTCCAAAGAATTCTTGAGGGGGTTTTCCAGAATGAACAAAAATGAACTGATTGGCGCGGTCGCCGATGCGAGCGGGCTGTCCAAAAGCGATGCTGCAAGCGCTGTTGAAGGCGTATTCGATACCATTACCACATCTCTGTCGAAGGGTGACGAAGTTCGCCTCGTCGGCTTCGGGACTTTTTCTGTTGCCAAGCGCAAGGCCTCTACAGGTCGGAACCCGCGTACGGGTGAGCCGATGACGATCAAGGCATCCAACCAGCCCAAGTTCAAGGCTGGCAAGGGCTTGAAGGACGCAGTCAACTAAGACAGCATCTCAGAGCGGGCCGGTTCGCCTCGTTTGGCCCGCATTGAAAGCCCCGCGCACCGGTTTGGTTCGCGGGGCTTTTCATTGCCAAGCCAGAATTTGGGATCAGCGCTTGAGCTGCAGCAGCGCGGTTGGCGCAGCGCTGGTCTGCTTGTCGATGCGCCAGCTCAAGACATACCCGGTCGGCGTTGGGTTGGGTCCTTCGTCTGTGTTGTTGGCGAGGATCGTTGCATTGGTCTGGATCGTGAAAGTGCCATCGATCGGAGGGATATTGGGAATTTCGGCCTTGCTGTCGTTCGAAGCTTCAGACCGTGCCGCCATGCCCATCAACTGCCCGAAACTGCCAAGCCCCGCCGCAGGTCCGCTGCCAGCAGCCGAAAACGCAGGCGCTTCGACGCGCACGATATCATCGTCGCGAAGATAGACCTGCACGAATGATCCCGGCAGCGGAGATCCTTCCATAGTCGGGAACATAAAATCGTGATCCAACGTGCCATCGATGGCAAAACGGACATCAAAGATGCCATCGTCACGATAGCTTACTTCTTCCCAGCCGCGCTGGCGTTGCAGCTTGCGCGTGAACTCGTCGATGTTTTGCGGATCGCTCAGATCCATTTCGCCCAGCATCATTTTCGCCATCTGCGCCTCTTGCAGGCGCTTGTCTGCTCGGGCTGGAGCCTCTTCATCCCAGGCTTCGCGCTGGGCGGTGAGCTCGCTTGCGGTACACTCGCGAGTCTCGCCGCTGTTGGTGGTGCACGCTTGTGCAGAGAATTCGTCATCATCGGCATTGGCGCCCATTTCGGCCAGCTCGCCGATGCCAAGGATGCTGATCTCGCCGGTATAGAAAAATGCAAAGCGGCCATCCTCGTTTATGCGAAGATCGGATGTGAATTTGCCGGGCGACATGAAGCAGCCTGATAAAAGCATCGCCAGTCCTGCCGCGGCTGCAGTGCGCGCCGCATGCTTCATTATCCCGTTTCGAAACATCGAAATTCCCCCCTATTCGCCTCGCGTTGCCACAGCATAAAGTGCTATTGCGGCAGCATTGGACACGTTCAAACTTTCAATCGCGTTACTGATAGGCAGCTTCGCCAATGCATCACAATGGGCCTCGATATTCTGCCGCATGCCTTCGCCCTCTGCCCCCAGGACAAGAGCGACCGGGCCGGTGGGCAACGCTGCTGCAAGGGTCGTATCGCAGTTGCCCGTCAGGCCAATCCGCCAGAATTCGCGTTCCGCGAGCGTGTCGAGAGTGCGGGCAAGGTTCACGACTCTGATCCATGGCACGGTTTCAAGCGCACCGGAGGCCGATTTGGCAACCACTCCGGATTCCGGCGGGGCATGGCGATCCTGTGTAACAACCGCTGCCGCCCCGAACGCTGCAGCCGATCGCAATATCGCGCCGACATTGTGAGGGTCCGTAACCTGATCGAGGATCAGAACAGGGCCGCCATCTTCGTCCAGCACTTCCTCAAGATGAAGGTCTGGCAGGGGCTCGCATTCTAGTACCAGCCCCTGATGTGGCGCATCACGAGCCACCATCCTGGCGAGGTCGGTCACGTCGGCGTAGGCGACGGGGAAATCCTCCGGCAATTCACCGTCGAGCGCGGCCTCGCCTTCACGTGTCGCCCACAACTTGCGATGAGTGCGATTGGGATTCTTGAGCGCGGCTTCTACCGCATGGCGACCCCAAAGCCGGACCGTGCCGGTATTTGACCGTCCGCTGCCGCGCCCGCCCTGCATTCTGCCGGCTCGTCCGCGCATCGCCCGTTTCTTCTCGCCTTTGGCCATCATTGTGTCTCGCTTCGCGTTTCTTTGTCTTGCCCCTGCCAGTGGCCCCATTGACAGGCAAGCATCGCTTCGCCAAAGGGGCGCCTCTCGGCAAGCGGAGCCGCCATGTGTGGCCCCGATATTCCCGCGGATTAGCGACGTGGACAGGTGGCCGAGTGGTTAAAGGCAGCAGACTGTAAATCTGCCCGCGCAAGCGTACGCTGGTTCGAATCCAGCCCTGTCCACCACGCTACTTCGTTCCTCATGAAAACTGTTCGAACGTCCACCCTGCTGGGGGGAGAATTTCTTCGCCAGCATTGGCTGTGCCCGGCCCATAGTTGAACCAATAGCGCCCGCTCGCGTGGGTGACACAGCGCAGGCCAGTTGGCAGTTCTTGTACTGGCAAACTTGTCTGCGCCAAGGTGCGAGCGAGGACTTCCCGGATCAATGACCCTTCCGGCCAGCCGGCACAATATCGGACGTTTTCGTGTTTCCACGAGGCGATCGTTCCGTCTCTGCAAACCAGATCCGGCTTCGCGTTTCCTTCGATGTGATCCAGCCAGCGTGTCAGTCGCCAGCCGTCTCCGTCGTGCACCAGCCCGGGGCGCAAGCTTTCCGAGCGGGTGACGGTGAGGGGGATCAATTCTTGCAGAAGGCCTGGGGCGAGATTCTTCGGGATCGTCAAGTCGGCAGTTTTGCTGCCGGTCCGAGGGCCGAGTACGATTTGGCCTTTGAAAGCAGCGAGCGATTTCACCAGCTCTGGTGAAACGACTGGAAGGCAGGGGACTACTGCAATGCCGTATCCGTCAAGCGCCGCGCCCGGCCGAACGAAATCGACATTCAAGCCGTTCTCCCGCAGCGCGGAGTAGCAGGAGAACGCTGCCCATATCGCCGACAAATCCTGGCCCTGGGGTTGGATCTGGGTGATCCATTCTGACTCGTAGGAGAAGATGATCGCTGCATGCTTGTCAGGGGCACTGTCGGGATTGATCGACTTCAAGTCCGTGGCAGATTGCTTTGCTTCATGCAGAGCAGGGGCAGGCTCTCCATTCGGGCGCAACAAACCTGCGTGCATCTGCTCCTGCGCAAATGCCGCTTGTCTCCAACGGAAATAGCAGAGCATTTCTGCCCCGTGGGCCGCAGCTTCCATGGTCCAAAGATTGACCATACCGTCATGTGGGGCAGGATTATTGCGCGCCCAGTTTACCGGGCCGGGTTGCTGTTCCAACACGCTCCAGCGCCCGTTTCTCGCACAGCCACGATAGAGATCGTGATGGAAGGCGGCGATATCGGGGTGACCAGTGCGGGCATAGGTGATCTTGTCAGCTTCGCTGAACCGGAAGGTTTCCAGAAAGCCCAGCGGGTAGCTATCCCAGCCGAGCACATCGAGTTCTTCGCCCAGCGCGAAATGGTCATAGCCGGCATAGAAGCCCATCGCGTTATGGGTGATGTCGCGCCCGGGCGAGTGCTTGCGCAGAATTTCGACCTGAAGCCGGTTGAAGGCAATTACCTGATCGGACGAGAAACGACGAAAAGCCAGCCAGTGAGAAGGATTGGCCTCGGTCACGGTCAAGTTGGGAAGCTCTATTTCGTTGAATGACCGATACTCCATACTCCAGAACACGTTGCCCCACGCCGCATTGAGCGCATCGATCGTCCGGTACCGATCCGCCAGCCAGTCCCGAAACCCGTCGCGCGCGGCAACCGAGAAGCTCTGCACTGTGTCGTGACAGCCATATTCGTTGTCGGTCTGCCAACTAACCACGGCGGGATGGTCGCCATATCGCGTGGCGAGTGCTTCGGTGATGCGGGCACATTGCTCGCGGTAACCCTGGTGGCTGAAACAATAGTGACGGCGGGAGCCGAAACTCCGCGGTTTGCCGTCGCGGTCCAGCGCAACCATTTCCGGCATTGAATCCACCAGCCATTTGGGCGGCGTTGCCGTTGGCGTACCAAGAATAATTTCCAGACCTTCGGAATGCAGCAGATCTATTGCCCGGTCGAGCCCCGCCCATTCAAATTGTCCCGGCTCGGGTTCAATACGGCTCCAGGCGAATTCTCCGATCCGCACACGGGAAAGTCCGGCCTCGCGCATCATCCTCGCATCAATCGGCCAGCGCTCTTCAGGCCAGTGTTCGGGGTAGTAGCAAACGCCGAGCTTCATGGATCAATCTCTCCGGGTATGGCATCGCGGATGGCATTGTGCGGTTAACCCCGCAAGGGCGCTTGTCTTTTTCCCCATGACAGCACAGACGCGAAGCTGTGAGCAACAACCGGACCTATGCGATTGTCGGCTGCGGCATGATGGGGCGCGAGCATATGCGCAATCTTGCGCTGGTCGAGGGGGCGGAACTGGTCGGCATCGCCGATCCTGACAGAGGTTCGCGTGATCAGGCCGCTGCTCTGGCCTTTGAAATCGGGCAAAGTGTCGAGGTGTTCGAAGATGGCCAAGCCTTGCTGTCGAAGCTCAACCCGAATGCGGTGATTGTGGCGAGTCCGAACTTCACTCATTTCGATGTGGCACAGATGATCATGGCACACGGTCCGGCTATCCTGATGGAAAAGCCGATGTGCACCTCGCTGGAAGATGCCGCAACGTTGAAAGAGCAGGTGGAACGTCACCCGTCGCTTTTCTGGGTTGGGCTAGAATACCGCTATATGCCACCCGTCGCGCGCTTTGTGGAAAGGGTTCAGTCCGGTGAGGCGGGCAGGATACGGATGCTTTCAATCCGTGAGCACCGTTTCCCGTTCCTTGAGAAAGTCGGCGACTGGAACCGCTTCAGCCGCAATACTGGCGGAACACTGGTCGAGAAGTGCTGCCATTTCTTCGACCTGATGCGGCACATTCTGTGCGACGAGCCAGTGCGGATTTTCGCCAGCGGAGGTCAGGACGTAAATCACCTTGATGAGCGCTATGGCGGCGAAGTTCCGGACATTCTCGACAATGCATATGTCGTCGTCGATTTTGCTGGCGGCTGCCGGGCTGTGCTCGATCTTTGCATGTTTGCAGAAGGATCAGAGCAGCAGGAAGAAATCTACGTCGTAGGCGAAGCGGGCAAGCTGGGGGTTTCCATCCCGGCGGCTAATGTCGTCTGGTCACCGCGGGATCGATCAGGGCCGTTTATTGAACCTGTGACAACACCGCCTGAAGCTCTGGCGGCGGGCGACCATCATGGCGCGACCTACTTCCAGTTGCGAGATTTTCACGCTGCCCTTTTGGAAGGCGGCAGGCCCAAGGTGGATGCACAAGACGGTTTGCGCTCGGTGCAAATGGGCGCTGCCGCGCATCAATCCATAGTCACGGGCCAACCTGTGACGCTGGACTTTGGAGATAAGAATGCCCCTTGCTGACATGCCCAAGATCGGATTTGGGCTCTGGAAAGTTGCTCCGGAAGACTGTGAAGATACTGTCCTTGAGGCGATTAAGGCAGGCTATCGTCATTTCGACTGCGCGGCGGATTACGGCAATGAAGCTGAAGTCGGAGCAGGTTTTGCTGCTGCGTTTGCCCAAGGCATCGTTACGCGCGACGAATTGTGGATCACATCCAAGCTCTGGAATACGTTTCACGCACCCGAACATGTCGAGAAGGCATGCCGTAAATCGCTTGCCGATCTTGGGCTCGACTATCTTGATCTGTACCTGGTCCATTTTCCCATTGCGCTGAAATTCGTGCCGATTGAGGAGAGATACCCGCCTGAATGGCTGGCCCATCCCGATGCCGCGACTGCGACGATGGAACGTGCCAACGTGCCGCTTCACGCGACATGGGCCGGGATGGAAGGTTTGGTGGCTTCCGGCCTGACGCGGCAGATTGGAGTCTGCAACTACAATAGCGGCCTGCTCCATGACCTGATGAGCTACGCCGAGATCAAGCCGGCCGTGTTGCAGATCGAGGCGCATCCTTACCTGACCCAGGAAAAGCTGATCCGACTGGCCGGAGAATATGGCATTCATGTCACGGCGTTCTCTCCGCTCGGTGCGTTGTCCTATGTCGAACTCGATATGGCGGGGAGGGCGGACAGTGTTCTTACCGAGCCGGTAGTGGAAGCCGCAGCATCGGCCCACGGCAAGGCGCCAGCGCAAATTGTACTGCGCTGGGGAATCCAGCGGGGGACATCTATCATTCCGAAAACCAGCAAGCCCGAGAGGATGCGGGAAAACCTTGCGTTGAACGATTTCACCCTCACGGATGCTGAAATGGCTAGCATTTCAGCGCTCAATGCGAACCGCCGTTTCAATGATCCGGGCGTCTTTTGCGAAGCCGCCTTCAACACCTTCAATCCGATCTATGATTGAGGTCTGGTCTATGTTGGAGGCAGATAATGGATGATCGTTTTCCCGTCATGGTTGCAGGCAGCGGAGACCTTGGCGCGTATCTATCGGCGAACAAGCAAGCGATTGATGCCGAGCGCGCCGCGCATGGCGCGGTGCTATTCCGCGGTTTTGATGTCTCAGATGCTCAGGAATTCGACAAAGCAGTGAAGGCTTATGGGGAAGAGAATTTCCCTTACAAAGATTCGCTGTCGAATGCGGTACGTGTGAATGTGACCGAACGGGTTTTCACCGCCAACGAGGCGCCGCCGGAAACAAGTATCTATCTCCACCATGAAATGGCCCAAACGCCGGTCTATCCCGCGATGCTGTTCTTCTATTGCGAGGTTGCGCCTGATGAAGGAGGGGCGACTCCGATCTGTCGTTCCGACTGGGTGCTCGATGCCATGGAGGCGAAGAATCCCGGGCAGGTCGAGGAGTTTGCAAGTAAGGGTGTGCGATACACTAATGTGATGCCTGGAGCTGATGATGCGGGGTCGGGACAAGGGCGGAGCTGGCGCAGCACGTTGAGTTCTGAAACGCGTGACGGCGCGGAAGCACGGCTGGCGACGCTGGGTTATGATTGGGAGTGGTGCGCCGAAGACAGCCTGCGGGTCACAACGCCTGTCTTGCCGGCCATCCGCGATGTCGGGGGCGGCCGGCGTAGTTTCTTCAATCAGCTTATCGCGGCATTCCGGGGCTGGTCGGATAGCCGCAACGATCCAGCAAAGAGCATCACATTCGGAGACGGAACGCCAATCTCCGTAGAGCAAATGGCTGATGTGATCGCGATTGCGGACGAGCTGAGCTTCGACATCGCGTGGCATGCTGGCGACGTTGCGCTGGTCGACAATTACCTGGTGATGCATGGTCGCCGCCCATTCCGGGGCAAACGTCGGGTTCTCGCGAGCCTTGTTAGCTAGCCGGTCTGGGCCGGGCGGCAATCATCCAAATCACCACATTGGCGATGGCCAAGATCGTAAGCAGCGCAGCCAAGAGCGAGCCAGAAGCCTCCAGGCTCGCGACACCCAGGGGCGAAAAGACCAGGTAGAGCGCCACGACGCAGGAAAACAGCGTCACAGCCAACGGCTTTGCAAAAGGCCAAGGCGTCATGTCGACTTCCGCTTTGGGCATAAAGCTCCAGGCTGTCTGGCGCGGCTTCCATGCACCAATTGCCAGCATGATGCCGACCTCTGCCACAAACAGAATCGCGTATTGGTGGAGGAAGTGCAGAGTGACGGCTTCATCGAACACAAAGCGCAATAGACCATAGGCAATCACATGAAAGATGATCGCGACCTTGGCCCCGAGCGCTGGCACTCGGCGCGTGAAAAGGCCTACGATTACAATGGCAACGGTCGGGATATTGTAGAAGCCTGTGAACACACGGATGACTTGCCATAGTCCATCGGCGGCAAAGTACAGCAAAGGCGCGACCGCGAAGGAAAATAGCGCCATCACAACGCTGGCGATCTTCGCCACACGCACAAGCTCGGAATCACTCGCGCTACCCTTGCGAGCCGGGGCATAGACATCGAGGCTGAACAAGGTTGCAGCACTGTTGAGCAGCGAGTTGAACGAACTGAACACGGCGCCCAACAGCACCGCGAGGAAGAAGCCGCCCATCCACACCGGCAGCACATCATTGATCAAGCGCGGATAGGCTTGGTCAATAGTTCCGAGCCCGGGCCCGTAAAGGTGGAAGGCAATGACCCCCGGGATCATCATCAAGAATGGCACCAGGACCTTGAAGAAGCCCGAGAACAAGACACCTTTTTGCCCTTCGGCTAGGGATCGGGCGCCCAGTGTCCGCTGGATCACATATTGGTTTGTGCACCAGTAAAACAGGTTGGCGAAAATCATTCCAGTGAACAGCGTGCCGAATGGTGTCGGGGCATCGGCGTCGCCGATTGCATCCAGCTTCTCCGGGTGATCCTGCAGCAGACGCGAATAGCCATCGCCAAAACTGCCGTCACCCAGTGCGACCAGGCCCAGGACGGGAACTGTAACGCCGATGATGAGCAAGCCGATCCCGTTGAGAGTGTCCGAAACGGCGACGGCTTTCAGTCCACCGAAGATGGCGTAAATCGAGCCTGTGATGCCAATGACGATGACGGTCGCGACAAGGGCGGGGAAGTAATCGAGGCCGGTCAGCTCGGGTACGCCGAACAACTGCATGACAGCTACCGATCCCGAGTACAGGACAGAGGGGATCGTCACAAGGCCATAGCCGAGCATGAACAGGACTACCGACATTCGCCTGACTGTCGGGTCGAACCGGTCATTAAGAAATTGGGGCAGGGTGGTGAAGGCCCCGGCGAGGTATCGGGGAAGGAAGATGAAAGCCATGGCAATGGTCGCGACCGCTGCGGTCACTTCCCACGCCATGCTCGACATGTTATAGCCATAGGCAGAGCCATTGAGCCCGATAAGCTGTTCTGCGCTCAGGTTGGTTAGTAGGAGCGAGCCCGCGATGAAGGTTGCTCCCAAGCCTCGGCCGGCGAGAAAATATCCTTCTTTCGTATCGACGCTGCCTCGGGTTTTGAGCCAGCTGACCCAAGCCACCAGTGCCATGAAGGCCACACAACTTGTGAGGGTGAAAAGGAGCGATCCGCCAACCATTACGCAATCTTACTGCGCGAACTGTCGCATCTGTGCAAGGATACCCCTGTATTGTGGTGCAATAATGCAACGCGTGGTTGCTTCGCTGCGTAATGCGGCGATTGCCCGCTTGAATCTGCGGATTCTCCAGTGCCATAGGCAGGCCAAGAACAAACCCGATCCAACGGGAAGATAGACCTGCTGCGCATTCGAATGCGCAAAGATCCGGAGAGAGGACCCCTAATGAAGCATACCCTTTTTGCATCCACTGCCCTTGCTGCCTGCGCCATGCTGGCAACCCCTGCGATGGCTCAGGATGCTGCCGATGGCGTAGAGCCCGAAGCGGATGACGATATCATCATTGTGACGGCAACCCGTCGTGCAGAAGACGTGCAGGATATTCCGCTGGCTGTGACCGCAGTCAGTCCCGAGCAGCTTGATCGCCAAGGCGTGGTCAACGTGCAGGACATCACCTCCGTATCGCCCAGTTTCTCGACCTCTAACGCCCAGCTTGCCTCGGGTTCGGTGGTCCTGCGGATCCGCGGCGTGGGTACCACGTCGAACAACATCGGCTTCGAAAGCGCGGTTGGTATCTTCATTGACGGCGCGTACCAGTCGCGTCCGGGCGTCGCGCTGAGCGAATTCGTTGACGTTGAGCGCGTCGAAGTTCTTCGCGGGCCGCAGGGAACGCTGTTTGGTCGGAACACCTCGGCTGGTGCCTTGAACATCACCAACCGTCGTCCGGACCTGAGCGAGTTTGGCGGCTTCGCCAACGCAACCTACGGCAACCGCAACCTGATCAGCGTGCAGGGTGCGGTGAACCTGCCAGTGGTACAGGATACCGTGGCTGTCCGCCTAACGGGCGCCTATCGTGAGCGTGACGGCTATTACACTCTTCTCAATGGTGCCGGCACAAACGTCGGTGAATCCAATGCAGCCGACCAGTTCCTTCTTCGTGGTCAAGTCGGTTGGGAAACGGACAGCGGTTTCTCTGGCCGTATCATTGCCGATTATGCCGAAAGTAATGCGCCGTTCGGTGCTGCGCTTGAAGTCTTGCAGTCTGGCATCGAAGGCGCCGGACTATTCGGTGCCGTCGGCCTTGGTGCGCGAGGCGGCATGTCCGGCCCCGCGGTCGCGACTACACCGTTTGACCGGACATCTGCACAAGCTGCAGTCGATAGCCGAACCGCCTCCGTGAATTTCGAGCCGATTACTCAGGTCGAGAACTGGGGTATCACGGGCGAATTCGAATTCCCGATCAGCGATAGTGCCGATATTATTTATATCGGTTCCTACCGTGAGTTCTCATCGTTTGAGGCCTATGACTCGGATTTCTCGGGTCTCGATGTTTTCAATGTGACGGGCAACGACACTTCAATCGAAACGATGACCCACGAACTGCGCATTCAGGGCGATGCGTGGGGCGGGCGCCTTAGCTGGCTGATCGGTGGCTACTATTCCGATGAAAGCATCACGCAATCTGCGTCCTTCCAACTTGGCGCCGATTATGGCGAACTGATTGGTGCGCTTTTTGCTGGTGCTACCGGCGGTGCGAGCCTGTTCCCGCCTCCCGCAGGGCTCGGGCTGGGTGCAAACCCACTCACTCTGTTCTCCGGAGGCATCGATCCAGCTGGGACGACCAACACCAACCTGTATTCGCAGGATTCCAAGAGCTGGTCTGTCTTCACTCACAATACGCTCGATATTACCGACAGTTTGGACCTGACGGTTGGCCTGCGCTATTCTGATGAGAGCAAGGATGGTGCGTTCGCTCAGGGTAACAATAACAACACCTTGTGTCCGGCAGTTCTGGGTGCCATCGGCGCAGGCGGTGTCCCGGTTCCGTTCATCAATACGGTCTTCGGTACGGGTTGTTTTGCATTTACGGCGCCAGCTGATTTGCCTGCGGCGGCGGTATTCCCGCTTCCGCGGACCTTCGCAGGCGAATTCAGCGACAGTGAGCTGATCTACACTGTGAAGCTCGGCTATGAATTTGCCGCGCCGATCAATGTCTATGCAAGCTACACGCACGGCTACAAGTCGGGCGGCTTCAACCTCGACTCGACCGCCGCTGCCGGTGGCGCTGATCCGCGCTTCCTGTCGGAAGAGGTCGATGCCTACGAAATCGGTCTGAAGGCGAAGCTGCTGGACAATGCGGTTGTGCTGAACGTTGCTGCTTTCCGAGAGGAATTCAGCAACTTCCAGGTGCTGGAATTCACCGGAGCGCAGTTCACCACCTTCAATGTTCCGAAAGCGAACACGCAGGGTCTCGAGATTGAATCGACCATTCGTCCGAATGACAATTTCACCTTCAATCTCGGCATCACTTACACCGACGCAGCCTATCCAAACGATTGTGCCGGCACACAAACCGCACCGAACGTCCTCGCTCTGTGCGGCAACTCGCTGACCAATGCGCCTGAGATCGTGGGTATCGCGGGTGGCCTCTACGAGAAAGAAATCAGCAATTCGCTGAAATTCACGCTCAACGGCCAGGTGCGCTTTGAAAGTGACCGTCGTACTTCGACCCAGGCAGTCGATCCTTCGAATCTTGCGGCCCGTATTCCGGTTCCGTTTGACGAGCAGGATGGCAACATCAAGGTCAACATGCGTGCCGGTATCGGCGAAATTGATGGTGCCTGGACGGTTGAGGCCTTCGTGAACAATCTCACCAACGAGATCACACGCGGCGTGACGTTCAACACGGTGCTCCGCTCGGGCTCGCGCTCGGCGTTCATTCAGGAGCCTCGCAGCTATGGTGTGACTGTTCGCACCAAGTTCTGATCCTTCCGGAACACTCGGAATGCGGCCGTTTGCACCCTTGGTGCAGGCGGCCGTTTCCTTTTGTCGACAGCAAATGGCTTGTCCCTTGGGGCGCTGCGAATTAGGCAGGCGCGCATGAAAACAACAGGTCGACCCGTCATATCCGCCACCGGGCTGTTCACGCCCGCGGAATCGATCAGCAACGAAGAGCTGGTCGAGAGTTTCAACGCCTTTGTGGAGCGCCATAACGCCAGGTTTGCGGACGAAATTGCTGCGGGCGAGGTGGAAGCACTCCAACCCAGCTCGGTCGAGTTCATCGAGAAGGCTAGCGGCATTAAGGCCCGCCATGTTCTCAACAAAGCCCCGATCATAGATCCAGATATTATGGAGCCCCGTCATCCCGAGCGGGGAAATGACGAGATCTCGCTGATGGCGGAAATCGGTGTTGCTGCGTGTCAGGAGGCGCTGGAGCGCGCTGGTCGCGATGTCGCCGATGTAGATGCGGTCTTGTGCGCGGCATCGAATATGCAGCGGGCCTATCCGGCAATGGCGATCGAAATTCAGGAGGCGCTGGGTATTGACGGGTTCGGCTTCGATATGAATGTCGCCTGTTCCTCTGCGACCTTCGGGATTCAGACAGCCGCTGACTATATCCGCGCCGGCAACGCGAAGAGCGTGCTGGTGGTGAGCCCGGAAATCACCTCGGGCCATCTCAACTGGAGAGACCGCGATAGCCACTTCATCTTCGGCGATGTGGCTACGGCAGTTCTGGTAGAGGATGCGGCCATAGCGCCGACCGAGCATTGGGATATCCTTGGCACCAAGCTCAAGACGGTTTTTTCCAACAATATCCGCAACAACTTCGGCTTCCTCAACCGATCACACCCTGAGAGCCGCGAGGACGCTGACAAGCTATTCGTGCAGGAAGGGCGCAAGGTCTTCAAGGAAGTGGTGCCGATGGTCGCCAAGATGATTATCGAGGAAGCGGAACGCCTAGGCGTTGATCCGCAAGGACTACGGCGCATGTGGCTCCACCAGGCGAACACCGGCATGAACAGGCTGATCGCGCATAAGGTGTTGGGCCACGAAGCGAATGAAGATGAAAGCCCGACCGTACTCGACACATATGGCAACACGTCGAGCGCGGGTTCGATCATCGCCTTTCACAAACACTCGCAGGATTTGCAGGCCGGCGATACCGGGCTGATCTGTAGCTTTGGCGCGGGCTATTCTGCGGGCACAGTCTTTGTCCGGAAGGCTGCATGAGGCGGCGGCATTCGGCGCGGTTTTGCTTGTTCCCCGCAGCGCCAATGCCTAGGTGACGGGCATGTCGGGTGATATTCTAGATAACAAGGGAAGCGGCGATGCCGGTTGGCAATGGCCCGCTATCCACCCAGAGGGTCGGAAATACGGATTGGTCGTGGCAGCGTTTTCGTTGGTCGCGGCGCTTTTGGCGTGGGAGACCATCGCGTGGCCACTCGGCTTCCTTACACTTGGTGTTCTGGCGTTTTTTCGCGACCCGGAGCGGATCGTCCCGCAGGATGAGAATGCGATAGTTTCCCCCGCTGACGGACATGTCTCGTTGATCAGCCAAGTTGCTCCGCCCCTTGAACTGAGCATGTCGGATGCTGCAGGCAACCCAGGTCTCGGCGAGGGCCCAGTCACGCGCATCTCGATTTTCATGAGCGTGTTTGACGTGCACATCAACCGGACCCCGATTGGCGGCATTGTGACGCGGTTGATTTATGTGCCCGGCAAGTTCCTCAATGCGGATCTCGACAAGGCCAGCGAAGAGAACGAGCGCCAGCATATTCTGGTATCGCGTCCTGATGGCCTGCAGGTTGGGTTTACCCAGATAGCCGGATTGGTGGCGCGGCGGATCGTGCCATTCGTCAAGCAAGGCGATCTGGTCGCTGTCGGCCAGCGGGTCGGGCTGATCCGCTTCGGCAGCCGAGTGGATGTCTATCTGCCTGCCGGTACGGAACCAGGTGTCATTCTGGGGCAAAAGATTGTCGCCGGTGAAACGGTTCTGGCACGCGTGGGTGAGGGCAAGTTGATCGAAGGCTTCGCCCAGTGAGTGATGATCCGGTGAACGATGAAGATATCTGGCTAGGGCCGAAGGCGGCCGAGCATGAAGTGCCCGCCGGCCGACGCCCCAAGGCGCTCAGCCTGCGTGCGGTGGTCCCCAATGCGATTACAGTTGCGGCCTTGTGTTCGGGCCTGACTGGCATTCGGTTTGCCATTGCGGGGGAATGGCAGGCCAGCATCCTTGCCATCATTCTGGCGGGCGTTCTCGACGGGATTGATGGCCGAATCGCGCGGTTGCTGCGGGCCCAATCGCGGTTTGGTGCCGAGCTGGACAGTTTGGCGGACTCTCTGTCTTTCGGGATGGCACCCGCAATTGTCTTGTATCTCTGGGCGTTGCAGGACTTGCCTCGCCTCGGTTGGTTTGCCGCACTGGCCTTTGCGATCGCCTGTGCCTTGCGCCTGGCCCGATTCAACGCCCAGATCGATGTCGATGAACAACCGCACAAGTCAGCAGGGTTCCTGACCGGCATTCCCGCTCCAGTGGGTGCAGGCCTGGCGTTCCTGCCGGTCTACTTATGGATTGCGACGGGGGAGGAGCAATTGCGCGATCCCTGGATCGTTGCACCCTGGATGGCGCTGATTGCAATCCTGATGATTTCCAATGTTGCCACACTCAGCTGGACCTCGGTGAGGCCTCGCCGCCATATCAGGCTCGAAGTAATCTTTGCCTTCGGGCTAACCTTCGCAGCCTTGCTGGTAGAACCGTGGTGGACATTGGTGGCGATATGCGTCGGCTACATGGCTTTGATGCCGTATGGATGGATCCGCTATGCCCGGATCAAGCGGCAGCGCGCAGCGGAATTTGGCGGCAAAGAGCAGGGCGACGCACGCGATTAGTCGGCGCCACGTGGCGAACGCCAACATCACGGACAGTTACGCTGGCGACGGGCGCTGCGTGCCGGCTCCGTAGCGTATTAAGGGCGCGCCACGCATTGCGACCGCGAAGTGTCGCATCGAGCAACGACGCCAATGCAGCAAATGCCGTGAGCGCGAAAAGCGCAATGAGAGCAAGTGTGAACATCTTGGTATCTTTCGTTCGTCACCCACAAGCCTGTTGACAGCCTGTGGGAATTGGGTGGAGAACACTCACACAACGGCATTTGTTCCTGTCTGATGCCTATGTTCTATTTTTGTTCCGCCATGTCAAGCCGTTTTTGCGACGGGATGCATGTGATGCGAGTCAAATTGAGGCTGGATTTCTTCATCAACACCCTCTAATTGGCGCGCGTTCGCAGCGATTCCGGCCAATTCCGGCAGGGTTCACAGCGCTCAAATCCACATGGAGAGCATCACATACCGGTGCCGCAAGCGGGAGATCCGCTGAGGTTCCAGCTCTCCAGAGGCATAACCGGAAGGAATTTACTTATGGCGGCACCTACCGTCACCATGCAGCAATTGATCGAAGCCGGAACCCATTTCGGCCACCAGACCCACCGCTGGAACCCGCGGATGAAGCCGTATATCTTCGGCGCTCGCAACGGTGTTCATATCATCGACCTGTCGCAGACTGTTCCGCTGATGGCGCGTGCTCTCGACTTTGTTGCGTCAACCGCAAATTCGGGTGGCAAGGTTCTGTTTGTCGGCACCAAGCGTCAGGCACAGGAACCGATTGCAGAAGCTGCCCGCGCATCGGGCCAGCACTTCGTCAACCACCGCTGGTTGGGAGGCATGCTGACCAACTGGAAGACCATCTCCCAGTCGATCAAGCGCCTTAAGACCCTGGAAGAGCAACTTTCCGGTGAGACCTCCGGCCTGACCAAGAAGGAAGTTCTCCAGCTGACGCGCGAGCGTGACAAGCTGAACCTTTCGCTTGGTGGCATCCGTGACATGGGCGGTATTCCCGACGTCATGATCGTGATCGACGCCAACAAGGAAGACCTGGCCATCAAGGAAGCCAATGTCCTCGGCATTCCTGTGGTTGGTATCCTCGATACCAATGTTGATCCTTCGGGCATCGCTTTCCCGGTTCCGGGCAACGACGATGCTGCCCGTGCTGTTCGTCTGTACTGCGATGCTTTTGCAGAAGCAGCTTCGAAGAATGGCGGCGGGGCCAATGTCGGCGAGATGGAAAATCCGCCGGTTGAGGAAATCGCCACCGCCTGATCGGGCCCATGCCGCAGGCATGATCGAATAATCGTGCCCCGGTCCGCCCTGCGGATCGGGGTCACCCCCCATTAGAAACCAAGGAATTAGACATGGCTGCATTTTCCGCCGCTGATGTGAAGAAGCTCCGCGAACTCTCTGGCGCGGGCATGATGGACGCCAAGAAGGCACTGGTCGAAGCAGACGGCGATATCGACGCTGCTGTCGATGCGCTGCGTGCCAAGGGCCTCGCAACCGCGCAGAAAAAGTCCAGCCGGACCGCTGCCGAAGGCCTAGTCGGCGTAGCCGTCGAAGGAACCAAGGGCGTTGCCGTCGAAGTGAACTCCGAAACGGATTTCGTTGCCAAGAACGATCAGTTCCAGGACTTCGTCCGCAAAACGACCGAAGCCGCTATCAATGCCACCGGTGATGATGTCGAAGCTCTCAAGAGCATGGCCTATCCCGATGGCGGCACCGTTGCCGAAAAGCTGACAGACAATGTCGCGACCATTGGTGAGAACCAGCAGGTTCGCCGGATGAAAACAGTTTCAGTCACCAACGGTGTTGTTGTGCCTTACATGCACAACGCGGTCGCAACGAACCTCGGCAAGATTGGCGTTCTTGTTGCGCTGGAAAGCGAAGCCGGTGCCGATGTGCTGGAGCCTCTCGGCAAGCAGCTTGCGATGCACATTGCAGCGGCATTCCCGCAGGCTCTGAATGCCGATGGCCTCGACGCCGACCTGATCGAGCGTGAGCGTGCGATTGCTGCCGAAAAAGCAGCCGAGAGCGGCAAGCCTGAGAACGTGCAGGAAAAGATGGTTGAAGGCGCGGTGAAGAAATTCGCCAAGGAAAATGCGCTCCTCAGCCAGCTGTTCGTCATGGACAACAAGACGCCGGTTGCCGACGTTGTTGCCAAGGCTGGCAAGGATGCCGGCCACGACATCGTGTTGAAGGACTATGTCCGCTTCCAGCTCGGTGAAGGAATCGAGAAGGAAGAAAGCGACTTCGCCGCAGAAGTGGCAGCTGCCGTCGGCGGCTAAGCGCTTTCCAAGCTCATTAGAAAAGCGACCGCCGGACCCAAGGTTCGGCGGTCGTTTTGTGTCTGGCCTTAAAACTCTTGGAGCTACACCGTTGGCTGAACCGCACCGGCTACAGCTTTCCCTTTGCGACTCCGACGCTTGCCCGCTAAGGGTCGCGCACCCTGTGACAGCGACGGAAATTCGATGACCTTGCCCAAGATGAAACGCGTCCTCCTGAAGCTTTCGGGTGAAGTGCTGATGGGGTCGCAGGAATACGGGATCGATCCGGCGTTCGTCCTCGAAATGGCGAAGGAAGTGAAAGCCGCCAAGGATCAGGGTTTGCAGGTATGCCTGGTGATCGGGGGCGGGAACATCTTCCGTGGGATGGCTGGTGCGGCTCAGGGCATGGAACGTGCGCAAGCGGACTACATGGGCATGCTCGCCACGGTTATGAATGCACTGGCCATGCAAAGCGCCCTGGAGCAACTGGGCGTGCACACACGGGTTCAGAGCGCAATCCAGATGGACCAGGTTTGTGAGCCGGTTATTCGCAGGCGGGCAGAACGACATCTGGAGAAAGGCCGTGTGGTCATCTTTGCTGCCGGCGTCGGCGCACCCTATTTCACCACCGATAGCGGCGCAGCTTTGCGGGCAGCGGAGATGAATTGTGATGCCCTGCTGAAGGGTACGAGTGTTGACGGGGTCTATGACAGTGATCCCAAGAGCAACCCGGATGCCATCCGCTATGAAACCGTCAGCTTCGGCCGCGTCCTGGCCGATAATTTGAGAGTTATGGATGCTTCTGCCGTCGCGCTGTGCCGCGACAATGACATTCCCATCCTTGTCTTCTCCATCCGTGAGCAAGGCAATCTGGCGCGGGTCTTGTCAGGCGAGGGTGTCCAGACCATCGTACAAAAGGAAGACTGAGCAATGGCAAGATATGACAAAGCCGATATCGAACGACGGATGAACGGCGCAGTAGAAAGCCTCAAGGGCGACCTTTCCGGCCTTCGCACCGGCCGTGCGAACGTATCACTGCTCGATCCCGTCGTGTGCGAAGTCTATGGCGCGATGATGCCGCTCAATCAGGTCGCGACGGTCTCTGCGCCCGAACCGCGGATGTTGAGCGTGCAGGTCTGGGACAAGGCCAATGTCACTGCGGTCGAAAAAGGCATTGCCCACGCCAATCTGGGTCTCAACCCGATGATCGATGGCCAGAGCGTCCGCCTTCCCATGCCCGATCTGACCGAAGAGCGGCGCAAGGAACTGGCCAAGCTGGCCGGCAAATATGCCGAGAACGCCAAGATCGCTATCCGCAACGTGCGCCGTGACGGGATGGAAGCGCTCAAGGACGACGAGAAGGCGAAGGAAATTTCCGAGGACGAACGCAAGCGTCATGAAGATGATGTCCAGAAGCTGACCGACAAATATGTCGCTGAAACGGACACCGCTGCCGAGGCGAAGGAAAAGGAAATCATGACGCAGTGACGGCTTGCGAACCGGGGGAGAGCTCGTGAGCGAGACCGAAAATCGCGCACGTCATGTCGCGATCATCATGGACGGGAACGGGCGCTGGGCGAAGCGCAAGCACCTGCCGCGTGCAATGGGGCATCGTCAGGGCGTCGAAGCGGTGCGCAAACTGGTTCGCAGTGTTGAACCGATGGGCCTGGACTGCCTGACACTTTACGCCTTCTCGTCGG
The DNA here is from genome assembly GCF_039536765.1 of Parerythrobacter jejuensis. Lineage (NCBI taxonomy): Bacteria > Pseudomonadati > Pseudomonadota > Alphaproteobacteria > Sphingomonadales > Erythrobacteraceae > Parerythrobacter > Parerythrobacter jejuensis. The sequence continues at coordinate 187,072 of NZ_BAAAZF010000001.1, forward strand.
AGAACTGGAAGCGACCCGACGAGGAAGTCGATGACCTGATGAATCTGATGCGCAAGTTCATCAAATCAGACTTGCCAGAGTTTATCGCCAACGACGTCAAACTCCACATTATCGGCGACTGGCGTGGATTGGCGCCGGATATCGTCGCAATGCTGGAAGATGCGCTCGAGCAGACTGCAAAGGGCGCACGGACTCTTGCCGTGGCGCTCAATTACGGCGGCCAGAGCGAGCTGGTGCACGCCGCAAAGCTGGCGGCACAGGGTGGAGAGATCACCGAAGAATCGATCGAGGCGAATCTGTTTACGGCTGGTCTGCCCCCGCTGGACCTGCTGATCCGCACCAGTGGCGAAGTGCGCTTGTCCAATTTCCTGTTGTGGCAATGTGCCTATGCGGAAATGCTGTTTGTCGATACGCTATGGCCTGATTTTACTCCGGAGCATCTGCAACAGGCGCTCGACAATTTTGCCAGCCGGGAGAGGCGCTATGGCGGACGTTGAGACCATTTTAGCCCCGAAAAAGTCGGATTTGCCGGTGCGGATAGTCTCTGCAGTGGTCATGCTAGCAATCCTCGGGGTTGCGCTCTGGCTCAACAATCCCGTCAAGATGTGGCTGATCGTTATTGTTGCCCTTGTTTGCTTTGTCGAATTTGTACTGCTGGTGACAAAGGCGACCCAGAATGTGCCGTTCCGGCTCGCAGGGATTCTCGCAGGTGCCGTCTATATCGGGTTGGCGGGAGTCACGATGGTCAACCTGCAGCTGCAAGCCTTCGGTGCAGCTATCGGCGCGGTCGTATTCACCGATGTGTTCGCCTATTTCACGGGCCGAGCAATCGGAGGCCCCAAGATTGCACCCAGTATCAGCCCGTCCAAGACCTGGGCAGGCCTGATCGGAGGCATGATCGGCGCGGCCCTGTTTATGGTTTGCCTGGGGATCGTCCACTTCTCGGTCCAGGGTTATACGCTCGCTGATATGGGCGCAGAGCTGCCGATTGAATTCGGCACGATCATGTTGGTCGGGGCCGGGCTGGCAGTTGTCGCTCAGATGGGCGACTTTTTCGAAAGCTGGCTCAAGCGCAAGGCGGACGTGAAGGATTCGTCCAAGCTGATCCCGGGTCATGGCGGTGTGTTCGACCGCATCGACGGCCTGCTCCCGGTAAGCATTGTCGTCGGCACACTCGCCAACCTCTTCGGCGCTTAGGCAATGCGCACCATTTCCATACTTGGCGCCACTGGCTCTGTCGGGACGTCGACGCTTGATCTGATCCGCCGTGAAAGGGACGATTGGCGGGTTGTGGCGCTTACCGCGAATTGCAGTGCAACAGAATTGGCAAAGCTCGCCATTGAATTCAGCGCGGAAACTGCCGTGGTTGGCGATGAGACCTGCTTACCCGAACTGCGCGAGGCCCTGGCAGGAACATCGATCGAGGCATCTGGTGGCAAACAGGCGCTGTGCGACGCCTCTGCGCGACCAGTCGACATCACGGTTGCGGCGATCGTCGGATGTGCCGGTTTGGCCCCAGTGATGGCGGCGATAGAGCAAGGTGGGACCATTGCTCTCGCTAACAAGGAAGCGCTTGTGTCTGCCGGTGAGGTGATGACCGCCGCGGTGGAACGTCATGGTGCAACCTTGCTGCCGGTCGATTCCGAGCACAACGCGATTTTCCAGTGCTTGCAAGGCAACTCGATCGAAGATGTGCGCTGGATCACGTTGACGGCGAGCGGTGGCCCTCTGCGCACTCTTTCCGCAGAGCAACTGGAAACCGTGACGCCTGAACAGGCGGTGGCGCATCCCAACTGGGATATGGGGGCCAAAATCAGCGTCGATTCCGCGACCATGATGAACAAGGGGCTCGAATTCATCGAGGCCTATCACCTGTTCCCGGTCGGGCTCGATAGGCTGCGGATCGTGGTGCATCCGCAAAGCGTGATCCACTCGATGGTCGAATATCGCGATGGATCGACGCTCGCCCAACTTGGCCCTTCCGACATGAAAGTGCCGATTGCGTCTTGCCTTGCCTGGCCGGCACGGATGGAAACAGGGTGCGAAGCGCTTGATCTGGCCGCCATTGGCGAGTTGAGCTTCTTCAATCCCGATGAAGTTCGCTTCCCGGCGACCCGCCTTGCCCGGGAGGCCGCCCATCACGGCGGTGCAGCGCCTGCGGTGCTCAATGCTGCCAATGAAGTGGCGGTGGCGGCATTCCTGGCCGGTCAGATAGCGTTCACGCGCATCGCTCTATCTGTCGAAACCATCCTCAATGATACTGAAATTCCGTCCGCGCTGACTTCGCTTGATGATGTCCTTGCGCTAGACACGATGACGCGGGAGCGCACGGGCGCCTTGCTGGAGAGAGTCTGAACAATGTTCGAATCGCCCCCTTTTTGGATGTGGATCGTCGGATTCCTGCTGTTGCTGGGGCCGCTGGTGACCATCCACGAGCTGGGCCACTATCTTGTCGGCAGATGGTTTGGCGTGAAAGCAGAGGCCTTCTCGATTGGCTTCGGCAAGGAAATTGCGGGATATACCGACAAACGCGGCACGCGGTGGAAGCTCTCTGCACTGCCGCTTGGCGGATATGTCCAGTTCAAAGGGGATATGAACCCCGCTAGTATCCCGGATGCAGAAGCTGCCGAACAAATGGATCCGCAGGAGCGGGAAGGGGCGTTCCAGTTTGCCGCCCTGTGGAAGCGGGCGCTGATTGTTTTCGCCGGCCCGGCCACGAATATCATCGTTACGTTGGCAATTTTTGCGTCCTTCAACCTGGCCTATGGCAAGTTTGAAGCGTCCAACGAAATTGGCGGTTTCGCCGAGAACTCGGTGGCACAGGTGGCTGGCCTGGAGCTGGGTGACAAGATCGTTGCAATCGATGGCGAAGCGACGCCCGCCTTTGCCGAAATCAGCAAGCGCGTTTTGATGTATCCGGGCGAAACCATTGATATCACGATTGAACGCGATGGTTCGGTGATGACTTTGCCGGTCACTATCGGTGACGTGACGGAGACGGACAGGTTCGGCAATGAATCGCGTATCGGGCGCCTTGGGGTCATGTCCGGCTCACCAAAAATCACCGAGCTTGGTGCTGGTGAAGCGCTCGCCCTGTCATGGCAGCAGACTGTCGATCTGACGAACATGATGGTGACAGGCATCAAGCAGATCATCGTCGGGGATCGCTCGGTCAAGGAACTGGGCGGTCCGATCAAAATCGCCAAATATTCGGGTGAGCAGCTCAGCCTGGGGTGGCCTGCCTTTGTCAGCTTTGCTGCGCTGATCTCGCTTAACTTGGCATTCATCAACCTCCTGCCAATTCCGGCGCTCGACGGCGGGCACCTGGCCTTCTACGCAGCAGAGGCTGTCCGTAGGAAACCGGTGGGTCCGCGGGGAATGGAATTGGCGTATCGCACCGGCATGGCCCTCGTGCTCATGTTGATGCTTTTCGTCACCTTTAACGATCTGGCGTCGCTATCACTGTTCGGGTGATAGTGGGGGACAGGTAGGGAATGAGAGCCTGAATCTAGACGCTATTGCTTGATCGGGGGCGACGCATCGGGCACAGGGCGGCGGATCGATCGATCCGGCAACCGATGCGCCAAGCAGGCGATGATCCGGGCCGGACAGAAATTGGACGGGACATCTTTTCGCAATGAATGGCACCGATATGGGTTGCGAGCCTGTTTCGCGTAAGAAATCGGCTCCTAAGAGCCAGTGGGCTCTGGCCTTGCTTTCCAGCACTGTTCTGGCTGGCTTGCCGGTTGGCGCTTTGGCTCAGGATGCAACCGCGGCACCGCCCGCAACAGCGGAGACGCAGCCTACGCCGGCACCCACGCCCCAGCGGGATGTGATCCGGAGCATTGCGGTGCAGGGCGCGCAGCGTCTCGAGCCGCAAACGATCCTGACTTACATCAATTTGCGCCCGGGGCAGGAATACACCCAGGTCGCAGCCGACCAAGCGCTGAAGGACTTGTACGCGACCGAGCTGTTCTCGACTGCAAGTGTCCGGAACAATGGCGGCAATGTGGTGATCGACATCGTCGAGAACCCGGTCATCAACCGGATTATCCTGGAAGGGAACAAGCGGCTCAAGAACGACAAGATCGTTCCTGAGATCAAGCTGGCCCCGCGCCAGATCTTCACGCGCTCCAAAGTGCGCGCTGACGTCGCCCGCATTATCGAGTTGTACAAGCGTCAGGGGCGTTTCGCCGCCACTGTTGAACCAAAGACTGTTCAACTGAGCCAGAACCGGGTCGATCTCGTGTTCGAGATCAGCGAAGGGCCCAAGTCCAAAGTCCGGCAGATCAACATCATCGGCAATGATGTGTTCTCCGATGGCAAGCTGCGTGGCGAAATGGTCACCAAGCAGGCCCGCCTGACCAGCTTCTTCAGTTCTAACACCAGTTATGACCCAGACCGGTTGGCATTCGACCAGCAGAAGTTGCGCGAATTCTACCTGACCGAAGGTTATGTCGATTTCCGCGTTGTTTCGGCGGTTGCCGAACTGACGCCGGACAAGCGCGACTTCATCATCACTTACGTGGTGGAAGAGGGCGAGCGCTACAAGTTTGGCGACGTCACGGTCGATAGCAGCCTGCGCGACTTTGACAGCGACGCGATGACCAGCAATCTCGCGATCGAAACCGGCGAGTGGTACGATGCGAAACGCATCGAGGATATCGTCGAGCAATTGACAGAGCTGGCCGGTACTTTTGGTTACGCCTTCGCCGATGTGCGTCCGCAATTCACCCGCAACAAAGACGATTTGACCATGGACGTGGTGCTTGCGATCCGGGAAGCGGATCGCACCTATGTCGAGCGGATCGACGTCAACGGCAACACTCTGACGCAGGACAAGGTCATCCGCCGGGAATTCCGTCTGGCCGAGGGTGATGCCTTCAACTCGATCGGGGTCAAGCGTTCGACCAACCGGATCAACTCGCTGGGCTTCTTCCAGGAACAGTTCGAAATCGAGCAGAAGGAATCGGTCGATCCGGACCGGATCATCCTCGAGGCGAATGTTGAAGAGCAACCGACCGGCGAATTGCAACTTTCTGCGGGCTTCTCCTCGATCGAAAGCTTCCTGCTATCAGCCTCTATCCGCCAGCGGAATTTCCGCGGTCGGGGGCAGACTGTTGGTGCATCGGTCCAATGGTCACGCTTTTCGCGCTCGTTCAACCTGAGCTTCACCGAGCCGTATGTATTCGACCGGAATATTTCGGCTGGTATCGATCTCTATCGGCGTGACTTCAACAGCTTCAATTTCACCGGCAATGATCGCAACACGACCTACGAACAGTCGACCACAGGTGGCTCGTTGCGTCTCGGCGTTCCACTAACCGAGTATATTTCACTTATCGGCAGCTATACGCTGAACTTTGACGACATCACGCTCGACGAGAACACCTTCTTCTCCGACTTCGATGGCGATGGGGTCAGCACCTGTGAACCGCTTCTCGCCGGTCGCTTCCTGTGTGACGTAATCGGCAGCCGGACGAGCTCGATCCTCGGTGTGAACCTGATTTATGACGCGCTGAACAGTCGGTTTCGCCCGACCCGCGGCGAACAGCTGACCCTGAGTGTCGACTATGCCGGCCTTGGTGGATCGGTGAATTACATCAAGGCGCGCGCCAAGGCCGCGAAATACTGGCAAGTACTGGGTGACTTCGTGTTCTCGCTCTCTGCCGAAGGTGGTTACATCAAGGGTCTGGAAGACCGTGGTGGCCCGGGTGTCGATGATGTCCGCCTGGTCGACCGTTTCTTCCTTGGTGAGCCGCAGATCCGTGGCTTCGATATTCGCGGTGTGGGCCCACGTGTTCTGCGCCAACCGATCATCGATGATGGCACGGGCAATCCGCTCGTGATCACCGATCGGGACCGGGTCGCGGATGATGCCATTGGCGGCAACGCGTATTATCTTGGCCGTGCAGAGCTGGAAATCCCGCTGGGGTCAGGTGCGCGTGAATTGGGCCTGCGGCCATCGATTTTCCTCGATGTCGGCGCCTTGTTCAATGTGACGACTCCGGTTCTGCAGCAAAGCCCGTTCCCGGGTGGTTTGAGCTTCCAATTGCGCGATGGCGATGGCAATCCGCTGTTCGTCACAGCAGCGGGTCTTCCAACCCTCGATACAGTTGACGCGAACGGCAATCCGCTGTCGCCGCTGAATCGCACTATCGATCCTTTCCAGGAAGTCTTCCTGGGTGATTCCGCAGCGCCGCGCGTTGCTCTCGGGATCGGTGTGAACTGGAATTCACCCTTCGGTCCGTTCCGGATCGACTTTGCCCATGTGCTGAAGAAGCAGCCGGGTGATGATACCAAGACACTTTCCTTCAATGTAGGAACACAATTCTAATGAAACAGCTTCTCAAGCCCGTCCTGGCTCTCGGCCTGATGACCGCCTCGGCTACCGCTATCACGGCTCCGGCCATGGCCCAGCAGGCGCAGGGCGTCGCCGTGGTCAACATTCCTGCCGTGGTGGCGAATTCGAACGCGTATCAGACGGCCCAGCAGCAACGCCAGACGACTTATGCTGCCCAGATCCAACAGGCCGAAACCCGACAGCAGCAGATTTCTGCGCAGCTCAAGCCGCTAGTCGACAAGTTCAATGCCGACCGTCAGGCCGCGACTCCGGATCGCGCTTCGCTGCAACAGCAGGCAGGCCAGATCCAACAGATCGAACAGGCAGGCCAGCGCGAGCTCCAGCAGATCCTGGCACCTGTGGTCGCCAGCCAGACTTACGTTAACGAGCAGATCGAAGACCGTCTCGACGAGGCCGTCCAGGCTGCCGCGACGAAGAATAACGTCACACTGGTTCTCAGCGCGTCGAATGGCCAGATCCTGTTTGCCGGACCCACGCATAACTTGAACCAGCAGGTTCTTGCGGAGCTCAACACGCTCCTGCCGGCCGCAGCGCTGGTTCCGCCACAGGGTTGGCTGCCCCGTGAAATCCGTCAACAGCAGGCCGCGCAGGCCGCTGCTCAGGCACAGCAGGCAGGTACAGCGCCGGCAGCGCCGGCGCAGCAACAGCCGACCGGCCGCTAAATCACACGATCAGGGGGCAGGGGAATGAGCGAGCAAGACGCTTACGATATCCAACGGGTGCTCAAGGCGCTCCCGCATCGCTATCCCCTGCTTCTGGTCGATCGGGTGAAGTCGCTCGAGCTTGGTGAACGCATTCACGCTGTCAAAGGCGTGACGATGAACGAAGAGTTCTTTCAGGGACACTTCCCTGGCGCGCCCATCATGCCCGGAGTCCTTCAGATCGAAGCGATGGCGCAGGCGGCTGCAATCCTGGGGATTGAGACGCTGGAATTGGCCGGGACAGGCAAGTTGGTCTTCTTCATGGGGATCGACAATGCCAAGTTCCGCAAGCCGGTAACGCCGGGTTGCTTGCTCGATCTGGAAGTGGAATTTCTCCAGAAACGCAGCCGCGTCTACAAGTTCAAGGGCAAGGCGAGCGTAGAAGGCGTCACTACGAGCGAAGCCGAATTCACGGCAATGATTGGCGATCCGCCGTCCTGACCGGCGGTTTCGCTTGATATTTGTGCGGTGCCCCTTTATGCGCGCCGCTTTCCAAAACAGCGCGTCCGGTCGGAACCGGGCACAAGCTACAAAGGACAGAGATAATGAAGGCCGAAGGTCACCCCGAATACCACACCATCACGGTCAAGATGACCGATGGTACCGAATTCCAGACCCGCTCCACCTGGGGCAATGAGGGCGAAACCCTGACGCTGGAAATCGATCCGACCAGCCACCCGGCGTGGACCGGCGGCAAACAGCAGCTTCAGGAAGGTGGCCGTGTCGCAGCCTTCAACAAGCGCTTCGGTGGGCTTTCGCTCAAGAAGTAAGCTTTTTGAAGCATTTGTAGCGCGAAGTTGCATTGAAGGGGTGGTCCGAAGGGGCCGCCCTTTTCGTATGCGGATGACGCCTGCGCCGGCCGGAATGGCTACGTGCGGAGCTTGTCGAGCTAGTCTGCGTGTTTGATACAACGGGTTGCGATGGGGCGGGCCTTGAGTCGATCCAACCCTATATCTTCACCGCAAGTGGCGCAGCTGCCGTATGTGTCGTTCTCGATCCGCGCGAGGGCGTAGCGAATCTGCTGGATTTCTGCGCGAAGCACCTCGTCGACGCCCTCAAGAGCTTCGTCATCGGCCAGATCGACAGCTTGCTCGCTGGAATCGGCATCAAGAGGATGCCTAAGGTCATCCTCGATCACTTCTGCCCGCTCCAGCAAATCTGCCAAGCGTGTTTTCAACTGGGTTGCGATTTCATTGTATGCACTCATGACCATCCCCATGGCTTTTCGCGGTACCACTTTGTTATCACATATTTTAGACCTTTGCGCACCTTCATGCCGTGATGCAGTGTGTTGGGATTGACCTGGCCGTCGGGCCGCAGGTTGTTCCAGCACACAAGTTTGCCCGCTTCGGGTTGGAAGCTTTTCTTGATCGTCTTGAACCGCGTCGCGCCACCAGCCTCAACGTCATTGAGGTAGATCATGAAGGTCCAGGTGCGTTGGCCGGCGACCGAACAATATTTTTCCCAGTCCTGACCGTCCGGATTGAAATAGTCGCAATGGGGTTTGAACTCTTGCCCTATGTCATACCGTTGCCCCTGCAGCGGTTCGCCGTGCGCGGGATCGATGCCATTAAGGGTCGCCAGGAGGGTTTCCAATTCCTGCACGGCCGGATCACTTGCAGATAAATCGCATGTCTCGCTGGTGCGAAAATAGGCGTCACCATTCTCGTCGGCCAAGGTTGATGGACGCCTCTCGGCCTCGATCATTTCGACAATCCGGGACATGTGCTCGGGGGCGAGAAAATTCTTGCGCTGGAACAGCTCGAGCTGGGTATAGGGGAGCTGCTGCACCCCCTCATTGCGGAGCAGTTGCGCGGCAGAGGATTCGCCCGACTTGGTCATGCAAGCGAGTGTAAGCTTGAAGGGCGGTGCTGCAAGGCGGGAAATATTCTTGCGTGTCAGCACGCAATGCGAAGTTTTCGCTTCACAATCTACCCGCTCTATGCAACAGGCTCGCGCCCGCGCTTTCCGGCTCTTGACGGGGGCGCGCATGGGCGTAACAGCCCCGCCTCATACGGCTTTTTCGGGGCTTGTGGCGATCGTAGCTCAGTTGGTTAGAGCGCCGGTTTGTGGTACCGGAGGTCGGGGGTTCGAGACCCCTCGATCGCCCCATTTTCCCGAATGTCCTGCCGTGGTTTCACCCGCAATGAAGCAGGGGCGATTGACGCAATGACGGCATTCTGGACAGAAGCGGATTACGACGATCACGAGCTGGTGCAGCTCGTTCGTGATTCCAAGAGCGGTCTGACCGCCATCATTGCGCTGCATTCAACCCATCTGGGCCCGGGTGCCGGCGGCACGCGGTTCTGGCACTATGCAGAGCCGAAGGCGGCAATGCGCGATGCGCTGCGTCTGAGCCGCGGCATGAGCTACAAGAATGCGATGGCCGGGCTGCCGATGGGCGGCGGCAAGGCTGTTATTCTTGCCGATGCCGACAGGACCAAGACGCCGGAAATGCTCGCTGCCTTTGGAAATGCGGTCGAATCGCTGGGTGGCAAATATGTCACCGCCGAAGATGTTGGCATCAGCGAGGCTGATATGGTCGCGGTTTCCCAGCACACACAATATGTCTCGGGCCTTCCTGTGGCTGAGGGGGAAGCCGGGGGCGATCCTGGCCCGTTTACAGCGATGGGCATCTATCACGGGATCAAGGCCGCCGTGCACCACAAGCTGGGCAAGCCCGGCGTCAGCGGCGTGCACATTGCGATCCAGGGTACCGGTAGCGTTGGCGGCGGTGTGGCGCGGTTGCTGGCGAAGGACGGTGCCAAACTGATCCTGTCCGACATTCAAGAAGATCGTGCGGCTGCATTGGCAAGCGAACTGGATGCCAAGAGTGTTGCTCCTGATGCCATCATGAGCACAGCCTGCGATGTATTCAGTCCGAACGCGCTGGGGGCGATCCTTGATGAGGAGGGTATTGCACGACTTGATTGTGCAATCGTCGCCGGCGGAGCGAACAACCAGTTGGCTCGGGCGAAGCACGGTGCTCTCCTGGCAGAACGTGGGATCCTGTATGCACCCGACTACGTGATCAATGCCGGCGGTATCATCAGCGTGACGCTGGAATTCCTGTGCCGCCAACATGGCGATCCATGCGATATCAACGAGGTCCGCAAACGGATTGCACTGATCCCGGGCAGGTTGGAGGAAATCTGGCAGGAAAGCGAACGAACAGGCATTTCGTCTGATGTTGTTGCAGACCGCATGGCACAGAAACTGATCGGTCGCTGACACCTACCCCGTCGCTTCGTATATAGCCCAATGTCCACGCTTGCCGGGCCGACCACAGCCTGCCAAAGCCTCATTCGGAAAAGCATGGTCATGCACGGTTTCGCAAATCCCAAACGGTTTCTCTCGCTGGCAAGCTGGCTGACCCCGCTGCTGCTCGTCAGCGGTGTTGTCGTGACGGCGATTGCCCTTTGGTGGGGCCTGACGCAGGTGCCACCTGATCGATTGATGGGCGAAACCGTCCGCATCCTGTTCATCCACGTGCCGAGCGCGTGGTTGGGAATGGGCGGATGGACGGCAATAGCCATCTCCAGTCTTGTTTTCCTGGTCTGGCGCCACCCGCTTGCCAGCATCGCTGCCCGCGCAGCTGCAGCGCCGGGCATGGTCTTTACGGCGATTTGCCTTGCCACCGGCTCGATTTGGGGCCGGCCGACCTGGGGGGCGTGGTGGGTGTGGGACGGACGCCTTACGAGTATGCTGGTCCTGCTTTTTCTCTATGCTGCCTATCTGGCTTTGGCCCAGGCGAGTGAGAGGGAAGCGGCATCGGCACGGATTCCTGCCATTTTCGGTCTGGTCGGGGCGATCAATATTCCCATCATCAACCGGTCAGTCGTGTGGTGGAATTCGCTCCATCAACCGCCCAGCATCACGATGGGCAAGAGCGCGATTGATCCCGCCTTTCTGTGGCCGTTGCTCGCGGCAGTGGCCGGTTTCTCTTTGATTTTTGGCGGGGTCGTTCTGGCACGAATGCGCGCTATCCTCGCTGACATCCAGGCCGAAGCCCGGCTGCGGCGCAAGGCAATGGAAGCCGAATGATGCGCGAAGGTCTGGATCAATGGAACTACGTCGCGGCGTCCTATATCGTCGGCATCGCGGCAACTCTCGCGATGATCGCATGGGCATGGTGGTCCATGAAACGTGCTGAAGCCAAACGCGAAAAGGCGCGGAAGAAATGAGTGTGATGAAAGCTAAACACCAGAGACTGGTTCTGGTCGTGATTGCACTGCTGGCCTTGATCGGTGCAGGGCTCCTGGCGGCCTGGGCGCTGCGCAACCAGGCCAGCTATTACTATTTTCCGAGCCAGATCGTTGTTGAAAATCCGCCAGCAGACCGTCTCGTACGATTGGGCGGCATGGTCCAGGAGGGATCGATAGAAACACTGGCTGACGGGGTCACCGTCGCCTTTGTGGTTGGAGATGGCGAAGCGACTGTTCCGGTTCGGTTTTCAGGCATCCTGCCGGACCTGTTTGTTGAAGGCTCCGGCGTTGTCGCCGACGGTCGCTATCAACCCGACGGCACGTTTTTGGCCGAGAATATGCTGGCAAAGCATGACGAGAATTACGTCCCACGCGAATTTCAGGATATGGATGAGCATCAGGCGCGCGACGTAATTGCCGAAACGGTGGAAGGTTCATGATCGCAGAGGTTGGGCTGGTTGCTCTGTGGCTCGCTGCGGCCCTGGCCTTTGCCCAGTTCGTCTGTGGCGCGTTGGCGTTGCGGGAACAGGGGCGTGAGGTCGGCCAACTCACCCGGCCAAGCGCGATTATCCAGGGATTGTTGCTGGCGATTTCCTTTGCCACCCTGCTTTACATCTTCGCGATAACCGATCTGAGTGTGAAGCTGGTTGCGTCCAATTCCCATATCGACAAGCCGATGGTCTTCAAGATCGCAGGCGCATGGGGCAACCACGAAGGTTCGATGCTCCTATGGGTGACCGTGATGGTCTTGGCTGGCGCTTTGATCGCATGGTTGGAGCGCAGACTGCCTGAGCGCACGATGCAGGCGACACTGTCTGCGCAAGGCTTTGTCGCGCTGGGCTTCTATGCGTTTCTGTTGTTCAGTTCGAATCCGTTCGAACGCTTGCCGACCCCGGCGCAAGAGGGATTGGGTCTCAACCCGTTGCTGCAGGATATCGGCCTCGCATTCCATCCCCCTACTTTGTACGTCGGCTATGTCGGGCTGTCGGTGGCCTTCAGTTTTGTCGTCGGGGCCTTGGTAACGCGTCAGGTGACCCCCGATTTTGCCCGCGCCATGCGGCCTTGGGTCCTGGCTGCATGGGTGGCTCTGACCTTGGGCATCACAGCCGGTAGTTATTGGGCCTATTACGAACTGGGCTGGGGCGGATACTGGTTCTGGGACCCGGTCGAGAACGCTTCACTCATGCCATGGCTTGCGGCAACGGCTCTGTTGCATTCAGTCAGCGTATTAGCCTCTCGCGACGCGTTGAGAACCTGGACCGTGATGCTTGGCGTCGTGGCGTTTTCGATGAGCATGTTGGGAACATTCCTCGTTCGCTCGGGCGTGCTAACCAGTGTCCATGCCTTTGCTGTAGATCCGGAGCGGGGCGCTTTCATTCTCGCTTTGCTCTGCATCAATATCGGCGGTGCACTGGTGTTGTTCGCATTGCGCGCTGGTAGCGTTGCAGAGGGAGAACGGTTTGCTGCGACCAGCCGAGAGAGCGCTCTTGTATTCAACAACGTGATGTTGAGCGCCATTCTCGGGGTTGTCCTGCTCGGCACGCTCTATCCCTTGCTTGCCGAGGCGTTCGACTCTCGTGTCTCGGTTGGGCCGCCTTACTTCAATCCAGTCGGTGCGGTGTTTACCTTCCCGATGCTCGCGATCATGGCGATTGGCCCGTTGCTGCGCTGGAGGCGCGATAAGCCAGCGCGCATCTGGAAGCCTATGGCCTTGGTCGCCGCCATCGCCCTAGCGGTGCTGGTGGTAACTTTGGTGCAAGTGGAGATTGCGATACTGCCCTTGTTGGGTCTCGCATTCTCGATCGCTCTTGCAATTGCCAGCCTGCTGCCATTGCGTGGACGCAAATTGCGCCGTGTTGCTCTTACAACCTGGGGCATGGTCCTCGCACATCTCGGCATCGCAGTGGCCTTGTTTGGCATGGCCAGCGAGAGTGCGTTCTCGAGTGAAAAACTGGCTGCGCTAAGCGTGGGCGAGAGTGTTGTGGTCGGCGAATGGATCGTGACGCTTGAAGGTGTGGAGCCGACAGCAGGTCCAAACTGGACGGCTCTGGAAGCGCGATTGTCTGCGAGCTACGGGGAAGGGCAATCGAGCATCGTGCGCCCCCAGGCACGCAATTTTTATGACCCTTCACAGGCGACGACCGAGAGTGCGCTGCTGACGCGCTGGAACGGGCAACTCTACGCAGTTTTGGGCAATGCGTCAGAGGATGGGCGTTGGCAGGTCCGCCTGTGGTGGAAACCTTTCGTCACGATGATCTTTTATGGCGGATTGCTCGTTGCATTGGGGGGCTTCCTGGCCATGATCGGGCACCTTTTGGCGCATGTCCGCCAGCGGAACATCCGGCATCAGAGCGCGCTGCGTCGTGGTTTGGAGCCAGCGCAATGAAGCGGGCGATGATCTGGGCGCCCTTTGCGTTGTTCTTCCTGTTTGCCGGCCTCGCCGCTTATCAGCTTACCCAGCCAAAGGATGAGACCATCCGCAGCGCGATGGTTGGCAAGGCCCTGCCAGAGTTCGATCTGCCGGGGCAGACAGAAGGGGCACCGCGACTGACCCAGGCATACTTCACCGATGGCAAGCCGCGTCTGCTCAACATTTGGGCTAGCTGGTGTTTGCCCTGCATTGCCGAGGCCCCCCAACTCGAAGCCCTCGAACGCGAAGGCGCCGAAATCGTAGGGATCGCGATCCGCGACACGCCGGACGATATAGCGACCTTTCTCGCTCGGCATGGAGACCCGTATTCCCGTATTGCGCGAGACGATATCTCCGAGGTGCAATTGGGCATAGGCTCTAGCGGAGTGCCGGAGACTTTCGTTGTCGATGGTAATGGGATTATCCGTCACCAGCATATCGGCGACATCCGGGCGGACGATGTACCATTCCTTCTGGAAAAGCTGGAGGAAGCGCAGTGATCCGAATTTTCGCTTTGCTAGCTCTCGTTGTCACATCGCCGTTGGCTGCGCAGCAAAAGCTGCCCGATGCACCCTATGCCAATACGCAACTGGCCGATCCGGCGCAGGAGGCGCGCGCTGTAGAATTGATGGAGACGCTGCGCTGTCTCACCTGCCAATCGCAGTCGATTAACGATAGCGATGCCGCGATGGCGGGTGATATGCGGCATCAGGTCCGCTCGCGCATTGCCGCTGGCGAAGAGCCCGAAGCGATCCGGGCCTGGATGGTCGAGCGCTACGGCGACTATATCAGCTATGCGCCGGTGGTGAACGAAATGACCTGGCCGCTCTATGCGGTGCCGATAGTCTTGTTGCTGTTTGCCGGACTTGTCTGGATGCGCAGGATGAAACGGCGATGATCGGGTGGCTAGCAATTGGAGCGGTGGCTCTGGTGGCTTTCGCGCTCGGGGCATGGCTGCTGCGGGAGCAACGAAACCTGCTGACCTTGTTGGCAGCTATCATCGTGTTTGGCCTTGCGGGCTATGCCTGGCAGGGTGCGCCGTCCTATCCGGCTGCACCTGCAACGGCGACATCGTCGAGTGCGGCCAACCCCGGCCTGATCGAGGCGCGTCGCGAGTTCTTCGACCCTGCCAATACGGCCAGTCGCTTCGTCGTCGTCGCCGATGGTTTCGCCAGAAACGGTGATTTCGAACGGGCGGCTGTCATCCTGCGCGGCGCCGTGGTCGAAAATCCCAATGATGGCGAAGCGTGGCTGGCGCTGGGCGTGGCTCTGGTCGAGCATGCCGAGGGTGAGGTCACACCGCCAGCCCTGTTTGCTTTCCAGCGCGCTCGGGCACTGCTGACGGGCAACCCTGCACCTGCCTTCTTCCTCGGAGTTTCGGAATTGCGCGCGGGCAGGCTGATCGAAACCCGTGAATTGTGGGCGCAAGCTCTCGAAGCGGCGCCGGAAGGTGCTCCGGGCCGGACATATCTGGCGGAGCGGTTGGCGGGTCTCGACGCCTTGATGGCGGAGATTGTTGCACGTCAAACGCCGCAGTGATGCGGTTGCGTGCGGGGGGACAGGCTGCTAGGCGCGCCCGTCGCCATTGGCATGGGGGAAGTGCGGCGCGCGCGTCGTAGTGAATTCACAAGCCCAGGGGTCGGGAAGCCGTAAACATGAGCGAAGCCTCGCAAGACATTGACCGCGCGCCTCCAGGAGGAGGCTCGAAGCATGTCGATTCGACCACCAAGCTGGCGGTCGGGGCTATCGGTATTGTGTTCGGCGATATCGGCACCAGCCCGCTTTACGCTTTCCGTGAGACCTTTACCGCGACGGATCGCTTCGCCATCGCGATTGACCGGATGCATGTGCTGGGCGTTGTCAGCCTGATTTTCTGGTCGATGCTGCTGGTTGTGGCGATCCAGTATGTGACGATTCTGATGCGCGCGGATAACAAGGGGCAGGGCGGTAGTCTGGCCCTGGTCGCGCTGCTTTCGCGGCATATGGGCAAGTCCAACTATGGCTGGCTGGTCGTGCTGCTCGGAGTATTTGCGACCTCGCTGTTTTACGGCGACAGCATGATTACCCCTGCCATCTCGGTCCTCTCTGCAGTCGAGGGGCTAACGGTGGTTGACCCTGGCTTGCAAAGCTATGTGATCCCGATTGCGCTGATCCTGCTGGTGTTCCTGTTTCTGCTGCAAAAGCGCGGCACGGCGAAAGTCGGCGCGTTGTTTGCCCCGGTGATGATCATCTACTTCACCACCATCGCGCTGCTCGGCGCGAGCCAGATCTGGCAAAATCCTGACATCCTGTGGGCACTGAACCCCTATTACGCGGTCATGTTCTTTATCTCGGACGGCTTCATTGCCTTCCTTGCGCTGGGCGCAGTGGTGCTGGCCGTGACGGGGTCAGAAGCGCTCTATTCGGATATGGGGCATTTTGGACGGGGGCCGATGCGGCTTTCGTGGTTTGGCTTCGTCATGCCTTGCCTGCTGCTCAATTATTTCGGGCAAGGGGCAATGATCGCCGGCCTGCCGCCGGAACAGGCCGCAGAGGTGGTACGCAACCCGTTCTTCCTGTTGGCGAGTGAAGAATGGCGCTTGCCGCTGGTGATTCTGGCGACATTCGCGACTTTCATTGCCAGCCAGGCCGTTATCTCCGGTGCCTTTGCCATTACGCATCAGGCGATCCAGCTGGGCTTCGTTCCGCGCCTATCGATCCGCCACACCAGCGATACCCATTCGGGACAGATCTACATTCCAGTCGTGAACTGGGCCCTGATGTTCGCAGTGATTATCCTGGTTCTCACATTCCAGAATTCGTCCAACCTGGCGTCGGCCTATGGCATCGCGGTCACCGGGGCGGTGACGATCGACACCCTTTTGATGGGCGTTCTGTTCGTGGGCGTGTGGAAATGGAAGTGGTGGTATGCCGCGCCCGTTGTGCTGCTGTTCCTGGTGATCGACGGGGCCTATTTCGCCGCCAACCTGACCAAGGTGCCCGATGGCGGGTGGTTCCCGTTGGTAGTCGGCCTGATTGCTTTCACTTTGCTCACGACCTGGGCGCGCGGGCGCAAGCTGATGCGCGAACGGATGACCGAGGTCGCGCTGCCGATCGAGATTTTCGCTAAATCTGCCAACAATAGCGCCACTCGGGTGCCGGGCACGGCAATCTTCATGGCCTCGAGCACGGCCGGCGTGCCCTCGGCCTTGCTGCACAATATCAAGCACAACAAGGTACTGCACGAACGTGTCGTGATCCTGACGGTTGAAATCGCCGACATCCCTTATGTCGATCCAGCCAAGCGCTGCGAGTATTCGGAAATCGGCGACGGCTTCTTCCGCGCTGTGCTTCATTATGGCTTTATGGAAGAGACCAACGTGCCCGAAGGGCTCAAATCGATGCAACAATGCGGTGGCGAGTTCGACATGATGCAAACCAGCTTCTTCCTCAGCCGGCAGACCCTGTTGCCCAGCGACAAGCCTGGCATGCCGATCTGGCGCGAGAAGATTTTTGCCTGGATGCTGCGCAATGCCGCGACAGCGATGGAGTTCTTCGGGCTGCCGACCAATCGCGTGGTGGAGCTAGGTAGCCAGGTGCGGATATAGAGGCACCTATTCGCAACACATCGGGGAAACGGCGCGAATGATTAAGATCGTCGCTTACAAGGCAGAGCACTTCGACGGTGTAAAGGCGCTTTGGGAAACCGTTTTCCCACACGATCCGCCTTGGAACCGAGCCGAGAATGCAATTCCCCCCAAGCTAAAGGTTCAGCCAGACCTTTTTCTGGTCGCAATCAACCAAAGCGTTGTGATTGGCACAGCTATGGCGGGGTATGATGGCCATCGTGGTTGGCTCTATTCGATTGCGGTCGATCCTAATCATCATCGTCGCGGGGTGGGTTCGCGATTGCTTGCATTTGCGGAGGCAAAGCTGACCGAGATGGGCTGCGCAAAAGTAAACTTGCAGATCAGGGCCGGCAATGAAGCGGTAGCAGCCTTTTATGGGCATCACGGCTACTCGGTCGAAGAACGAGTGAGCATGGGCAAGCGCCTAGGGGGCTAGGTATGTGGCCAGCTTGAATTGTCAGGCACCAGTCGGCGGCTCGTCTTTCACCACTTCGTCTACATCTTCGATGGCCAAACCGTGCTTCAGCAGCATCGGAATTTGGGAGAAAGTGAACAGGAAGCTCAACGGCATAAAGACCCAGAATTTGGCCCAGAGCCAGCCTTCGAAATCCATCGTGCGGATAAGGATCTCGTTGAGGCCAGCGAGTGCGAAGAAAAAGAGACCCCAATTGCGTGAGAGCTTGAGCCAGCCTTCCTTGTCGACCCCCTCGAACGCCGCTTCGAGCAGGATTTGCAGCAGCGCCTTGCCGCGCAACCACCCGCCAACCAGCAGGGCGCCGAAAAGCAGGTAAATCGCTGTCGGCTTGAACTGGATAAATCGTTCGTCCTGAAGCCAGATCGTAAGCCCGCCGAATCCGACGATCAGCGTGGTCGAAAGGATCAACATGGGCGAGACATGCCCGAATTTGAACTTGCTGAAGGCGAGGGCAACCACTGCTGCCACCATGAAGGCTATCGTGCCATATATGACCGCTGCAATCTCGCCAAAGGCGGAGGATTCAGGTGGCTGGTAGAACTTGTAAACGCCGAGGAAGACAAGCAGCGGGCCGTAATCGACTGCGATATTGAGCCAGCCGCTCTTTGGCTTGGCGGCTTTGCCTTCAGGAGACGGACTGCTCATTATGCGATCCCCGCAATAACACGTGCGACCAAATCAGGGTCGAATGGTCGCAAATCGTCGATAGTTTCGCCCACGCCAATCGCATGGATGGGCAGGCCATACTGCTCTGCCGCCGCGACCAACACGCCGCCGCGGGCGGTGCCGTCAAGTTTGGTCATGATCAGGCCGGTTACTCCGGCCACCTCCTTGAACACGTCGATCTGGCTCAGTGCGTTCTGACCGTTAGTGGCGTCGAGAACGAGCAAGACGTCATGCGGAGCCTCGGGATTGAGCCGCCCGAGAACTTTCCGAATCTTGGCCAATTCGTCCATCAACTCGCGCTTGTTCTGGAGCCGGCCTGCCGTATCGACGACCAGTGCATCGATGCCTTGATCCGTGGCGGCCTTGACGCCGTCAAACACGATTGAGGCCGGGTCGCCTCCTTCCGGCCCACGTATGATCGGAACACCAACTCGCTCCGCCCATGTCGCCAATTGGCCGATTGCAGCGGCGCGGAACGTGTCGCCCGCGGCAAGCATCACGCCGTAGTCGTCTTCCTGCAACCAATGGGCAAGCTTGGCGATGGTGGTGGTCTTGCCGCTGCCATTTACTCCGATCACCAGAATGACTTGCGGGCGGGGAAATGCAGTGATTTCCAGCGGAACCGCAACTGGGCGCAGGATGGCTGCGATCTCTTCCGCGACGGCTTCTTTCAACTCGCTCTCACTGATCTGGAGACCGAAGCGCTTTTCCCTCAGTTTTTCACGGATGCGACCGGCTGCTGCGGGCCCGAGATCGGACATTATGAGGGCATCTTCGACCTCGTCCAGTGTGGCATCGTCAAGCGTCGCGGTGCCGACGGCGGTGCTCAGGTTTTCCGTCAGGCGTTCGGAAGTCTTGCGAAAGCCGCCGAACAGGCGCTCGGCCCAGCTGGTCTCGGTCACGTCAGCAGGCCCTTTTCAACTGTTCTCGGGGTAATGGTCACGATGGAACCGGGCGCTGTCCCGTCCGGTACTGCAACCCTTGCGAAGGCGGGCGTATACCCGCTGCCATCGCGTTCTGCGAGTACGTCGTGCGGCAAACCAACACATCGTTGCAACCAATTCTGGCGAACATCAGACACTGCCTCACGCAACTCGGCAGCCCTTTCCTTGATAACTTTCTTGTCGAGCTGAGGCATGCGCGCAGCAGGCGTATCCGGCCGGGGGGAATACGGAAAGATGTGCCCGTGTACGATATCGAGCTGGCGAATGATCGACAGGTTGGACTGGTGATGCTCCGCAGTTTCGGTCGGGAAGCCCGCGATCAGATCTGCGCCGACCGCGATGACTGGCCGCCTTTCCTGCAGCGCCCGGACTAGGTCGACAGCATCACCCCGGAGATGCCGCCGTTTCATGCGCTTAAGGATCAGATCATGGCCATGCTGCAGCGACAAATGGATATGCGGCATGATCCGGGGTTCGCTGGCAAACAGCTCGAAAAGTTCGGGATCGACCTCTATCCCGTCCAGCGATGACATGCGCAACCGGGGCAGGTCGGAGAACCTGTCCAGCACAGCTCTAACGAGTTTTCCCAGGGAGGGGGTGTCGGGCAAGTCGTAACCCCATGAGGTCACGTCGACACCTGTTAACACAACTTCGCGAGCGCCGTAGGCACGGTGCCTTTCTACCTCGCGCAAGACTTGATCGATTGTCAGTGACCGGCTTTTTCCGCGACCCTGGGGAATCACGCAAAAGGTGCAGGCATGATCGCAGCCGTTTTGCACCGCTATGAAAGCGCGAGTGCGCGCGGCCGGTGCGGGCCTTGTGCTGGCAGGCACATTCCAGGCCCTGGGGTCGAGCTTGGCCGTGTTTGCGACCAGCCCGTCGACTTCGGGCATCTCAGCCAGTTGTTCACGCTCTATATCGGCCGCGCATCCCGTCACCAGCAGGCGAGCGTCCGGACGGGCACGGCGTGCCTTGCGGATGGCCTGGCGGGTTTGGCGAACTGCCTCGGACGTGACTGCGCAACTGTTGATCACAACGACATCGCTCTCATCAGCCAGCATTGTGCGCATTTGCTCGCTCTCGGCGATATTTAGCCGGCAGCCGAGTGAAATGATCTCCGCACCGTTGGGGGTTGTGGCGCTGCTCACGCGAAATCGTCCCATTCGAAACTGCCGCGAAAGCTTTCACTCGCCGGGCCGGTCATGATGATCCGGTCATTGTCATCCCATTCGATGGCGAGCGTACCACCGGGCAGGGTCACGTCCACGGTACGTGCCGTGATCCCGCGTCGCATGGCCGCAATGGCTGTAGCACATGCGCCGGTGCCGCAAGCCCGGGTAAGCCCCACACCGCGTTCCCAGACATGTAACTTGAGGGCATTCTCGGACGACAGGCTCGCCACGTTGACGTTGACGCGTTCCGGGAAGAGAGGGTCTTGTTCTATGACAGGGCCAAGCTGTCCCAGCGCAATATCGTCTGCGTTGTCGACGAAGAAAACGACATGCGGATTGCCGACATTGATCCCGACCGGATTCTCGAGAGTGTCCCACCCGACCGGCATGGAAAGAGTATCCATCGCATAGGCGAGGGGGATAGCGTCCCATTCAAAGCGAGGGATGCCCATATCCACGCGTGCACCGATCTCTGCAGGGGCGACGTCAATAATTCCGCCCGAAGTTTCGACACGGGCAGCCTTTCCATGAAGCAAGGCCACGGCCCGAGATGCGTTGCCGCACGCTTCCACCTCGCCGCCGTCGGCGTTGAAAATCCGCATGCGGAAATCGGCATTGGTGGAAGGTTCCAGGACAATCAGCTGATCGCAGCCAATCCCTGTCTTGCGATCGGAAAGCGCACGCACCGCTGGGCTTGCCAGGACAGGCAAGGCATTGTCGCGGCCATCGAGCATGATGAAATCATTGCCAAGGCCGTGCATCTTGGTGAAGGAGACGCGCATCGCCTTGCGCATGTATGGTCAGCGCCCGTTCCCGTAAAGGGCGCGCGGACACCTCAGGCCGATTTGCGTGCGGGCTTGGCCTTTGGTGTGTCGCTAGTGTCGTCGCTGGCAGCTTTTGGTTCAACCAGAAGCCCGGCAGAGGACAAGCGCTTGCGAACCTGGTCTGCCGCCTCGGGCCGACCATAGAGATAACCCTGGCCCTTCATCTGGCCCATGCCCTTGAGCGTTTCCAGGACGCGGTCATCCTCGATCCCTTCTGCGGTAATCGGCATTTCAAGGCCGTTGCCCAAAGAGATTATGGCACTGACAATTTTGGAACTGGCGTCTTCATCTTTCAGCTCGCTGACAAAGCTGCGGTCAATCTTGATCCGGTCAAACGGAAGCGAGCGCAGTTGCGACAGGCTGGAATAGCCGGTTCCGAAATCGTCGAGGCTGATCTTGACGCCCTGGTTCTTCAGGCTTGTGATCATCGATCTGACTACACCGATATTGTCGTGCAGGCAGCTCTCGGTAATCTCGATATCGAGCCTTTGCGGCGGAAAGTTGCATTCCACCAGAAGCTTCAGGATCTTCTGTGAGAACCACGGATCACGGAGCTGCACCGGGGAGATATTGACCGAAACCGTTAGCGACGGGTCCCAATCGCGCGCATCGGTGAATGCCTGACGCATAAGGCTTTCCGACATGTCACCGATCACGCCGATTTCTTCGGCGATCGGAATGAAGATATCGGGGCTGACGAGACCAAGCTTGGGCGATTGCCAGCGCGCCAGCATTTCGAAACCCATCAGCTTGCCGGTGGCTATGTCGACCTGCTGCTCATAATGCGGGACAAATTCACCACGTTCGACTCCGACACGGATGCCGGTTTCCAGCTGATTACGGAACCGCAGCTCGTTTTCCATTGTATCTTCAAACCAGTAGAAGCGGTTCTTGCCCTGCTTTTTGGCGTGATACATGGCGATATCAGCCTGGTGCATCAGTACCTGGGCATCGCAATCGAGCTTTTCACCAAAGCGGCCGGACAGGCCGGATGCGATGCCTACCGACATGGTGATTTCGACCTTCTGGCCCACGACATCCATCGGTTTGGCCACTGCGTCGATCAAGCGCGAAACAAATTGCTCAACCCGGTCAGGCGCATGGGCCTCGTAAGGGTAGACGAAAGCGAATTCATCGCCGCCAAGGCGTGCTAGGATAGCATCGCGTGGGAGCAGGGACGACATGCGCTCGGCCGCCCGAACAAGAACTTCGTCCCCGGTCTGGTGACCGCTCAGATCGTTCACCTGCTTGAAATTGTCCAGATCAACCATGATGAAGGCGAGTGCCTTGCCACCCTTGGCGGCCAGAGCAATTGCGCGATCGGTTTCAATTGTTGCGGCGCGGCGGTTGAGGCAACCGGTCAACGGATCAATTTCCGCCAATTCGCGGGCCTTTTCCTCGGCAACGCGTCGGTCGGTAATCTCAACGGTCAATTCGCGGTAACGACGCCAACCGAAAATAATGAGTGCAATGTTGAGCAGGAGCGCGTTGACCAGCACATAGTCGGTCCCACCAGACACGCCGCTGGTCCACTGCTGGACGATACCGGGCAAAACCGCACTACCGGTCCCAACAAACATGATAATGGCTGCTGCGGCGATGCCTAGTGCGACGACGTCGCGGCGTGCCTTCTCCAGCCCATTCTGGCGCTTGATCACGTGATGCCCCATTTCAACTCGGTCGCGTTAGACCACACCTTTACAGGAATTCTGCGGCTGTGCTTATGCTACCTGCGATTGAAAATTGGGTTAATTGGCGCATTTATCCTGATTGACTGTAATGTGGGCATTTCTGGGATTTCGCCTATTGTGCTGTAGGGACATCGTAAGATCATGGCTCGTTATTGGCTCTTGAAATCCGAACCATACAAATATGGTTGGGATGATCTGATTGCTGAGGGAGAAGGTGTTTGGGACGGGGTCCGCAACCACCGTGCGAAGAACAATCTTGCTGCGATGGAAGTTGGTGACGAAGCGTTCTTCTACCATTCCCGAGAGGGGCTGGAGATTGTGGGCATCTGTGAAGTTAGCGTTGCCGGAATTACCGATCCGACCGATCCGGACGGGAAATGGGCGGCAGTCAAAGTGAAGCCCAAGACGAAATTCCCGACGCCCGTAACCTTAAAGCAGATCAAGGCCGATCCCGAGCTTGCAGATTGTGAACTCGTAAAGCTATCGCGCCTGTCGGTCGCTGAGATTACACCGGACGAATGGTTGACCATCTGTGCGATGGCCGGGCTTTAGGCTCTCTTATCTCGCCCGCAATCCGCTGATTGTTGCCCCGCTGGCAGCCAATTGCTCAACCTCGATCTTGCAATGGATCAAGCGTAGGCCATCTCTCGCCTTGGCCTCCTTCAGTACATCCTTGAATGCGTCGGTGCTGTCTGCCGTGGCGGACCAACCGCCGAATGCACTGGCGAGGGCGGCGAAGTCGGGATTGACCAATTCGGTGGCAGAAATGCGCTCGGGAAACTCTCGCTCCTGATGCATCCGGATGGTGCCATAGGCGCCATTGTCGATCACGATCACGATCAGGTTAAGCCTATATTGGGCTGCCGTGGCCAATTCCTGGCCATTCATCAGGAAATCGCCATCTCCGGCCACGGCCACGACCGTACGCTCTGGAAAACGCCGCGCTGCCGCAACTGCCGCAGGAACCCCGTAGCCCATCGCGCCGCAGGTAGGCGCCAGTTGCGTCGGATGCCCGGCATATCGCCAATATCTGTGCCACCAGCCAGCAAAATTGCCCGCTCCATTGCAAACAATCGTATCGGCAGGGAGCGTTTCGCGCATGAAGGTGACGCAGCGTGCCAGGTCGAGCTGCCAGTCACCCGGTTTTGGGCTGGCCCATTCTTCCCATTCGGTATGTGCCTGGGCCCCCGCGTCGAACGAGATGATCGAGTGATCTTCCCACATTGCGGCTGTCTCGGCGAATTCGCCCATATCGGCGCAAATCGCCAGATCGGCGCGGTAAACGCTTCCCAATTCATTCGCGTCAGGGTGGATGTGGATCAATTGCTGGTCCGGATGATCTGGCGTGATCAGCGTGTAGCCGTCGGTTGTTGCTTCCCCGAGCCGCGCGCCAACTGCCAGCACCAGGTCGGCATTCTTGACCCGATCAACCAGCCCCGGATTGGGGCCATAGCCAAGGTTGCCAGCGTAAACCGGCGAGGAGGGGTCGATCGCGTCCTGACGCCGGAAGGCCGTTGCAACCGGGATGCCGATCCGCTCTGCGAAGAGCTGGAAGTGTTCGCGCGCCTTGGCATTCCATCCAGCGCCGCCGATGATGGCCACCGGCGATGCGGCGTCTGCAATCATCGCCATCATTGTTTGCATGGCGTCCGGGCAAGTCGCCTGGGCAGGGCGAACAACCGCAGGGCGAGGTCGTTGGCTGGTCGCGTCGGAAAGCATATCTTCGGGCAAGGCGAGGACCACCGGGCCGGGCCGTCCCGATATGGCAACCGACCACGCCCGCGCAACATATTCGGGGATCCGATCAGCATCGTCGATCCGTGCAGACCATTTGGCGAGTGGAGCGAATAAGGCAGGAAAATCCACCTCCTGAAATCCTTCCCGATCGCGCATTTCGCGCGCAACATCGCCCACGAACAGGATCATCGGTTGCGAATCCTGAAACGCGACATGGACGCCGATGCTGGCATTGGTCGCGCCCGGGCCGCGGGTCACGAAGGCTACACCCGGTCGGCCTGTCATGGCACCGTCTGCGCATGCCATGAACGACACTCCACCTTCTTGCCGGCAGGTAATCACGTCTACGGTCTCATGCTGATGCAACCCGTCGAGGACTTGCAGGAAGCTTTCTCCGGGAACAGTAAAAACACGGTCGCACCCTTGCTCTACAAGGCATTCGACCAGCAGACGGGCGGCATCGGGCGTAGTGGATTGGCTCATGCGCGTGCATCTAGCGCCGCTCTGCCGAAGCGGCAATGCGCGGAAAGGTGATGAAGAGGCACCGTTAACGTCCCGCGATGCGACACGGCTGATTTTGCAGAGGCGCGATGGTTAGCGAAGCGTTAACGGGCAGACATGACTGCAAAAGCACATAAGAGACGGTCGCTCGTCATAACCGATGAAACAGCACAACATCCCTTCCGTGCGGCGCTTCCGCCGCATGTAAGGGCCCAAAGCGCTCCGGAACCAGCCCGCACCAAATGGTATATCACGCGCAATGATGTGAAGGGGTTTGCGAGTGCATACTTCGCGTGCCTTGCAGCGGCGATCGTCTTTATCATCTAGGCGATTGCGGCTTGCTCCGTGAGTTCGGCGTTGTGCAGTCTTTTGCCCAGCCATGCAGATATCAGGCACATGCCGGCGCTTAGCAGCAATTGTTCCGCGATCGGGATGCCTGCAGCGGTCAGCGCCATGGCCATCAAAGATCCGCCAACCATCGCACCGGAATTGACGATGTTGTTGGCCGCAATCGTGCGCGAAGCCTGGCTTGTCGCGACCCTTGTGGTGAGAAACGCATAGAGCGGCACTACAAACATGCCGCCAGCTACCGAGATTCCCAACAGGCAAAGAAGGAGCACTGTGGCCATGGGCCAGGCGATGAATTCGGCAACATTCAGTAGCTCGGTAGGCTGGTCGGCCTGCCACATTTTGCAAACAACGTAGAACGCCACCACAAATGCGCCCATCGCGATCACCGAAACAGGGGAGTAGCGGGCGGAGACTGTTCCTTTGAGCAGGTGGTTGATCGTTACCGACCCGATTGCAACTCCAACCGAGAAAACCACCAGGAAGACACTGGCGACTTCCTTGCTGGCCATGATCACATTCTTGGCGAGGGGCGGGAACTGGATGAAGAGAACCGCGCCAATCGTCCAGAAAAAGCTGATGGCCAGAATGGCGTAGTAGACCTGCGCATCATGCATAGTGTTGCGGACCAGCTTGATCGAGGCACGGATGATATTCAGATCGATCTTCTCGACGTCCCCGAGCGGCGGGGCGGGGGGCACTTGCCGCGCCGAGATGTAACCGATCATCGAGGTCAGGATGATACCAGCCGCAGCGATTTCGACCGGGATCCAGCCCGCTAGGATGGTTCCGGCCAAAATGGCGACATAGGTTCCGGCCTCCACCAGCCCCGTGCCGGCAAGCACCTCGTCTTCTTGCAGATGCTGTGGCAGGATGGCGTATTTGATCGGGCCCAGGAAGGTCGATTGCACACCAGTTAGAAACAGCGCAAACAGCATCAGGACAATCGGAAAAGTGGTGTCGATTGTCATGAAGCCGAGCGGGATCGAAACGGGCAGGTCATATCCCCGCCAGGCGAGGTACAAGCCGCTGGCCCCGATAATCATCAAGCCGATTTCGCAGAATTTTACTTTGCGGATGATGGAGGCTTTGTCCCGCATATCCGCCAATTGCCCTGCCAACGCTGAGAGCACGAAGAAGGGGAGGATAAACAAGCCGGAGGCAACCGCGCTGAAAAGTCCCTCAGCTGCTTCGGAATTGTAGACGAAATAGACCACAAACAGGACCATCGCGGTCTTGTAGAGGTTGTCGTTGAAGGCATTCAGCAGCTGTGTTGTGAACAGCGGCAGGAAGCGGCGGCGGCGCAGCAGTTTGAGCGTCGTCATAGGTTCCCCTTGCGCGCCATCGGCGCCGTCATGGCGACCCTAGAGGAGCAATGTGCCGGGGCATAGGGTGCAGAACCGCTTTTTCCTGCGCGCAAGCTAGGCTAGGTGATCAAAGCAAGATGCTGAACCTGCCAAACATCCTGACCCTGTCGCGCATATTTGCGGTACCGTTGCTGGCCTTCTTCATTTGGTGGCCAGGTTGGGAAGTCGGTTTTGCAATCGGCTTCGTGCTCTATGCCCTGATCGGAATTACCGACTATTTCGACGGTTACGTCGCCCGGGCGCAAGGCACCGTGTCGAAACTGGGCATGTTTCTGGACCCAATTGCAGACAAGATAATGGTCGCGGCCGTTATCCTGGTTCTTACGGCGCAAGGCGTATTGCGCGGACCCTATGTTGGCGATTTCCATGTGGTCGCCGGCCTGATTATCCTGATGCGCGAAATCGCCGTATCAGGCTTGCGGGAGTTTCTTGCCGGACTTCAGGTGTCCGTGCCGGTAACGAAGCTGGCCAAATGGAAAACAACGCTTCAGCTTCTTGCGCTAGGTGCTCTGATCCTTGGGCAAGCGGTGCCGCACTATGAATGGGTCCACCTGACCGGTCTGGTAAGCCTCTGGAGCGCCGCGGTGTTGACGCTGATCACCGGTTGGGATTACCTGCGTGTCGGTCTCAAGCACATGGATTAAGACTGCAAGAGCGCGCAGCACCTCCTAGATCAGTGCGCCAAGCGCTTCGCTGAATGCGTGGCTGGATGATGCCAGTGTGCGCGGCTGCCGGCGGTGCACCCTATTTTCCGGATCGGCACGCAGTTCCAAGGCAAGATCTTCGATCAGGGCTTCTATCTCGCTAGCGGTTGAGGCTTGCATGCGCGCCAGGCCCGGCAGGTGTTTGAGGTCTAGATGGGTCAGACCGAACTGGAAGAGTTCGCGGAAGGCAACGCGCTCGCTCAGGCCCCGGCCAATTCGAAAATCGTGCCGGATTGCGAGTTTCTCGAGTGCCTCATCCACACGCTCAATCTGGCGGCGTTCTGCATGGCGGACCCGGTTCTTGGTAACAATCCAGTCTATCGGGCCCTGGCCGATCCGAGCTCTCTCTTCGCGCAAATCCGTTACCAGCGAGGCGAAGCAGCCAGAATTGCTGACCGCGCCGGTAACCGGACTATGGCGGCCCAGCAATTCAAGATCGAGGAAGGAGGCATTGACCGGAGTGACCAAAGTATCGGCCATCGCAATTGCGCGGCGGAATACGGGCGAGTCTGCGCCCGCTGCATCGATGACTATGAAGTCCGCCTTGGAATCCAACCTCAGGATTTCCTGCCATAACTGGGCTGCGCACGGACGTTCGAGGACGGAATGAGACGGCATCGGCAGGTCGACTGCCAGGCTTGTCGCGGTGCCTTCCCGGTATTGAAGGACCCTGTGGAGGGTCCGTTGGCGACGGTCGAGATCAATCGCGACAACCCGCTGCCCCATGTCGGCAAGAGCAATTGCGCAATGGAATGCGAGTGTCGATTTTCCGACGCCTCCCTTTTCGTTGGCGAAGGTTACGACCTTTCCGGGGAGTTTTCTGCGATTCTTGATATCGGCGAGTATGACGCTGGGATGCTCGCCATCGCTAGAAACCGGAGATAACGCACGAGGCGGCGATCCAAATCCGCCGTTATGGCCATTGTCATTCAGCATTAAAGGCAGCCCCCAGAACTCGTGCCCAAAACCGATTCGGTTATCCACAGGAGGCTAACAGGTTTTTTCTGACGGACTAGCCGGTAACGCGAGCTAGCCGAGTCCGATCAGTAAGCTCGCGGTATTTCAAATAGTTGCGCGCAAATTCATGCTTAATGCAGGGGTGAACCTGCGACGCACTTGGCCTTAGCCGATGAGTGGCAGGCCGAATCGATCCCGTGGATCGTTGGCGTCAAACTTCTCCGCAGTCGCAGTATAACCAAGCATTTCGACGATCTTCTGGTGCACGGGGGTCGCGAATTTCACGCCGGCTTGTTTATCGACTTTCCAGACGATGATGCCCTGTGCTGTCGCCATGTCACGCAGATTGACTTCGATCTCCGATCCCTCGCGGGCCGAGGAATTGCGCGTTTCGATCATGCAACCACCGCTGGAAAGGTTGTAGAGCGTAGCAACATCCTTCTCGCCGTCGATGCGGCAAGGAATTTCTTCATCGGTATCAAAACGATTGAACGAGCGCATCTGTGCCCCTCCTGCGAAACAAGTAGGGCTCCTTATGGGCAAAGATACCAAATATTTGGTGAATTTGGCTGATGGCGCTGGTTTGCTAGCCGGCGCGCAACTCCTCCGCGAACAGTTTGAACTCGTCAGCGCGGGGCGAATTCTTACGCCAGATGAGGGCGATTTCACGCTGGGCCGCAGCCGATTTGAGCGGTCTCGCCACGACGTCGGTCCCTTTGAGGATCCCGGCATCCAGGGCCATCTGCGGTAACATGGTAAGGCCCAATCCGTTGTCGACCATCTGGACCAGCGTGTGCAAGCTGGTACCGATCATCGTGGCGCTGCCCCTCAATTCTGGCCGGTTGCACGCTGCCAAAGCGTGCTCCTTCAAACAGTGCCCGTCTTCCAGCAGCAGTAACCGACCTTCATCGATCATGCTTGGTTTTACGATCTCGGGCGGGTCCCGCGGGTCGTCCTTCGGAAACGCTACGAAAAGCCGATCCTCGGCAATGTTCTCCAGTTCGACCTCACCGGTCGCGAAGGGCAGGGCGAGCAGCACGCAATCCACGCGTCCGTGATGCAGAGATTCCACCGCGTCTGCGCTCGTTTCTTCGCGCAAGAACAGCTTCAATTCTGGCCGCTCTTTGCGCAGGCGGGGGAGGATGCGCGGCAGCAAGAAGGGCGCGATTGTGGGAATCACACTCATCCGCAGCGTGCCCGACAGCGGTTTTCCTGCCGCTTGGACAAGGTCAGAAAGTTCCTCTGCCTCGCGCAACAAGCGGTGTGCTTTCTCGACCACCTGATTGCCGAGCGGAGTGAAACGAACTACGCGCCGGCTCCGCTCGACCAATGTCACACCCAGCAAAGATTCCAGTTCGCGGATGCCTGCACTCAGTGTCGACTGGGAGACAAAACTGGCCTCTGCCGCGCGCCCGAAATGGCCATGCTCGTGCAGGGCAACGAGATACTGCAATTGCTTGATGGTGGGGAGGTAAGTGCTCACTGCCGGGGCCTATTCCGCAGCCAATTCGTCCTGGGCCTCGGCCAATTGCTCCGCCATATCATCGACGTGGGTCATGGTCAGCTTGCCTCGTTTTACGGCGAAGGCCAATTTTCCCTCGACCAGCTCGAGTGCATCCTTGCCGAAGACTTCATACCGCCAGCCTTCCAGGATAGGCAGGTCGCGGACCCCTGCGGCGAGGGCTTCCATCTCGTCTGATTTGGTAAGCAACCGTGAGGCTATGTCGATTTCGCGAGCGCGGATTTTGAGCAGCAGCTTGAGCAGGTCGGCTACCAGTGCGCCTTCCTTGCCGAGCGGAGCGCCACGCTTGGACTTGACCGGCATTTCATCCTGCGGGAGCGGCTCAGCTTTCTCGATCACTTTTAGAAGCCGCTTGCCAATGTCATTGTCGCGCCAGGCCTGACTTAGCCCGCGAACCTTTGCCAAGTCAGCCTGTCGCTTCGGCGGATGGCTGGCAATATCGCTCAGCGTCTCATCGCGCATGATCCGGCCACGCGGGATGTTCTTGTGTTGGGCCTCGCTTTCGCGCCACGCGGCCAGGGCCTTCAACCGGCCAAGAACGGCCGGATTGCGGCCGGGTGACCGGATTCGGCGCCAGGCGATAGCCGCGTCATTCTCGTAATTGGACGGGTCTGCGAGCTTTTCCATTTCGGCATTCAGCCATGCACCGCGACCGGTCTTGATCAGTTTCTTCAAAATCTTGGGAAAGATCTTGGCAAGGTGGGTCACGTCGCCGATGGCATATTCGATTTGGCGGTCGGTCAGCGGGCGACGCCCCCAATCGGTAAAGCGCGCACCCTTGTCTACCGTAATGCCCAGCCAGCTCTCGACCAGATTGGCGTAGCCGATCTGTTCGGACTGGCTGATCGCCATCATCGCGATTTGCGTATCGAAGATAGGGTGAGGCGTCTTGCCGGTCAGGTTGTAGATGATTTCAACATCCTGGCCGCCAGCATGGAAGATCTTGAGGATGTCCTCGTTGTCGCACATCAGATCGAGGAGCGGGGCAAGATCGATACCGTCGGCCAGAGGATCAATCGCTGCTGCCTCGTCTTCATTGCCCACCTGGACCAGGCAAAGCTCAGGCCAGTAGGTGTTTTCGCGCATGAATTCTGTATCGATGCAGACGAACTCTCCTTCAGAGAGGCGTTCGCACAACGCGGCCAGCGTTTCGGTATCGGTAATCAGATCGTGTATTTTCATCTGTCTTTTTCTTGTTTGGGCGGAGTGCCGCCTCTCGGGAGTAATCCCAGTCAGGCCGCCGACTTGACAAAGCCGCCGGCTTCCCCTGTTAGCGCGCGCAAATTCCGGCTAGGGCGATGCTGATTTTGCAACCCTGTTGCGAACGAGCGCGCCCTTAGCCCTATAGCTCCGAAAATGGAAAGATTTTAGATGCACGCCTATCGTACCCACAACTGTGCACAGCTGACGAAGGAAAAAGTCGGCGAAACAGTCCGCCTTTCGGGCTGGATCCACCGCAAGCGCGACCATGGCGGAGTGCTGTTTGTCGATCTCCGCGACCATTATGGCATCACGCAAGTGGTCGCCGATGAGGATTCGCCCGCGCTGCCGATCCTAGACGCCCTGAAACTGGAAAGCGTGGTAACCATCGATGGCGATGTGAAGGCGCGCGATGCAGAGGCGGTTAACGCCAACCTCCCTACTGGCGAGATCGAAGTGTTCGCGCGCTCTGTGACCGTGCAGAGCAAAGCGGAAGAGCTGCCCCTGCCAGTTGCAGGCGAGCAGGACTACCCCGAAGATATCCGCCTCAAATATCGTTTTGTCGATCTGCGACGCGAAACGATGCACCGCAACATCATGCTGCGGAGCCAGGTTATCAGTTCAATCCGCAAGCGTATGATCGAACAGGATTTCAACGAAATCCAGACGCCAATTCTAGCGGCTTCCAGCCCCGAAGGCGCGCGTGATTACATTGTGCCAAGCCGGCTGCATCCAGGCACTTTCTACGCGCTCCCGCAGGCACCCCAGATGTTCAAGCAGCTTCTGATGGTGGCTGGCTTTGACCGCTATTTCCAGATTGCCCCATGCTTTCGCGACGAAGATCTACGTGCCGACCGGAGCCCGGAATTTTACCAGCTCGACTTCGAAATGAGCTTCGCAACACAGGAAGATGTGTTCCAGGCTATCGAGCCTGTCCTCGCGGGGGTATTCGAGGAGTTTGCCAATGGCAAAAGTGTTACGCCGTCCGGCGAATTCCCTCGCATTCCCTATGCCGAAGCGATGCTGAAATATGGCAGTGACAAGCCGGACCTACGCAATCCACTGGTGATCAGCGATGTGACAGATCACTTCCAGACTTCAGGGTTTGGCTTGTTCGAGAAGATTGTCGGCACTGGTGGATGTGTCCGCGTGATTCCAGCACCAAACACCAATGAGAAGAGCCGCAAGTTTTTCGACGAGATGAATGACTGGGCGCGCAGGGAAGGTTTTGCCGGACTTGGCTACGTTACGCGCAAGGGCGGTGAATTTGGCGGCCCAATCGCCAAGAATCACGGCCCTGAGAACATGGCAAAGCTCTATGACGAGCTGGGCCTTGGCGAAAATGATGGACTGTTCTTCGCAGCAGGTAAGGATAAGGATGCAGCGAAGCTCGCTGGAGCCGCCCGGACACGCGTTGGCGAGTTGTTGGAGCTGATCGAAGAAGGCTGCTTCAAATTCTGCTGGATCGTCGACTTCCCGATGTTCGAGTATGACGAAGAAGCGAAGAAGGTCGACTTCAGCCATAACCCGTTCTCCATGCCGCAGGGCGAGATGGAAGCGCTGGAAAATGAAGACCCGCTTGAAATCCTCGCCTGGCAATATGACATTGTGTGCAACGGTTACGAATTGAGTTCAGGCGCGATCCGGAACCACCGGCCGGATATCATGTACAAGGCCTTCGAAATCGCGGGCTACGACAAGGAAACCGTTGATCGCGAATTCTCGGGCATGATCGAGGCATTCAAGCTGGGGGCGCCGCCGCATGGTGGTTCTGCACCGGGAATTGACCGGATTGTCATGCTGCTCGCTGACGAGCCGAATATTCGTGAAGTGATCGCGTTCCCGCTCAATCAGAAGGCACAGGACCTGATGATGGGCGCACCATCACAGGTGCCAGCGCGGGCCCTGCGCGATGTCCACATTCGCACGGTCGAACCGCCTAAGAAGGAAGGCGAGGGCCAGTAGGCGGCTGCCAAGAAACTCACCCATGCAAGAAACGGGTTGTGGAGCTTTGTGCTCCTGACGAGGGCCAGCTTGCGTCAAAGAGGCCTTGGGCGAAGCCGAGCCGATCGAAACGAATACGACTGCAGAGTGGTGATTGCAAAACCGCCGTGTCGTGGTCATTGTCATGCCAAAAGATGCCGCGCAGCTTTAGACGAGGCACAATCCAGTCGGGTCGATAATTCTTACGGATTGGGGACAGATTCAGATGCGACTGAAACGGCGAATTTTTGGCACCGGTGCAATTGCTTCCTTGGCCTTTGCCGCACCGGTGGCTGCAGAGACCATGACAGTATCCGGGATTTACCCCGCGCCAAATGCGCGTGCTGCGGTGCTCGACTCGATTGCAATCGAACAATTTGGCGGGGAGGAGGGCGGTAGCCTTTCGATAACGGTGGGTGATCGCCTGCGCGGTGTTTCGATTGATGGCACGCCCTATTTCAGGATACTTCCGGCCAGTGTCGCACGTGATGCCGATGCTGCATTGCGCGGCGCCGTGATCACGGACATCGATGTCGAACGCAGCTCTTCGAAGACCGTGAGCCAATGTGTCGAGCGGGACGAGCATCGCAAATGTGTCCAGCGACGCAAGGAAGAGGTGCCGTGCGAACGCTTGTTGGTGTCGGTCAGGCCGTCCTTGCGGCTGATTTCGGTGGACGGAGAATTGCTTCATTCGCAGGATCGCAGGGTCACCCGTGAAAAAAGATACTGCGCCGACGAGGACCAACCCTCGCCAATGCCTATGATCCGCGAAGCAGTGAACGAGATTGCAGACAGTTTGCGGTATGCCATTGCGCCGGTTGAACGCTCCGAAGCCATCCGCTTGCTCGAATCCCGCAAGGGCATGGATCGTGATGCAGGGCGTTCTTTCCGTGATGCTGTGCGCATGACAAAACGCAATGTGACTGCTGCATGTGATGCGTTCTCGGCGCTAGAGCCGACGATCGGAGACCATGTTTCACTGATCTTCAATCTGGGCCTGTGCGCCGAGTCTGCAAATGATTTTGATGCTGCGGAACGGTATTATAATCAGGCACTTCAGATTGATTCTTCCAAGACGCAATCTGCCTCAGGCCTTGAGAGAATCAGGCAACGGGAATTGGGGCTACAACAGGTTGCCTCGCGCTACGGGGCATAGATCTCAGGAGAATTGCTGCTCGGGCCCATGTTTGCACAAAGCCGCTACGGCTCTTGCACATGCCCCTTGCGTTCATTAGGGCGAAAGCCAATCTAATAACCCCACCAAATAGAGGGATGAATATGAGCGATACTGCTGACCGCGTGCAGAAAATTGTTGTCGAGCATCTCGGCGTCGAAGGTGACAAGGTCACCCAGGAAGCCAGCTTCATTGATGATCTGGGCGCAGACAGCCTCGACATCGTCGAGCTGGTGATGGCCTTCGAAGAAGAATTCGGTGTGGAAATCCCCGACGATGCGGCTGAGAAAATCAGCACAGTTGGCGACGCCACGAAGTATATCGAAGAGCACAAGGGCTAATCGCTCTTCACGCTTTTCCCCGTCTGCCCATGGCAGCGGGGCCTGACAGGCCCGACCCTTCGAGGGCCGGGCCTGTTGCATATTCAGCTAGACTGATTTTTCGGAGAATTGCATGCGCCGCGTAGTTGTCACCGGACTTGGCCTTGTCACCCCTCTGGGCGGCGACGTCGAGACGTCGTGGAAGAACCTGATCGCTGGAGAAAGCGGTGCCGGCCAGATCACCAAGTTCGACACTAGCGACCAGAAATGCACGATTGCCTGTGAAGTGAAGCCCAAGGATCATCCGTGGGGCTTTGATGCGGACAAGCGGGTGGATCACAAGATCCAGCGTCAGGTCGATCCCTTCATCGTATTCGGCATTGATGCTGCGGGCCAGGCATTGGAAGATGCCGGGCTGGAAGACATGACGGACGAACAGAAGCGGCGGGCCGGTTGCTCGATCGGGTCCGGCATTGGTGGGTTGCCCGGTATCGAGAGCGAGTCCCTGGTCCTCGCCAACCGTGGGCCTGGCCGGGTCAGCCCGCACTTCGTGCACGGGCGCCTTATCAACCTGATTTCGGGTCAGGTCTCGATCAAATATGGCTTGATGGGGCCGAATCACGCTGTCGTGACCGCGTGCTCCACCGGTGCGCACTCCATTGGTGATGCCGCACGTATGATCCGCGACGATGATGCCGATATTATGCTGGCGGGTGGTGCTGAGGCGACGATTTGTCCTATCGGTATCGCCGGATTTGCCCAGGCTCGCGCGCTCAATATGAGCATGAACGATCGACCGACCGAGGCGAGCCGCCCATATGACAAGGAGCGCGACGGTTTTGTCATGGGAGAGGGCGCAGGTGTCGTGGTTCTGGAAGAATATGAGCACGCCAAAGCACGTGGCGCGACGATCTATGGTGAAGTCGTGGGCTATGGCCTCTCAGGCGACGCCTATCACGTCACTGCACCTCATCCCGAAGGCCTGGGCGCGCAGCTGGCGATGGAAATGGCATTGAAGAAGGCCGGTATCGACGCTGACATGGTCGACTATGTCAATGCGCACGGCACCTCGACCATGGCCGACACGATTGAGCTGGCATCGGTTAAGAGAGTGCTGGGCGATGATCTTGGTGGCGCATCGATGAGTTCTACCAAGTCTGCCATCGGTCACTTGCTGGGCGGAGCGGGTGCAGTCGAAGCGATTTTCTGCCTGCTCGCCATCCGTGACCAAATCGTGCCGCCAACGCTCAATCTGAATACGCCGGACGAGGGCACCGAGGGTGTCGATTTGGTCCCGCTCAAGGCCAAGAAGCGTCAAGTGCGCGCCGTGCTGAACAACAGCTTCGGCTTTGGCGGCACCAATGCCTCGCTGGTGATGAAGAAGGTCGACGATTGATGAAACGTCTCGGCTGCCTCCTCGCGGCCGTTCTCTTGGCGCTATTGGCGGGCGGCGCATGGTTTGTGTCCGGCTGGTACGGTTCGAGCGAACTCGAAGAGGACAAGACCTTCATTGTCCCGTCAGGATCGACACTGACGGCAGTTGCCAATAAGCTGGAAGAGGAAGGCATCATTGCCTCAGCTGATGCCTTCTTGTTGCGCGCAAAAATTCTGGGGGGGGGGGACCCGATCCAGGCTGGTGAATTTGCTCTGACGGCGGGGGCCAGCCCCTCTTCCATACTCCGAGCGTTTCAGTCGGGCGAAACCATCAATCGCTTTGTCACCATACCCGAAGGCATGCCCTCAATCATGGTCTTCGAGCGACTGATGGCGGAGGAATTGCTGACCGGTGAAATTCCGGTCCCGGTAGAAGGCAGTGTCCTGCCGGACACCTATTCTTTCGAGCGTGGCGAAGATCGCACCGCGGTCTTGGCGCGGATGCAGGCTGCGATGCGCAATTACCTGGCCGAGGCATGGCCCAAGCGGGGGCCTGATACAGCTGTCGATAATATCCAGGACGCGGTCATTCTTGCCTCTGTCGTGGAGAAGGAAACCGGCATTGGCAGTGAGCGCGAGATGGTTGCGGGGCTCTATTCCAACCGGGTCAAGCGCGGGATGCTGCTCCAGGCTGACCCTACGATCATCTACCCTATCACCAAGGGCAAACCGCTTGGTCGACGCATCCGCCAATCGGAGATTGCGGCGATCAATGGTTACAATACCTATACCCGGACCGGTCTGCCCGAGGGGCCGATTACCAATCCGGGCCGGGAAGCCATCGCCGCCGTGCTCAATCCGGCCAGGACCAGCGCGATTTACATGGTGGCAGACGGTACGGGCGGTCACAAATTCGCTGACACACTCGAAGAGCATAATGCCAATGTCGAGGAGTGGTACGAACTGCGCCGCCAGCGGGGCGAAATGTGAGCACGGGGCAGAGCGGCTATCCGCTCATTCTGACGGCCCAATTGCCGAAGGACATGCACCGCTGGGCGACGGCTTTGCGCACGGCCTATTTCCCGCCAGAACGAAACTATCTCGAGGCGCATGTGACGCTGTTCCACGCTCTGCCATCGCAGTGCGAGGACGAGGTGCGTGATGTGTTGAAGGACGTCGCCAGGGAATTTGCGCCGGTCGACGCACGCCTGACCGGGTTGATGTCGCTGGGTGGCGGTACCGCGCTCAAGCTGGAGAGCGACGGGATCCTGCATTTGCGCGACGGGATCGCGGACCATTTTCACGGCATGCTGACAAGTCAGGACCAGCATAGGCCGCGCCTGCATGTAACGATCCAGAACAAGGTCACCAGCAAGGTTGCCAAGGCGTTGCAAGCTGAGCTGGAATCGCAGATCATACCGCGCGCATTCACCTTTCGCGGGCTGGAGCTGCACCGCTATTGCGGTGGGCCCTGGGACCTTGTGCGAGACTTTTCCTTTCGTGGTCAGGCCAGAGCCTGAAAGCAGGTGTTGACCCTATGGCAGCGCCGCCCTAATAGCGCCGCCTGCCACGCAGCTATCTGGCCAGCGTGGAGCCTTTCGGGGCGGAGTAGCTCAGGTGGTTAGAGCAGCGGAATCATAATCCGCGTGTCGGGGGTTCAAGTCCCTCCTCCGCTACCAATTTCCATAAATCGATGCCGTTTCTTACCAGATTGGCTAGCCGAGAATGCCTTGTATCTTTGGCCGAATGCGAAGAAACGCGCGGTAGAGCCTTTCGAGCACCCACAGAGCTGGGCGCAGTCTGAAAATATGGCCAAGCGGTTTCAAGAGCGGGATGTGGCGCCACATCGCCGCGAACGCTGCTGCCCCGGATAGCAGTGTGCCGTCTTCTTTGGCATGGAAGCGAGCGAGCAGATCGGCCCGATCAATGGGGCAGGCGCTTTCTCCTGCCGTGGCGACATCAATGAAATGGATGTTGCTGCTACGGTCGAGCCTACGCATGAAAGAGATCTCGCGCCGGCAGAGCGGGCATTCGCCATCAAACCAGACTAATAATCGCTGCTGCATGGGTTCCATATCGGACTGAACGTCGATCGCGACAACGGGTACGATAGGCGGTATTGCGCGTCGTGTCTCTAAGGGCTGAATTGGTCATTCGTCGGCGCGCGGTTGTTATTCGCAGAACAATCGGGGAGGCTGCTTTACTTCCCCAACACACCTTCATAGTTTCAAATGAAACAGGGAGTGTGGTTATGTTGGAATTGCAGAATGTGACGCATGTCTATTCGAATGGGACGCGGGCACTGGATGACGTAACACTGAGCATTCCCAAGGGTATGTACGGGCTGCTAGGCCCCAATGGCGCCGGCAAATCGACCCTCATGCGCACTGTCGCAACATTGCAAACACCGACATCGGGCAGCATCTCGTTTGATGGTCTCGACATTCTCGACCAGCCGGAGGAGCTTCGCAAACGGCTCGGCTATTTGCCTCAGGATTTCGGAGTCTATCCGCGCGTTTCGGCCTACGATATGTTGGACCACATGGCGGTACTGAAGGGTGTAGCATCATCCAAGGATCGCAAGGACACTGTCGAAACCCTGCTCGACCAGGTCAACCTTTGGGATGTGCGCAAGAAAGCCATTGCAGGTTTCTCCGGCGGAATGCGCCAACGGTTCGGGATTGCGCAGGCGCTGATCGGGAATCCTGATCTGATCATTGTCGACGAACCTACGGCAGGCCTGGATCCCGAAGAACGCAATCGCTTCCTCAACCTGCTGGCGGAGATCGGCGAGAATGTCGTCGTGATCCTGTCCACCCATATCGTTGAAGACGTGGCGGACCTGTGCCCTCGCATGGCTGTCATTGTAGAGGGCTCGATCAAGCTGGAAGGCGCCCCCAAGGAACTGATCGAGCGATCACGCGGCAGCATCTGGGCGAAAACCATCGCCCGCGCAGAGCTGGATGCCTATCGCGAGAAATATGAAGTGATTTCGACGCGCCTGTTTGCGGGCAACACGATTGTCCATATCCAGTCGGACAAGGATCCGACCGATGGCTTCGCTGCAGTCGATGGCGGGCTGGAGGATGTCTATTTCTCGACCCTGAGCGCCACGCGTCGCCCCGTTTCCGCCGAAGCGGCATAAGGGAGGGCGCGACCATGTTTGGCAAGATTGCGCTCTTCGAGCTGCGTTACCAGTTCCGCAACCCGGTGTTCTGGGTGGCGGCAATTATCTTCTTCCTGCTGACCTTCGGGGCGGCAACCAGTGACGACATCCAGATTGGTGGTGGCGGCAATATCAACGCCAACGCACCATTGGCGATCATCCAGACGCATCTGGTGCTGACGCTGTTTTTCATGTTCGTCTCGACTGCCTTCGTCGCCAATGTGATCGTACGTGATGATGACAGCGGTTTCGGGCCGATGGTCCGATCCACGCAGGTGAGAAAATTCGACTATCTGCTCGGGCGATTTACAGGCGCGTTTCTGGCCGCAGCGGTTGCGTTTGCGACGGTTCCCCTCGCAATATGGCTCGGCTCGCTCATGCCATGGGTGGACTCCGAGACTATCGGTCCCAACCATCTTTCGTACTACGCCAGCGCCTATTTCGTCTTCGCTTTGCCTGGCATGTTTATGGTCTCGGCGCTGTTCTTCGCTGTTGCCACCATGACGCGATCGATGATGTATACCTACATCGCGGTGGTCGTATTTT
Source organism: Parerythrobacter jejuensis (assembly GCF_039536765.1). Classification (NCBI taxonomy): domain Bacteria; kingdom Pseudomonadati; phylum Pseudomonadota; class Alphaproteobacteria; order Sphingomonadales; family Erythrobacteraceae; genus Parerythrobacter; species Parerythrobacter jejuensis. Next base: position 227,031 of record NZ_BAAAZF010000001.1, read on the forward strand.
TGGTCCTGTGGACCATCCTGATCGCAGCAGTGCAAGGCCGTCCGGATTTGCAGGATACCGCAGCCCTGTTCGAGCCTTTCGGCCTGGGCGCCCTATCCAATGCTACCCGATATTGGACCGCGTCGGAGGCAAATACGCTTGTCCCCGCGCTGGAGGGTGGCCTGCTCTACAATCGCATTATCTGGACCGGTTTCGCGCTGGCGATGCTGGTGTTGGCATACTTGCGCTTCAGCTTTGCAGAAAAAGGTGCGTCGAAGCGGAAGCTGCGCAGGCAAGCCAAGAAGGCTGCCAAACTCTCCGGCGTTGCGGCGCAGACAGTTGATAGCTTGCCGGCACTTGAACCGGAAAAGAGCGCCTGGATCAGGCTGGTGACGCGTACACGGTTCGAAGTCGCGCAGGTGGTCAAGCACCCGGCTTTCTTCGTTCTGCTGCTGATCGGATTGTTCAACACCAGCGGCGCCTTGTTCCTGGGTAACCAGCTCTATGGCACACCAGCACGGCCCCTCACTTTTGCGGTCATTCCGATTTTGCAGGGCGGTTTCACGCTGATCCCGATCATAATCGCGATCTACTATGCAGGTGAGCTCGTCTGGCGCGATCGTGATCGCAAGATGCACGAGATCATCGATTCTACCTCGGTTCCCGGGTGGAGCTATATGGTGCCCAAGACGATCGCCGTGGCGGTTGTTCTGTTTGCCGCACTCGCAGTCAGCATTATCTCAGCCATGCTGATCCAGTCTGCACGGGGTGTGACGCCGGAGGCCGCCAAGTACTTCAGCTGGTACATGCTCCCGCTGACGATCGACATGCTGATCCTCGCGATTCTGGCCGTATTCGTGCAGGCGCTTAGTCCCAACAAATATGTCGGCTGGGGCATCATGGTAGTCTACATCGTCGCCACGACGGTGCTTTCAAACCTCGGCTTCGAGCATCCGCTCTACCTCTACGGTTCGACTGGCGGGAACCCGATTTCGGACCTGAATGGCAATGCCGTTGGCAATGCTCTGGGCTGGTGGCTTCGGCTTTATTGGGGCGCCTTTGCTCTCGTTTTGGCCGTGTTGGCGCATCTTATGTGGAGGCGGGGAACCGACACTGCACTGATGCCGCGCGTCAAGCGTGTTCCGGCAAGGCTGAAGTCCCCAGCCGGTGCCGTATTGGCGGCAGGCATATTGGCAGTGGTTGGCTCCGGATCGTTCCTGTTCAACCAGATGAACCGGGTTGAGCAATATCGTACCAGTGATGACAACGAAGCGCAGCTGGCTGCGTACGAGAAGAAATATCTCAAATATGACGGGATCATCCAGCCAACAGTGACCGACATGTCGATTGACGTGGAACTGTGGCCGCAAGAGACGCGGATGGAGGCCAGCGGTCGCTACGCCATTTTCAATGATACCGATGAAACCATCGAAACGCTGCATGTGCGCTTGCAGGATGCCGACGTGGAAGTGCTCGATATCCAGGTTGCCGGTGCGACGCTTGAAAGCGATGACGAGGAATTCAAGTACCGTATCTATCGCTTCGACGAACCCTTGGCTCCCGGAGCGACGAGTGAACTGACTTTCAAGACGCAGCGCTGGCAACGCGGACTGCGCGCTAGCGGCAACGACACGCGATTGGTTCGCAACGGCACGTTTCTCAACAGTGCAGAGTTTGCTCCGCAAATCGGAATGAACCGGTCCGGCCTGTTGCAGGACCGCGCAACCCGGCGGAAATATGATCTTCCTCCGGAACTGCGTCCGGCCCCGTTGGGCGACGAAGCCTCTCGCGATCAGAACTATGTTGGCGCGGAATGGGTCACGGCCGATATAACCGTCACGACCGATGCCGGGCAGACCCCCATTGCACCAGGTGTGCGTGTTTCGGATACGGTCGAAAATGGTCGTCGCACCGCGCGCTTCGTGTCGGATACGCCGATCCTGGCCTTCTTCTCAATCCAGTCAGCCGATTATGAGATCGCCAAACGCGATTCCAACGGTGTCGAGTTACAGGTCTATTATCACACTACGCACGACACCAATGTTGAACGGATGTTGGATGCCCTGGGATCGTCGCTCGATTACTATCGCGCCAATTTCGGTCCATACCAGTTCCCGCATGCGCGCATCATTGAGTTTCCGGGCTATGCCAGCTTCGCGCAGGCATTTGCCGGGACCATGCCCTATTCGGAGAGCATCGGCTTCGTTGCCGACTATGCCGACGAAGGTGATATCGATGCGGTGACCTATGTCGTCGCACACGAGGTGGCCCACCAGTACTGGGCGCACCAGTTGATCAGTGCAAACCAGCAGGGCGGCACGATCATGGTCGAAACTATGGCGCAGTATTCCGCGATGATGGTGATGAAAGAGATTTATGGCGAGGACCAAATGCGCCGGTTCCTCAAATACGAGCTGGACAATTACCTGACCTCACGCGGTAGCGAGGCGATTGAAGAGCTGCCGCTCGAGAAGGTCGAGAACCAGGGATACATTCATTACCGTAAAGGCGCGGTGGTCATGTATCTGCTGCAAGACCGGCTTGGCGAAACCAGGGTCAATGCGATGCTGTCCGAACTGCTGGATCGCTATCGGTTCAAAGGACCTCCATACGCCATCTCCACCGATCTTGTTGATGGCTTCATGAGCCTTGCCCGCAATGACCAGGAGCGCCAACTGGTCGAAGACCTACTGCGCAAGATCACGCTCTACGACCTCAAGGTCGACGAGGCCGAGACCAAAGAGCTGCCGGATGGGAGTTGGGAGACGGTGATGACGGTCGAGGCCACCAAGTTCTATGCCGATGGCCAGGGCAAGGAGACTGAAAGCCCGCTTGCCGACCAGATCGAAATCGGTGCGTTTACCGCCCGGCCAGGACTTGGTGCTTTTGATAGCGCGAATGTCCTGTCGATGGAGCGGAAGGCCATCACATCGGGCAAGCAGGAAATCCGCGTCGTGACCGACAAGGAACCCACCTTTGTCGGTATCGATCCGTACAACAAATACATTGATCGGAACTCGGACGACAATGTGTTCGAGCTAGGCTAGCGGGCGGGCCTAGCCGCCGGTGAAATTGGGCGGTCGCTTTTCGAGGAAGGAATCGACCGCCTCGCCGTGATCGTCGGTAGTATGGGCGAGTGCCTGATAGGCTGCAGAAAGCTCGAGTATGTCGGACATCCGGCTGTGCTGCGCCTCCCGCAGCAAGCGTTTGGTGAGCCTTAGAGCCCGTGCGGGGTTTGCCGCAATGCGCTCGGCAATTTCGATGGAGGTATCGAGCAGGTCCCCGTCGGGCACAACGCGTCCGACCAACCCGAAGCTCTTGGCTTCCTGTGCCGAATAGCGGTCTCCGGTCAGAAACATTTCTGCCGCTTGGGAGTAGCCGACGACCCGCTGGAGCGACCATGCCCCGCCATCGCCGGGCACGATGCCGACCTTGATGAAGCTGGCTGAGAACTTCGCGCTTTCTGCGGCGACACGAATGTCGCACAGGCAGGCAAGATCACATCCCAGACCCACAGCATGGCCGTTCACAGCGGCGATCAAAGGGACTTCGCAATCCATGAATGCGCGGGTGATCCGCTGGACCCCGCGGCGATAATTGCTGCGGGTTTCATCAGGCTTGCCGCGCGGGCCAATGCCCGACTTTTCCTTCATCGCCTTGATGTTCCCACCAGCGCTGAAGCCTTTGCCGCTACCGGTCAGGATAGCGCAGGAGATATTGCTATCCTCGCCTATCGCGTGAAGCGCGGCGATAACGTCTTCGCAGTCTTCCTGGGTGCCGATAGCGTTGAGTGTTTCCGGGCTGTTGAGCGTCATGATCGCGATTTTTCCGCGCGTTTCCAGCTTGACGAAATCACCCATTCACTCTCTCCTCACTGCATTTGGCGAGACCCTACCAGCACTTTTGGTAAGCGCCAGTGGCTTGCGCAAGCTGCCACTTTTGCGCATCAGTGCAGGCGTGCAAACATTTGCTGTCCATCCTTTCGAAGCTCCGGAAAACGCGCAGTCGATCAGATCGGACTTGCGGGCATTCCTCGCTCAGCATCAGCCTGACAAGGATCCGGTGCTGAGAGCCAATTGCTGGACCGAATTTGATCCCGCATTCTCACAAGCGCTTGGGGCGGCGGGTTACCTCGGCATGCTCTGGCCCAGCCAGTATGGTGGGCATGAGCGTCTTCCGCTTGAGCGCTATATCGTGTTGGAAGAGCTGTTGGCGGCAGGCGCTCCCGTCGGCGCGCATTGGATCGCCGATCGTCAAACCGGGCCACTGTTGCTGCGTTACGGCACCGAGGAGCAGCGAGAGAAATACCTGCCCGGCTTCGCTGCCGGAACGATGTATGCCTGTATCGGGCTAAGTGAACCTGGTTCTGGTTCCGATCTTGCCTCCGTCCGGTCTTCAGCGCGCAAGACCGATGCAGGCTGGGTGCTCAGCGGGCAAAAAGTCTGGACTACCGGCGCGCACATCAGCCACGCCATGCTGGCATTGATGCGCAGCGAAGAGAGCAGTGAGCGCCAATCGGGGCTTAGCCAGTTCCTGATCGATCTCGACCTGCCTGGCATAACGATCAGGCCGATCATCGACATGTTCGGGACCCACCATTTCAACGAGGTGTTCTTTGACGACGTGTTGGTTCCGCATGGTGCTTTGGTAGGGAAAGAGGGTGAAGGCTGGAAGCAGGCGACCGCGGAACTGGCGCTAGAACGTTCGGGCCCTGAGCGGTACCTTTCCAGTCACGCTTTGCTGGCTGCCGTGATCGATAGCCTCGGACCGGATGCATCTGCAGAAGTGACGGCCACCATTGGCCGGCTTGTCTCTGAAATGTGGACCCTGCGCCAGATGTCTATGTCTGTCGCGGCCAAGCTCGCCAGTGGTGTCGATCCGGTGGTCGAAGCGTCGATCGTCAAGGATCTGGGCAACACGTTTGAACAGGAAATGCCTCTGGCGATCCAGGCTGTACTCGATGCGGATTTGGCGGATGGTTCCGATCTGTCACGGCTGTTGGCGACGCTGCTCCAAGTTTCGCCCAGCTTTTCTTTGCGTGGTGGTACGCGGGAAATCTTGCGCGGGATTATCGCCCGCGGATTGGGCCTCAGATGAGCGAGAACCGGGAACAGCTTGCCGAAATGGCAGATGGCCTTTTTGCGGGCCTGCGCGGTGGTGAATTTGACACCTTTCAAACCCAAATCGGGGAAGCAGGCTTTGGCTTGCTCCTCGTTCCGGAAAGCAGCGAAGGGTTTGGCGGTGATTGGGGCGATCTGGCGACCGTGATGCGGTTAGCAGGAAAGCATGCGCTCGCATGGCCCCTGGGCGAGCATATCCTTGCTGCTCGCCTGTTGCACGATGCGGGAAGGCATGCAGATGCACTGACCCTATTGGCTGGTGAATCTTCCATCCCTTGGGGGCGTGAAGCGGGCGATGTGCTCGTCGAAAGGGACGGGCAAATCTTGCTTGTGAGCGGGGAAGTGTCAGCTGGTGAAAGCCCTGCAGGCGAACCGCGTGACATGGTAGCGTATGATTGGGATCGTGCTGTCCCTCTAGGCATTGAGGCGGACCTGTTCGGTCTGATCGCGTTCCTGCGAGTTTGCCAGACAGCTGGCGCATTGGATGCAGCGCTGGAGCTTGCCATTGAACATACCGGGCAACGCGAGCAATTCGGCCGGCCCCTGTCAAAATTCCAATCCGTCCAGCAAAGCATTGCATTGCTGGCTGTGGAAGCGGCGGCTGCGAATTGTGCAGCCCAGGGCGCCGCTGCTGCGCTGGATCGCTTCGGTCATGGCGGAGATGCGCGTTTCGAAATTGGCGCGGCGAAACTGCGATCAAATATTGCGATCAAGGTCGGGGCAGCGCTTGCGCATCAGGTTCATGGTGCGATCGGCTTTACCCAAGACTATCCCTTGCATGAACTCACTCGCCGGATGATGGGCTGGCGTAGTGAAGGCGGGAATGATGCCTATTGGAGTGCGCGACTAGGGGCTCAAACGCTTGAGTGGGGTGGCCAGGGCCTGTGGGACCAGATTACTCGGCGAACGGACCCGGGCTGATTTCACCTGAATACATATGCCGGGACATCGCGCTTGCGCAGTTGTGCCGAGCCGCTATGCCTAGCCCCATGTTGCAGCGCAGCACCTTGCCAGCACCGACCCCGCTTCTTGGTATCGAGCGGCCTGCGCTATTCCTCGATTTTGACGGTACTTTGGTGGATATCGCCAGCAATCCGGACGCGATCAGCGTGGCCGATGACCTGGGGCAGAAGCTAGAAAGCTTGAGCCGTCGCTTGGAAGGACGCCTCGCAGTTGTGACGGGCAGGGGGATCGACAATCTGGAGCAGTTTCTAGGGTCTCGCGCTATGTTTCGCGCCGGCTCTCATGGTGCGCATGTGTTGACTGCAGAGGGCGCTGTCTTGCGGCAGGCGCAGGCATTGCCGGACGAAGTCACTGCCAGACTCTCGAGCTTCGCGCGTGATCATAACCTGCTATACGAGCGCAAGGCACATGGCGGCGCCTTGCATTATCGAACCAAGCCCGAACTCGAGGAGCAAGTTCGCGGGTTCGCGAATGATCTGGCGCAAGCCCATGATCTCTCCGCCAAATCTGGCAAGTGTGTCGTCGAACTAGTATGGCCCGGGGCCGACAAGGGTGGGGCGGTGCATTTGCTGATGCAGCAGGCTGAATTCTCCTCCTGTACGCCGATCTTCGTTGGCGACGATGTCACTGATGACGATGGCATGGCTGCTGCGGTTGAGCACGGCGGCTTTGGCATCGCTGTTGGCGAACGCCCCTCGAATAACGCCTCTTACCATCTCGATACCGTGAAAGACGTCCATACATGGCTGAACCTGTGACTTCCGATCTCGAACTTTGGCCTATCGGCAATTGCCAGGTGTCCGGCTTGATCGATCGCACCGGGGCGATCGTGTGGGGCTGTGTCCCACGGGTCGACGGTGATCCGGTTTTCTGCTCATTGCTCAACGACAGCAACCGCGGCGCGGGCATTTGGCGGTTCGAACTGGAAGGCCAAGTCTCGGCCACTCAGGAATATATCCGCAATACACCGATACTTGTCACACGGCTTGAGGCGGAGGACGGAAGCGCCGTTGAAGTGCTCGATTTCTGTCCACGTTACGAAGGCAACGGCCGCATGTATCGACCGGTCGCCTTTGGCCGCATTGTCCGCCCAGTGGCCGGCAATCCACGGATCCGGGTCGTCTTGCGTCCAATGAAGAATTATGGCGCACAGCCTGTCGAGACCACAAACGGGACGAACCACATCCGCTATTTGGTGGGGCAACAGGGCTTGCGGCTCAGCACCGATGCCCCAGTCGGCTATGTGCTCGAAAGCCGCACCTTCCGGATTGAGGGGGATACACATTTCTTCCTTGGGCCTGACGAGCCATTTTCGGGTAACCTGCGCGAGGAAATCCGCCGGATGGAGCAATCCACCCGCAAGTACTGGCAGACCTGGGTGCGTGGGCTGGCAACTCCGTTTGAATGGCAGGACGAGGTGATCCGCTGCGCCATAACCCTCAAACTGTGCCAACATGAGGAAACCGGTGCGATTGTTGCTGCGCTGACGACCTCGATCCCGGAGGCGGCACATTCCGAACGTAACTGGGACTATCGTTACTGCTGGATCCGCGATTCCTATTACACGGTTCAGGCTCTCAATCGGCTTGGTGCGCTGGATGTGCTCGAGAAGTATCTCGGATATCTCCGTAATATTGTCGACAGCGCCAAAGGCGGGCACATCCAGCCGCTCTATTCGGTGATGGGCGAAAGCGAGCTGGATGAGACGACGGCTGCGTACCTCGCTGGCTATCGCGGTATGGGCCCGGTGCGGCGCGGCAATGCGGCCTACAAGCAGATACAGCATGACTGTTACGGCCAGATCGTGATGCCAACTGTGCAGGGTTTCTTTGACCGCCGCTTACTTCGGATTGCCGATGATCGGGACTTCGAAAGTCTTGAGGAAGTGGGCGAGATGGCGTGGAAGATGCATGACCAGCCCGATGCCGGTTTGTGGGAATTCCGCACAAGGCAGGAAGTTCATACCTATTCTGCCGTAATGAGCTGGGCCGCCTGTGATCGCCTGGCCGGCACCGCGGAGTTAATCGGCAAGCCGGATCGTGCCAAATTGTGGCAGGATCGCGCGGAGGCAATCCGCACGAAGATCGAGGCCGAGGCCTGGGTAGAGGGTGATAGCAACGGCAATTCGGGGCACTACAAGGCGAGTTTTGAAACCGATTACCTTGATGCAAGCCTGCTGCAGATGATCGATCTCCGCTTTCTCAAGCCCGACGATCCGCGCTTCCAGTCCACCTTCGCTGCGATCGAGAAAGAACTGCGGCGCGGCGAGCATATGCTGCGCTATGCGACCGAAGATGATTTCGGCGCTCCCGAAACAGCCTTCAATGTCTGCACGTTCTGGTTGATTGAAGCCTTGCATCTCGCCGGACGCAGTGACGAGGCGAGGGGTTTGTTCTCTACCATGCTGGGCCATCGGACCGGTTCGGGCATGCTGAGCGAGGATCTCGACTGGGAATCAGGCGAGCTGTGGGGGAACTTCCCGCAAACCTACTCGCTGGTAGGTATAATCAATTGTGCAGGGCTTCTTTCAAGGCCCTGGAGTGAGGTACGTTGAGCCGACTGGTTGTGATCTCGAACCGCGTAGCGGTACCCAAGGCTAGAGGTGCCGCGGGTGCGCAAGGCGGGTTGGCCGGGGCGCTCAATTCCGCGTTGAAGAAGTTCGGTGGGATATGGTTCGGCTGGTCTGGACAGGAGAGTGAAGACCGTACCGGCAATATCAATCTGCAACGCAGTGAAGGGGTGACAACCGCCACGATCGATCTCTCGGCTCGCGATATCGATGAATATTACAATGGCTACGCCAATTCGACGCTGTGGCCGCTGTTCCATTACCGGCTCGATCTTACGGAATATGAACGCGAAACCGGCATCAGTTACGAGCGGGTCAACGAACGTTTCGCCGAATGCGTCACGCCGCTGATTGAAAGCGATGATCTGGTTTGGGTGCATGATTATCATCTGCTCCCATTGGGCGAACGGCTCCGGTCTCGCGGGTTGAAGAACCGGATCGGGTTCTTTCTCCACATCCCGTGGCCTCCAACACGGTTGTTCGTGTCGCTGCCTTTTCATGAGCGGCTGGTGAAAACCATGCTGCACTATGACGTGATCGGCTTCCAGACACAGGAATGGCTGGAGAGCTTCCTCCACTATTGCACCAAGGAACTGGGCGCGGATGTTGATGAAGCGACTGGCTTGATTTCCTACGAAGGGCGCACGGTCCGGGCCAAAGCCTATCCGATCGGGATCGATTGGGACCATTTCCAGGCCCAGGGCGATAGTGAAGAGGCCAAAGTAGCCGAACAGAGACTGATTGAATCCACCCGCAACCGGACCGCCATGATCGGGGTTGATCGGTTGGATTATTCCAAGGGCTTGCCAGAGCGGATCGACGGTATCGGACGCTTTTTTGACCAGCATTCCGAACGGGTTCGCGACCTTGTCTACATCCAGATCGCGCCGCCCAGCCGTGAAGACGTACAAAGTTATCAACAAATACGCGAAACACTCGAACAGAAGACCGGACAGATCAACGGAGCGCGGTCGGAAGTCGATCTTGTTCCGATCCGCTACGTCAATCGCGGGTATAGCCATGGTGAATTGTTCGGTTTTTTCCGGGCCTGCAAGATCGGATTGGTGACGCCGCTGCGGGACGGGATGAACTTGGTCGCCAAGGAGTATCTTGCCGCGCAGGACCCTGAGGATCCCGGGGTCCTAATCCTGTCGCGTTTTGCAGGTGCTGCCGCGCAGATGCCCGAGGCTGTTCTGGTCAATCCGCATAGCCCGGACGATGTCAGCCATGCGATCAAACTGGCCCTGGACATGCCTCTGGAGGAGCGCAAGCGACGCTATCATGCGATGATTCAGACGGTTCGGGATGACAATGTGCAGGATTGGACAGAAGCCTTCACGCGCGATTTGGCAGAAGTCTCCTGCAAGACCTGATCCAACGCTTGTCGGGGATGGATTCGCCGTGCCACTAGGCCGTCATGGCAAACGAACGCGTCCTTCCGCTCGAGCAAGTTCACAATTTCCGCGATTATGGCGGCTACGCCACGCGTGACGGAGGGACTGTGCGGCGCAACCTGCTGTTCCGCTCCGGCCATCATGCGGAAGCAACCACGGACGATTTGTCCGCAATTGATGCCTTGGCATTGGCGCATGTCGTCGACCTTCGCGGCAATGGGGAACGCGAAAGCCACCCGGTCCGGCTGCCGGGAGGTTTTGCAGGCGAGCTACTCCATTTCGATGGTGAGACGGCCGGGCTTGGGGCGCATCTGGGCGCCTTGGACGGCGCGATGACGGCGGAAGACGCGCATTCAGCGATGGAGAAGCTCTATTCTACCCTGCCAAAGCGCGAAAACCTGATCTGGATCTTGAAGCGCTATTTTACGGCGCTTGCCAAAGGGGAGGGGGCGAGCTTGGTTCATTGCCATGCGGGTAAGGATCGCACCGGTATGGCCGTCGACTTGCTCCACCATGCCCTGGGAGTGCATCCCGATGACGCGATGGAAGATTTCTTGCTGACCAATAAGGCCGGCGATCAGGATGCGCGCATAGCCCAAAGTGCGCCGACCATTCGCGCGCGCTACGGCGCGGTGGATGATGAGACCGTGCGGGTCGTCATGGGAGTGGATGCCCGCTACCTGCATGCCGCGCGTAAAGCACTGGTCGATGCGCATGGATCGGTCGACGCTTTCCTGCACGACGTGCTTGGCGTTGACGAAGAAGGCCGCAAGGCCCTGCGCTTGCATCTGGTGGAAATGTAACCAGATCGGCTGGACCGGCGAAGGTCCCGCCATCACAAGAGACGCTTAGCGCGCCCGACCGGCCCGCACAGATACGGAATTGCAGACTATGGCTACGCATCGCACCAAAATGCTCATCATCGGCTCCGGCCCGGCGGGATACTCCGCCGCCATCTACGGTGCGCGCGCCATGATGGAACCGATTGTAGTACAGGGTCTTCAGCCTGGCGGTCAGCTTACCATCACCACCGATGTCGAGAATTACCCCGGTTTTCGCGATGTGGTTCAGGGGCCCTGGTTGATGGAAGAGATGCAGGCCCAGGCCGAACATGTCGGAACCCGCATGATGTGGGATACGATCGTGGAAGTCGATATCGAGAATGGCTCCCCTTTCCGCGCGATTGGCGATAGCGGCGACGAGTATATTGGCGATGTACTGGTGATTGCGACCGGTGCACAGGCGAAGTGGCTCGGCGTTCCTGGCGAGCAGGAGCTTGGTGGCAAGGGTGTCAGCGCCTGTGCGACGTGCGACGGGTTCTTTTATCGCGGCAAGAAGGTGGCCGTGATCGGCGGGGGCAACACCGCTGTCGAAGAGGCGCTCTATCTCACCAACCATTCTGACGATGTGACGTTGATCCACCGTCGTGACGAGCTGCGTTCGGAGAAGATCCTGCAAGAGAGGCTCTTCAAATCCGACAAGATCAGCACCTTGTGGAACAAGACCGTCGAGAGTTTCGAGGCGGGGGATGATGGGTCATTGAGCCATCTTGTCCTCATAGACACCCAGACGGGCGAGAGATCGACGCTGGAAGTCGATGGCGCATTCGTGGCGATTGGCCATGCCCCGGCGACCGAGTTGTTCAAGGGCAAGTTGCCGATGGACGAGACGGGCTATTTGCTGGTTGAGCCGGGCACGCCCAAGACTTCCATACCGGGTGTATTCGCGGCCGGTGATGTGATGGATCACACCTACCGTCAGGCGGTAACGGCTGCGGGTGTCGGTTGCATGGCCGCTCTCGATGCCGAACGCTTCCTCGCAACGCTAGAGGAGACGCGGGAAGTGGAGGCGGCGGAGTAAGCTCCAACCCGCCCCATTTGCTGCCCCACCACCTTTTACATGTGAATGTCGAAGACCGTGATGGTTGCGTGAAAGATCAGCGCAATCAGGATCAGGCTCGACAATGCGAACAGGATAAAGCGCACCAGAACCTTGTTAGCGGTTACCTGGACCAGCGAGTGGATTACCCTAAGGCCCATATACATCCAGCCTAGCAGCGCGTTGATGCCGTCGCCCTGGCCCGTTATCGCGAGCACGATTGCTACGGCGTAGAACACGGTCGGTTGCTCGTGCAGATGATTGTAATTGTCTGCCTTCCAATTGACATTGTCCGGCAGTTTTTCGCGCAAGCCGGCACCGGTTGTCCCGACGAGTTTGGCGGGCTCCTGGATGTCGGGAGCTTTGTTCATGGCGGGAATGCGGGTGGCATACATCCACGCCCACATCACCATGGTCCAGATCGCCAGGGCGACCACTGGCTGAAGGATATTCATGCCGATCATACGAGAACTCCGGGATCATGAAACAGGGTTGCCATCACCGCGCGTACTGCGAGCACCACGAGGGATAGAGTGGACAAAACGAAGATCAGGAAGCGGACAGACACAACGTTGACCATTGCCTGCCAGATCGAATGGACAATACGTAGGCCGACATAGACCCAGGCCAGCGTCACATCGAGCGCGCCGGCACCCATGATCGCAAGGATTACCACGGTAGGGTAGAAGATGGTCGGCTGTTCCATCAAGTGGGCGTAATTGTGTGCCTTCCAGTTTACCTTGTCGGGGATGACCCCCTCCAGATCCTGGCCGCGACCGCCGGGTTTGGCGTCCTTGAGATCAGCACCGGACTTGGCCATGGCCGGAAATCGTGTCCCGGCTGTCCAGAACAGCATGATCAGTGACCAGACGACCAAAACGGCGGCTGGCGCGAGCATTTGAGCCTGCATGGGTTCCCCTCCCTTGAAATCGTTCCCTTGGTGGCGAGGGCATGGTGGAATGTCAAACGCGGCCTATGCCGCTGCGATCGTCTGCGCGAAGGCAACTGCGTCGGTATTGCCTCCGGTGATCATGATAACGGTATCTGCATCAAGCTCGACCTTGCCCGCCAGGGCTGCGGCAAGTGCGGCGGCACCTCCGGGTTCCACCACCAGTTGCAATCGGGAAAAGGCGAAGCGCTGGGCTGCGCGCACTTCATCGTCGGTCACTGTGACTCCTGGTTCCGAGCGACCGCCTAAGACAGACAAGTTGATCGGCTTGGTCGCCGTAGGTTGCAGCGCGTCGCAGATCGTCGCAGGCGGGTGTTCGCCGACCGGCACGATCTCTCCAGCGGCAATGGCCTGGCCGACCATATCCCAGCCGACGGGTTCCACCGGGACAATCCGGGCATCGGGGCAGGCAAGAGAGAGTCCGGCGGCGAGGCCACCCCCACCGCAACAGGCGATCACGCGGGACGGTTGCCGACCAAGCTGGTTCGTGATCTCGATCCCTGCGCTGCCCTGTCCTTCGATGACCCACTTGTCGCCAAAGGCATGGACCAGCGTGCCGCCTTTCTCGGCGATGATCGCGGCGGCGACCGCATCGCGATCTTCGCCCGGCCGGTCATAAAGGACGATCTCGGCTCCCAGCGCTTTGGTCGCCTCCAGCTTCACCTTGGGTGCATCGCGCGGCATCACAATGGTCGCTGCAATCCCCAACCGGCGAGCGGCCCATGCCACACCCTGCGCGTGGTTGCCGCTCGAGACTGCGACCACGCCTCGCGCCCGTTGTGCGTCGTCAAGCACGCGCAACCGGTTCCACCCGCCACGGATCTTGAACGCGCCAATAGGCTGCAGGTTTTCGGCCTTCACCCAACACGCCGTTCCGTCGATTTCGACAGGCAGCAGCGGGGTAGGGGGCAGGAACGTGGCGATTGATTCTGCTGCCTCGATCACACCATCACGCGTCGGCATCGTATCGGCGCCGGTCATGCGCAAAGTCCTACACGATGGAACACATGGAACACTGTCCTGAAGCAAAATTTGCAGGGGCCGTGCGCGGATGAAAAGGCGCTGCGGAGGGCGGGCATGTAACTGGTCGGGATTGCGGTCATATCCGCGCTATGCCGCATCGCTGCGCAGTAGGAAATCGCCGGATCGTTTTACCCCCACTCCGCATTACACTAAGAGTCGCGCAAGAATCGCATTTGAAAGGCCAATCCCATGTCTACAGTCCTCGTGATCGGAGCCGGTGGCGTCAGCTCGGTCTGCGTCCACAAAATGGCGTTCAATGCCGATATCTTCACCAGCATCCATCTGGCCAGCCGCACCAAGAGCAAATGCGATGCCATCGCCGCCAGTGTTAAGGAGCGCGCCGGGCAGGATGTCAGCACCTACGAGATCGATGCTGAAGAAGTTCCGGCGATGGTGAATTTGATCCGCAAGGTGCAGCCCAGCCTCGTCGTCAATCTCGCATTGCCGTATCAGGACCTGCCAATCATGGATGCGTGCCTGGAGGCTGGTGTGCACTATCTCGACACCGCCAATTACGAGCCCAAGGACGAGGCGAAGTTCGAATACAAATGGCAATGGGCCTATCACGACCGCTTCAAGGAAGCGGGACTGATGGCTCTGCTCGGCAGCGGCTTCGATCCAGGCGTGACCAGCGTTTTCACGATGTGGTTCAAGAAGCACAAGCTGAAGACTATCCGCCAACTCGATATCCTCGACTGCAATGGCGGCGATCACGGGCAGGCCTTTGCCACGAATTTCAACCCGGAAATCAATATCCGCGAAGTCACCGCGCCGGCCCGGCATTGGGAAAACGGGGAGTGGGTAGAAACGCCAGCGATGCAGGTGATGACCGAGTTCGATTTTGACGCGGTCGGGCCGAAGAACGCCTACATGATGTATCACGAGGAGCTGGAGAGCCTGACCAAGTTCAATCCGGAGATAGAGCGCGCGCGTTTCTGGATGACCTTTGGAGACGAGTATATCAAGCACCTCACCGTGCTGCAGAATGTCGGCATGACAGGGATTGATCCGATCAAGTACCAGGGTCGGGAGATCATCCCGCTGCAATTCCTCGCCGCTGTCTTGCCCAAGCCGGAGACCCTGGGCGAGACCACCACCGGCAACACCAATATTGGCTGCATTGCGACCGGCGAGGCGCTCGATGGATCAGGTGAGAAGACCTTCTACATCAACAATATTTGCAGCCATGAAGCAGCCTTCGAAGAGACCGGTAATCAGGGTGTCAGCTATACGACCGGCGTCCCCGCCATGATCGGCAGTGCCATGATGCTGAGCGGAACCTGGATTGGTGACGGCGTGTTCAACATGGAAGAGTTCGACCCCGATCCGTTTATGGACATGCTGAACCAGCACGGCCTGCCGTGGCAGGTGAAGGAGCTGGACGGACCGGTGGAGTTCTAAACCTGCTCCGGCGCAGCCTTACCAAAATATGCCAAGATCAGCCGGAAGACAGCCCACAAAACACCCATGGTCGCGGTGGCTATAAGGAGCAGACCAACATCAGGTTGGAACAGTCCTATAGTTGCCAATGATGCGCCAAATATCCTTGGCACCGCGACAAGAATGAAGATAGCCGCAGCCACAGTTGTGACGAGCGGAAACCACAGGCTGAACAGGCCGAAAGGACCCGTTTTCGCACGGAGGGCTGCTCTGTAGCGATAGGCCCAGACCATGCTCAACAGATAGATGATGGGCAGCAATGCCAAGCTGATGAAAAGCGCTTTCTGCCATGTCCTACTGGTTTCGCCATGGTACGCGAGGCCGAGTGCTCTGGCCGTGATGCCATTGCGGAGCTGGATTGTTTCGCCAAAGCCGGTTCCACTTCCGGCGTTTACCAGGACTATGGCAGCCTTTTTCTCTGCCGGTTTCATCGTAGCCAGGGCTTCAAAGCCGGGAGATGACCCGGAATGAAAGACGGTTCCTTTCTCCTCGTCCAGAAACCATCCGAAGCCGTAGTATGGTGACAGCTCGCTCGCAGGTTGCATCATCGCTTGTTTGCCGGCAGCGCTCAGGATGTCGTCCTTCTCGTTCATCATCAATTGCAGATAGCGGGCCAGATCAGCCGCGCTTGCCACAATGCCACCCTGCGGGGCCGAGCCTGGACCCGAGGGGTTGAAGGTCATTGCCTTCTTTGTGCCAAACCAGGGCCTGTGACCGGTGGCCATGTCGCCGTTGATTGTTCCGTCCGAGACGAAACTGTCGCGCATTTCCGCAGGCTCCATGATGCGCGATTCTATGTAGGTGGCAAAGTCTTGTCCGCTAACCACCTCGATAACGCGGCCCAGCACCTTGTAATTGTGGTTCGAGTATTCCCACCGGGTACCGGGGGAGTAGGCGGGCTCCTCCTGTGCAATCTGGGCGGCTTGATACGCGAGGATATCCCCATCATCGGTACGATCTTTGTGGGATGCGTTGCCCTGAAAGGTTGAAAAGCCGCTTGTGTGACTAAGCAATTGGCGAATTGTTACGCCACCTGCGGGGCGCTCGGCAAAGACCGGGAGATAGTCGGACACGGGCGCATCAAGCTCGATCTTCTCGGCTTCCATCAACTGCATGATGGCCAGTGCAGTGAAGCTTTTCGAAACGGAACCCGTGAGGAACGGGGTGTCTTCGGTTACGACTGTTCCTGTGTCCACATTCGATACGCCGCGCGCTCGCGCGACAATGGCGTTTCCATTTGTGACAATTCCATAGGCCAGGCCCGGAACCCCGGAATTCGGCATTTCGCGCTCAACGAAATCTTCGATGGAGCCCAAACCCTGATTTGCCGACAGAGTAACGGCGAAGCCGAAAGCGAGCGCAGTTAGCGAAAACCATTTGGTCAAAACCGAAAGTACCATCCTTGGATGTCTAGCACGTGCGTGCCTCCGACCAAGACGTATCCCCGTTCATTCGACCAATGACATGTGAAAGGATTGGTTTATGGGGAGCGCTATGACCATGGAAACCAAGGCTGGCGATCCCGGTGCATTCGCCCAATTCGACCTTTCGCGTGTCGACAGCCCTGCCTTCGTCGTCGATGCGGCGAAATTGCGGGCGAACCTGCAGATCCTCGCTGAAATTCGCGATGTGGCGGATATCAAGATGCTGGCTGCGCTCAAGGCGTTCTCGATGCATGCGGTGGCCCCGATGATCGGGGAGTATCTCGATGGCACCTGCACCAGCGGCTTGTGGGAGGCGCGGCTGGCGAGCGAGTTTTATGATGGCGAGATCAGCACCTATTGCGCGGCGTACAAGCCCGAGGACCTGGAAGAAGTCTGTCGCCTGTCAGACCATGTCATATTCAATTCGCCGCAGCAGAAAGAGCGGGCGCGGTTGATCCTTGATCAAGCGCGACTGACCGGCGGCGACTTCGATATTGGATTGCGGATCAATCCGCAGGTCCCGACGGGGGAAGTGCCGCGTTATGATCCTTCCTCCCCCGGCTCGCGGCTCGGCTTTCCGATCGACCAGCTTGAGCCGGAGATGATGGAAGGCGTGGACGGGATCCACTTCCATAATCTGTGCGAGCAGGGCTTCGAGCCGTTGGCGCAGACATGGGACAAGGTGTTCGATGCGATCGAGCCATGGTTCGGACAGCTCAAATGGATCAATATGGGCGGCGGGCACCACATTACGCGAGCCGACTATGCGCGCGAGGAACTGGTGGAATTCCTGCGTGACGCGAAAGAGGATACCGGCGCCGAGATTTACCTCGAGCCGGGCGAGGCTGTGGCGCTGGATGCAGGAATACTGGTCGGGACCATTCTCGACAGCGGTTTCAACGAAGTGCCTTTCGCGATCACCGATGTCTCTGCCACGTGCCATATGCCCGATGTTATCGAAGCTCCGTATCGGCCGGCGATGCTGGGCGAAGAAGCGGGTGGGGAGGGCGCTCCCGTGCGCCTTGGTGGCCCGTCATGCCTCGCAGGGGACGTGATTGGCGATTACAGCCTGCCGGTGCCCAACCAGGCCGGGCAGCGTGTCGCCTTCCTCGACCAGGCGCATTATTCGATGGTGAAGACCAACACATTCAACGGTGTGCCGCTGCCGAGCATCTATCTGTGGGATAGCGAAACCGACCAGCTCGAGCTGGTCAAAGAGTTCGGCTACGAGGATTTCCGCAACCGGTTGAGCTAGTCGCCAAATCCGTAGGTGCGGTTGATCGATTTCGCCAGTCGTCCCATCGAGGCGAATTGCTCGGCGCATTTTTCGACCATGAAGCGGTCGCTTGCCGGGTTCATAGTACCCCCTTCGAACATGTTGCCGCCACGGACCGCAACCACGATATCGCCCTCTACGAAAAGCGAGCAGATATCCTGCCCGTCAAATGCGGCCTCCAGCTTGAGCAAGCGTTCGACATAGAGTGGATCGACGAGGAAGCGGGCTTCGGTCTGGTCGTCGCTCCAGACTTCGAACAGATCGTCAAATTCAGGGTGGACCATGTCGACCGTGTCGAGTTGGTGCCCCTCGAATTTCACGCTGTCTTTGCGATCGCCAAAGCCGAGCCAGCTCTTATGTTTGCCCGCACGTTGCACCAGCGTGATGCCGTGGAAGCGACGCCCCGATGCAATCCGGATGATGGCGCCGCGGAAAACCGTAACCCAGCGGCGGTTCTTGCCCGAGCCCTTCTTCTGGCACAGATGCGCTTCGTGGAGCAGGAATGGCAGCCCCTCCAGTTCTCCGCTCCAGAAATCTTCCAGTTCGGCGCGCTGGTGGCGTGGGACCAGCCTGAACTGTTTCGCCAAGTCGAACTCGCGACCTTCTTTGCCATCATGGCTGTAAGTCATACCCAGCGCGTCGGCGATACCTTCGTTGATGCCGATTTTGACCCGCTTCTTGGCCGCGCGGATCGGCCCCGTCGCCCAGCCAAATGCGAAGGTGACGATGAACCCTGAGACCCACAATTTGGGGAACAGCTCGACAGGCACCAGTATGATTGCGATCAACAAGAGCGGGCCGAGTACCATTGCGGCCTTCCAGCCCCGGGCCCACGCCTGCGCAGTCGCCTCAACACGCGCATGGCGCTGTTCTTCCAGGAATTGCCCCAGAGATCCGGCCATCAGCCGGTCGATATCGGGTATCTCGACTATGCGCTTGACCCCCAGTGCCACTTGCGTTCCAATACCCAGACTAACGAAGGGGAGTTGGCGATGGAATGGGTGATCGTGATTGGCGTGGTGGTTGTCCTCGCGATTTTCGTGATCGGTATCTACAATCGCCTGGTCGGCTTGCGGCAGAATGTCCGGCAAGGGGTGGCGGATATCGACGCCCAGTTGCGCCAACGCCATGATCTGATCCCCAATCTGGTCGAGACGGTGAAGGGCTATGCGTCGCACGAGACGGACACTCTGGAACAGGTGACCGAAGCGCGCAATCGCGCGGCTTCGGGGCAAGTCAGCTCTTCGGATGAGGCGCAGCTGAAGATCGCGCTCGATCGCCTGTTGGCGCTGAGCGAGAATTATCCGGACCTGAAGGCCAATGTGAACTTCCAGGAGCTGCAACGCGAACTGGCAAATACCGAAGACAAACTGGCTGCCGCCCGACGTGCGCTGAATGCCGCAGTGTCGCGGTTCAATACCGCGCGGGAGAGTTTCCCGGCGATCCTGTTTGCCGGTGCTCTCGGTTTTCAGGAAGCCGATTTTCATCGCCTCGATGACAGCGAGAAGGGCACGGTGGACCAGGTTCCCCAAGTGTCATTCTGACCGGGCAAGAACGCGCGCATTGGATGCATTTTTTGATTTGCGATTCCGCGCCACTCGCTTATAGGCGCGCGCTCTGCCCCAAGGGACAATAACCGCAAGGCAGCCCTACATCGACATACGGTCAGAACCTAAACCTTCTGGGGGTCCCTTGAGTTGCACATTTATCCAGATGCCAAGGCTGTAGTTCGCGCCCTAGCGCCGGACGAACCCATTATCCTCAACCGCCCGCATGCCGCCGCACGCGCCGCCCGATTCTTCGTGCAGAAGTTTCCGGGCAAGTCGCTGTATGCCGTAAAGGCAAACCCGTCGCCCGACCTGTTGCAGGTCCTGTGGGAGAACGGGGTGACGCATTATGATGTGGCCTCGATTGCAGAGGTGCGTCTGGTGCGTGAAACGCTGCCCGGTGCGCATTTGTGCTTCATGCATCCGGTCAAAACGCCGCGTGCGATTGCAGAGGCCTATCACAAGCATGGCTGCCGCACGTTCAGCCTGGACACGTTGGAAGAGCTTGAAAAAATCGTGGCTGCTTGTGCAGACGATGCCGGCAATCCGGCGACCGATCTGAAATTGTGTGTGCGCTTGCGGGTTTCTTCGGAATATTCCGAATTGTCGCTGGCCAGCAAGTTCGGCTGTGACCTGACTGAAGCCCCGGCACTGTTGCAAGCGACCCGCCAGCATTGCGATTGGCTGGGTGTGTGTTTCCATGTCGGCAGCCAGGCGATGACGCCGTTTGCATTCGTGCAGGCAATCGAGCGTGCCCGCGCAGCCATTGCCGATGCGAGCGTGGTGATCGATATGGTGGATGTCGGCGGCGGCTTCCCCAGTATTTATCCCGAACTCGATCCTCCTCCGCTGGAAGACTATTTCGAGATCATCCACAAGCATTTCGAAGCGCTGCCGATCGCCTATAATGCTGAATTGTGGTGCGAGCCGGGACGCGCTCTGAGCGCAGAATACTCCTCCCTTGTCGTCAGGGTTGAGAAACGCCGCGGCGAAGAACTCTATATCAATGATGGCGCTTACGGGGCCCTCTACGATGCAGCGCATGTAGGATGGAAATTCCCGGTCAAGGCGCTGGAAGATGATCTGATCAAGCCCGAGATAGGCTTTTCCTTCTATGGGCCGACTTGCGATGATGCGGATTTCATGGAGGGGCCATTCCTGCTGCCGGAAGACATTCAGGCGGGGGACTTCATCGAGGTCGGGATGCTGGGTGCCTATGGCGCGGCCATGAAAACCGGGTTCAACGGGTTCGGCAATGCGGAACAGTATGTGGTGGAGGACGAACCGATGGCCAGTCTCTATCGTGGCGATCGAGTGCTGCCTGCCAGCGACAATGTTGTGAGCCTACGCTAGCGCCGTTGACCGTTGCATCCTTACTGTATTACATCAGTAATACGATAAGGAGTCTGTTTGATGGTGATACGGTTTCTGGCAACCCTGCTGGCTTTTACGCTGCCAACCTCGCTCATGGCGCAGGGGACGGACACGCCCGATCCGGTCGAGGTCATGATCCTGGGCAGTTACCACTTCGCCAATCCAGGCCGCGATGCGGTTAATATGGAGGTCGACGACGTTCTCAGTCCGCGCCGCCAGAAGGAAATCGCGACCCTCTCCAATACTCTCGCTCAATGGGCGCCGACACGGGTGGTCGTGGAGGCGAGGGCATCCGGCCCGGACTTCGAACTTGCCGACTATGCTGACACAGACACGTTGCTGAGCACGTCTCGCAACGAGAGTGTGCAGATCGGGTACCGGCTGGCCCGGGCGATGGGACACCGGGCTGTGTTCGGATTTGATGAGCAACCCGAGGGCGATGAGCCTGATTACTTCCCTTTGCAGTCGGTCCAGCAATTCGCCCGGGCAAATGGACAGGAGGCTATCCTGACCAGCCTGTTCGCTGATCTGCAGGAGCAAATTTCCGCAGAGCAGGCGCGCTTGCCAGACCAGACAATCGCAGGATCACTCATCTTTCACAATCGTCCCGATCTGGTCGAGGCGCAGCATCACAAGCTCTATTACAGCTTGCTGTCGATCGGCGATGGCGATGCCCAACCCGGCGCTGAGCTCAATGCCTATTGGTATATGCGCAATGCCAAGATGTTCGCCAAGCTGAACAAGGTCGCACAGCCAGGGGACCGGGTCTTGGTAATTGTGGGTAGCGGCCATTCGGCCTGGCTACGCCACTTTGCCGAACGCATGCCAGGCTATCGCCTGGTGGAGGTAATGCCCTACCTGATCGGTGCTAATGCTGCTTCTCGCGTGGATGGCGAATAAAAAGACCGCCGCAGACGGGATCAGTCGCGGCGGTCCTGTTTTGCGACCCTTTCGGGCCCGGTGCGTTAGAGGCGGCTTGCGTCTCACACCAAGGGGATGTGCCGGGCCGGTCAAAAGACGCTTCGGGAGGGACAGGAGGAAACAATCATCAACCGGCCCCGGGCACTGTTTTTAATTAGGCCGATTCGAATAGATGCAAAAGATGGACCTTGGTCCGTGGCTTGTGTTGCACCAAATGCACTAGATTCCAGCTTCGACCGCAATCCTCACAAGATCAGCGCTTGTCCGCAGGCCAAGCTTTTCCATCACCAAGCCGCGGTGCATCTTGACCGTCTTTTCAGACAGGCCAAGCTCCGCCGCGACTTGCTTGTTGCGCAGGCCTGATGCGACCAATGTCGTCACCTGGAGTTGACGCGGAGACAGCGTTTTGAGCATCTCGGCCGCTCTTTCCCGGCGGGCCATACCCATATTGGGTTGGTCATCGTCAACCTCGACCTGGCTGCCGAGGAAATAGAGCAATTCGTCTGTGTCATCGTAAATCGGCGCGACCAAGACGGCGTTGCGGAATGGCGATCCGTCTTTCTTGTAATTGAGGATCTCAACCAAGACCGGCTTATGTTCGCGCACGCCTTCACGGATCTTTTCGGTCAGCCATGGTTCGGTTCCCGATCCGGACAGGAACCGGCAATTGCGACCGACGCATTCGCTTTCTTCATAGCCGGTCAGATCGGCAAATGCCTTGTTGATGGCGACCAGCGGATTGTCGGGCAGTCGGGGATCGGACACGACCGAGGCGATCGGGCTCGCTTCAATCAGGTCAAGCACCCATTGATCGGGCTGCGGAATCGCAGCGGGATCAGTGACTTCCGTGTCATCCGATTGGCTCGGCGGAGGGCTGTTTGAGTCCGGTCCCATACACTGCATATCGCTCGTGTCCGGTGCAATTGCAATGGCTTGGGGCAGTTCTTCCCTATCCGTTGCCGACCTGGACTTCGAGGAATTGCGGCTTGGATGTGGATGCGCCATGCATTTGTTGCAGCGGATAGCTGCCATTGGGAAGAGACGTCAGTGGCATGCCTGCGGCCGCAAGCGCATAGGGCGATACCCGGTGGCGGGTCACGAGCCCACCCGCACCATCACTGACCAGCGGCGTTTCAAATTCCACTGCGATAATGGCATCGGTCGAGCGACGCACTTCGCAAACGACCAGCTGGCCTGCGCCCAAATCGAGCACGAGCGGGGTACCGGTGGGAACACCGGCGAGGCCTTCGATGCGAGAGCCCTTGGTCGACAAGTCGCGCATGACAGCGTTGTAGCGGTGATCTTCGTGGATCACCCCGATCCGGCGGAACACCGAGCGACGTTCCTGACGGTGGCGATCGGGGCCTTCGGGCTCGATCTTGAAGGATCCGGAATCGATCTGCTTCAGCACTTTTTCCTGCGGCATGGCCTTGGCATAGAGCCAGCCTTGCACCAGCGTTGCCCCTTTGGAGCGGACCACCTCGAGCTGGTCAAATGCTTCTACGCCTTCGACGGTTGTCTCCATGCTCAATGCATTGGAAAGACCGACAATAGCCGCAATGATCTTGGCGCTGTTTTGTTCTTCTTCGGTACAGGAATCGACGAAGCTGCGATCGACCTTGATCTTGTCGAACGGGGCAGATCGCAGATAGCTGAGTGACGAATAACCGGTGCCGAAATCGTCGAGTGCCAGGCGAATACCCAGGCCCTTGAGGGTCTTGAAAGTCTCCTCGGTGGCGTCAGTGTCGCCCAGAAACACACTTTCGGTCAGCTCGAGTTCGAGGCGGTCTGCCGAGAGCCCGGTGTGCGCCAATGCATTGGCGACGATTTCCGGAAGCCCCTTATTCGCAAACTGGACCGCCGAGACATTGACCGCGACCCTGACCGTCGAAGGCCATTCCTTGGCGTCGTTACATGCCTGGCGCAGGGCCCATTCGCCCATCTGATTGATAAGATCGGAATCTTCGGCAACCGGAATGAAAACATCGGGGCTGACAAAGCCGCGTTCCTCATGCTGCCAGCGCATCAGGGCTTCCATGCACACAACGGTGTTGTCGGTAATCGAAACCACAGGTTGGTAGTGGAGCTCAAGCTCGCCAGCGGCGAGGGCGAGCCGCAAGTCGTCAAGCAGGGCCTGGCGCTCTTCCTCTTCATCCTTGAGGTCGGAATTGTAGAAGCGATATTGTCCGCGGCCGCCATTTTTGGCAGCGTACAATGCGAGATCCGATGCCTTGACCAGCTCCTCGCGTTCGACCCCGTCATAGGGCGCGACTGCGATACCGACCGAGGTACCGATTACCGCCCGCTTGTCGTCTTCAACGGGGTAGGGTTGCGAGACGATCTTGATGATCTTCTCGGCAATCTCGCCCAACGTCCCGCGATCGTCGATGTCGGGAATGATGATCTGGAATTCGTCGCCGCCCAGGCGCCCGACTTCACCGCGGTCTCCGATAATCGATCTGAGCCGCTCGGCAGCCTGCACCAGAACGGCGTCGCCTGCCGGGTGCCCCATCGTGTCATTGACCTGCTTGAACTTGTCCAAATCCAGCATCAGCAGTGCACAGGCGCGTTTGGCGGTTTTGTAAGCAGCGAGAACATTCTCAAGCCGCTTGTTCATATAGTGGCGATTGGCGAGGCCGGTAAGCGAGTCATATTCGGCCAGTTTGGTGTCGATCAGTTTACGCTCATACTCGACGGTGATGTCTTTGGCGTTGCCGCGATAGCCCTGGAAATTTCCGGCATCATCGAATTTGGGATGCGCGGTGATCGACCACCAGGTCTGCTTCACTTCGTGGCGCGATTTTTCGAGTGCGAACCGGACGACCAGATCACTCAGCTTGTTATGCGCCTTGAGCTGGAAATTGAGCGGACGTGATGTGCCGCCATCCGGATTATCGGGGTCGGTTTCAAACAGTTCGACAATCTTCTGGCCCAGAACATCGCCAGATTGCCTGTCCAACTTCTCGAGCGCGCCGTCAGTGAGATAGATCAGCCGGCCTTCGGCATCGCTCGCCCAGATCCAGCCAATTCCTGCTTGTTCGATATCCTCAAGGACTTCGAGCCGGCGGGCTGTGTCCTTGCGGGTGATGACATCGCCTTGATTCTTGGCGGTGCCACTTTCGCCATTTCGGGGCGATTTGCCCTGGAACAGGCTACGAACAGACATATTGGAGGCGCTTCTCTCTTATACCGGGCGATGACGTGCAGGGCCTGCGTAGGCCATGAATGGTTACCATCCGGATAAGGAATCAGTTTCTGCGCCAGTGAAACGTCGTCAATTGGCCCGGAAAAACGGCTTGTCGCCGGCAATCGTCACACGTTCCATCACACGGCGCGCCGGGAAATAGTCGCTCACTGCGAGATGTTGGCACACGCGGTTGTCCCAAAAAGCGATCGAACCGGCCTGCCATCGGAAACGACACTGGATTTCCACGTCCTTCGCGGTCGCGAATAAGTGATCGAGCAGCCAACGGCTTTCGGCTGCCGAGAGCCCCTCGATATGGCTGGTGAAAGCCGTATTGACGTAGATCACACGCTCACCGGTCTCGGGGTGGGTGCGGATGACCGGGTGCCGCATTGGCGGGTATTTCTCGTGCAGATCCTCTGGCGCCTTGTTCAAACGCTTGGCGAAGACCCGGGAAATGTCATGCACCGCGATCAGACCTTCGCAGAATTGCTGCATTTTGGGGCTCAGGCGCTCGTAGGCGAGGTGCATGTTCGCAAACAGCGTATCGCCGCCGACTTCGGGGACTTCACGCGCGAGCAGGATCGAACCGAGCGAGGGCTCTTCACGCCAGGTCACGTCCGAATGCCAGTTGTTTTCCTGGCCCCGGCTGTTCGGCCCGTGCGCGATCCTTAGAACTTGGGGATTGGGTTGATCCCTCGGCGTCGCAGGATGAACCTCCAGATCGCCGAAATGGCGCGCGAAGGCGATATGCCGTTCCTGTGTGAGTTCCTGATCACGGAAGAAGATCACACCATATTTCAGCAGCGCCGCACGGATCGCCGCAATGCTGTCGGCGACATTGGCCTGGCCCAGGTCGATACCATGTATCTCGGCCCCGATGGCCGGCGTCAAAGGCCGGATGTCGAGCGATCCCGTATCCAGCGTTTCACGATCAAACTTGTCGGCTGTGGTGGCCATGTCGAACTCTCCCTTGGGGGCAGAGTGCCGCGAGATGCCAGTTCAGTCAAACCCTACGAAACGCGCTGCCTCCGAAACCTCGCGGCGAGTGATCTTGACCGGATTGGCGGGAAAATCCGGATCAGGCCAGCCCAGCGCGACAGCCTTCATGATGACCTGATCGTCAGGAATGCCGGCATGTTCGCGCACTACCGGAGACTGCATGATCCCTTGCGAATTGATCACGCAACCGAGCCCGCGCGACCAAGCCGCGTTCACCAGCGCAGTGGTGGCAGCGCCACAGTCAAATACGGTGTCGTCTGCGTCGGAAAGCTCTTTGTCATAGGTAACGATTACGCAAACCGGCGCATCGAATTGACGGAAGCCGCGCAGCACCCAGTCCTGCCGCTTTTCCTTGTCGTCGCGCTCGATCCCCATCGCCTCGAACAGTTGGACTGCGCAGCCCACCTGACGGTCACGGTGGATGCCCTGGAAAGGATGCCCTTTGCGGAATTCCCGACTGTCCGGTTCACCTGCAAGAATGCGCTCGGTATTGCCCTTGCGAATTCGGTCGAGCGGTTCACCGGTGATGACATGAAAATGATAGGGCTGCGTGTTCATCGAAGACGGCGAACGCATCGCCATCGCCAACACCTCTTCGATCAATTCTTGCGGGACTGGCTTGTCCAGATAGCCGCGTATCGAACGCCGCCCGAGCACGACCTCGTCATAGGTCATGGTTGTTTCGGTCATGTTATGGAGATTCCCTGCTATTCCTCGTTGATGACAGCCTGCAGATAATCCTCCGAATAGTCGATGGAAATCTCGCTCCACAGCAATTTGTGGTCCGACATTTGATGGCGACGGTAATAGCGTTTGAAATATCCCTCGGCTTTGGCGCCCTTGCGCCCCTTCTCCAGCAGCTTGGGCACCTTGACTGTCTCGACATAATGGGCCGCGTCTACATCGCGGTAAACATGTTGCAGCATGTCGAAAACGCCGGATTGCACCACCTCAAAGTCCGGGTGCGCAGCACGATAGGCGATCTGGTCGTAATGCTTGTTGTTGCCCAGATTGGATTTGAGCGGTTTGGTCGCGACAGTGAAGCCTTCGCCCTCCAGGGCTTCCATCGTTTCATGTTCTGGCGAAACGATGTTGAAATCGCCGAGCAGAATGTAATTTGACGCCCAGCCGCCCTCTTCGGGAGCTGCCCAATTGGCTTCTCTTGCGGAATCGATCATGGCATCGCGTTCGCGCTTCTGCCGCTCAGCCAGAAATTCCGCGATTTTTCGAATCTCGTCCCGGCGTTGGCGCATCTTGGCCGAAGAGTTGCTGCTGTCGCCGTAAAAGATGTGGACCGTGCAAAGCTTGAATTTGAGCCAGCCTGCCCTGAACGCGACGGTGAAAGGCGTGCGCGCAAACTGTACATGGCGGGACGTGCCATCGGCATCCGGAGCTGCGATTTCCTGGCCTTCGGGCAACACGATCTCGCCGACTTCCTTGCGAAAACTGACTTTGGATTTGCGGTAAAGGAATGCGAGCCGTTCATCATTGCCAGCATCCTTGCGATCACCGTGCCCGCCGGACGTGTCAGTAACGAGATAGTCCCAGTCATTGCCGAGATAATTGTCTACCAGGTCTTCCAGCTTGCGCAGATCCCGGTTGATTTCCTGAAGTGCGACCAGATCGAAATGATCGATGATCTCGGCGATATAGAACATGGACTCGACGGTGCGGTCATAGCCGCCGCCACTCCCGAAATGCATCAGGTTCCACGTTGCAAGGCGAAGGGAGTTTTCGTCGGTCGAGCCGTGGATCTCGTCTCCGAGGGCTTGCTTCAAACCCAGCAGACGCTCGGCCACAAATCTGCGATGGTCCGCGCTGGCTTTCAGTTTCCAACGGACCCCGTGTATCAATGTCATTGTATCGCCTCCTCTTCCTTTTCGATCGGAAGCGACCCGGCGATCAATTCGGCGGTCTTATGCCGCCCGTTGTAATTCCAGTTCCATCCGGTCCCAGATTTCGACCAGTGCCTCTGTCAGCTCGGCCATCATGGCTTCACTGTGGGCAGGGCCGGGCGTGAAGCGTAGCCGCTCTGTGCCGCGCGGGACGGTGGGGAAATTGATTGGCTGCACGTAGACGCCGTATTCTGCGAGCAGGATATCGCTGATCTTCTTGGCGCGAACCGGATCGCCGACCATGAGCGGCACGATGTGGGTTGTGCTGTCCATCACCGGCAGGCCTGCGTCGCGGAATTTCTGTTTCAGCATGGCTGCGTTGGCCTGCTGGGCATCACGCTCTTCGCTTGATGCCTTGAGATGCTTTACCGAGGCCAGAACGCCTGCAACCAGCGCGGGGCTGAGCGAAGTCGTGAAAATGAAGCCGGGTGCGTAAGAACGGATGCAATCGACGATTTTGGTATCGGCTGCGATATAACCGCCCATCACGCCGAACGCCTTGCCCATCGTACCTTCGATAATGTCGATCCGGTGGGCGGCTTCGTCCCGTTCGCTAATACCCCCGCCATGATCGCCATACATGCCAACCGCATGGACCTCGTCGATATAGGTGAGGGCGTTGTATCGCTCTGCCAGATCGCAGATTGCGTGGATCGGGGCGACATCGCCATCCATCGAATACACGCTTTCAAACGCGATGACCTTGGGCGTGTCCGGGTCTTCTGCGGCAAGCAGCTCTTCCAGATGCTCCAAGTCGTTATGCCGGAACACGCGTTTGGGGCAGCCGGAATTGCGGATGCCGGCGATCATGCTGGCGTGGTTAAGCTCGTCGGAGAAAATCACGCAGCCCGGAAGCAATTTGGCAAGCGTGGAAAGCGTCGCGTCGTTGGAGACATAGCCGCTGGTGAACAGCAGCGCGCTTTCTTTGCCGTGGAGATCGGCAAGCTCTTCTTCCAGCTCGACATGGTAGTGGGTGTTGCCACCGATATTGCGGGTGCCGCCAGAACCGGCGCCGACATCGTGTAGCGCCTCTTCCATCGCTTCGATAACTTTGGGGTGTTGGCCCATTGCGAGGTAATCGTTCGAGCACCAGACCGTGATCGGTTTGGGGCCGTTATGGCCGTGGAAACACCGCGCATTGGGGTAAGCGCCCTTGTTGCGCAGGATGTCGATGAAGACCCTGTAGCGTCCTTCGGCATGGAGCCGGTCGATCGCTTGGTCGAAGATCTGGTCGTAATTCATGAGCTTGGTACGGCAGATAGTCAGGATATTCGCAGGATTCCACCACGATCTTTGCGAACGGTTCGCAACGAGATGTTTCGGGAGCGATCAGGATCCGGAAAAGGGCGGCAATGCTCCGTCTTTGTCCGGACGCCAGAACTCGGGCCGGACAGAATCGATGAAATCCGCGATTTCGGCCCGGACCCGGAACCAAAGGGCCCGCTCTTCGGTCGCGGAAGTCGGGATTGTCTCGAACAGCACTTCCAGTACAGCATCGATCATGCCGAGATACCATTGCGGGCCGACCAGCAACGTATCGTGGTGGTGGACGATCGTTGTGCCCTGTTCGATCATCGCGACAGGACGATCCTGCGCCCAGGTCAACAGGTTGAAAGCCGTGGTGGTGACCATCCGCCCTTCAAGCTCCGCTACATCGCCAAGGCCATGAACCCGAAACGATTCGCGCGCATCGGGGAAACGGCGATAGTAGATTTCGAGGACGTCCTTGGTGATGTCGCCGCGCAATTCCGCCAGCCGCTCCATGCTCGTTTCGGCGATGGCGGGGCGGTTGCTCATCTAGAATTGCTCTATCGTCTCGAAGCCGAAACGGGCGAAGAGCGGCGCAAGACCATGCAAGCGCGCAACCTCTCCGGTGGTGACAGCGCGGTGATGGGGTGGCGGGGCAAACTGCTGCCCGTGCACGACGGTGGCCATCCGCCGTGCGATACCCGCGGCACCGTGCACGAACTGGACTTCAGGCCCGAAGACTTCTGCCAGCTCTGCTTCGAGAAGCGGGAAGTGGGTGCAGGCTAGAACGACAGTATCGATATCGCTAGCGCCATCGGCTTCCAGCAACCCTGAAACTTCGCTGCGAATGGCCATTGGATCGACCGCATCGCCGCGCAGTTTCGCCTCGGCCAGGTCGACCAGCCCGGGGGCAGCATGCCGGACGAGCCGCTTGTCAGCTGCGAAATCTGCTTCCAGTCGATCGACATAGGGTTGGCGGATGGTGGCCGCTGTGCCCAGCAATCCGATGGTGCCGGTTCGGGTTATCGCAGCGGCAGGTTTTATGGCCGGCACAGTGCCGACAATCGGCACCTCCAGCACGTCGCGCACCATTTCGAGCGCGATTGTGCTGGCGGTGTTGCAGGCGATGCAAATCGCGCGCGGCTTGTAACGCTCGCTCATCCGTCCAAGCAAGCCACAGACCCGCGCGGCCACCTCTGCCTCCGATTTGGTGCCATAGGGCAGACCGGCATAGTCGGCGGCGTAGATGAGCGACGCAGTGGGCAGAATCTGGCGGATTTCGCCAAGAACAGTCAGGCCACCAAGCCCTGAATCAAGGATCAGGATCGGGGCAGTCGGATCGACAGATTGGGCCATGACAGAATGAGTTCCCCCGGTTCGGAGATGTCTCCTTATTTTTCCGTGGCCCGAATGCAAGTTATGTGCCTAAGATACTACTGCTGATATGGCTGCAAAAAGGGGGGCAATACGCTGATGGACATCACAACCGATATGCTGCTGGCAGCTGTATTGGGTTACACGCTCGGGTCCATTCCGTTTGGCCTGCTTCTCACCAAGATCGCCGGAATGGGCGATGTGCGCGATATCGGCAGCGGGAATATCGGGGCGACCAATGTCCTGCGCACGGGCAACAAGGGTCTGGCCGCGGCGACGCTGCTGCTCGATCTGGGCAAGGGGCTGCTGGCGGTCTCCCTCGCCTGGTACTGGTTCTGGTATGATGTAGGCTGGACGGCGCTGTTTGTAGTAATCGGCCACTGTTTCCCGGTCTGGCTGAGGTTCAAGGGCGGGAAGGGCGTGGCCACCAATGCGGGTGTCGCCTTTGGTCTCGCCTGGCAAATCGGGCTGGCTTATGCCGGGGTATGGATCGCGATGCTGGCGATTTTCCGAATCAGCTCTGTCGCCGGCATCAGCGCGGTTGTGGCAGCGGTTGGAGCCGCCTGGTGGATCGACAAACCTACTTTCGTGCCATCACTAGCGATCATCGCAGCCATCATCATCGCTCTCCACCGCGAAAACATCCAGCGTCTGATCAAGGGTGAGGAACCCAGGGTCGGCAGCAAGAAGTGAGCGGTCTTTCCCAGGCCGAGGCATTTGCGCGCATTCGCTTGCTACGCTCGCCCAATATCGGGCCGGTGTCCTATGCCCAATTGCTAGCGCGTTTCGGATCAGCTGATGCTGCTCTGGAGGGGCTGCCGGATCTGGGCAAGAAGGGTGGTCGGCAATACCGCCCAGCCAAGCGGGAACGGATCGAGCGCGAAGTTGACGCCGTGCGTCAGGCAGGCGCGAAATATCTGTTTCACGATCAACCGGAATATCCTTCGCTTCTGGCAGAAATGGCCGGAGCGCCCCCGATCCTGACCTGGCGTGGCAATCTGGATCTCGCCCAGAAGCCCTGCGTGGCGATGGTGGGGGCTCGCAATGCCTCTGTCGCTGCGATCAAGCTGGCGCGCGAATTTGCAAACGGTCTTGCTGGCGAGGGCTTTACAGTCGTTTCCGGGCTGGCCCGCGGTATCGACGGGGCGGCGCATGAAGGGGCGTTCCCCGGTACCATCGGGGTGATCGCAAGTGGCATCGATATTGCCTACCCGCCGCAGCATGCAGATTTGCAGGAGCGGATCGCTGACGAGGGCTTGCTGCTGGCAGAGCAACCGCCGGGCACCGAGCCACGCGGCAGCCACTTCCCAAGCCGGAACCGTATCATTGCTGGTCTCGCTGCGGGGACTCTGGTGGTCGAAGCAGCGCCCAAATCCGGTTCGCTCATCACCGCGCGTCTGGCTGGAGAGGCGGGACGCGAGGTCATGGCCATTCCTGGCAGCCCGTTGGATGCGCGATCCCAAGGGTGCAATCAGCTGATCCGCGAAGGGGGGATGCTGGTCCAATCGCCGGGCGATGTCGTCGAACTGCTATCGGGTTTCGATGGCGTACCGCGCTCTACTTTTCGGGAAGCCGTGGCAGAGGAATTCGCCCATGCACCCGACGAGTTGGCGGAGGCACAACCGGCAGAGATTGCCACGCTGCTTTCCACCGCGCCGGTTGCAGTCGACGAGATCATTCGCCAATCAGGCGAAAGCTCCGCATCTGTACAATTGGCCTTGCTGGAGCTGGAGATATCGGGGCAATTGATACGCCATGCCGGCGGCCGGGTATCGTTAGCCGCATAGGTCTGTGGCTTTGAGGGAGAGAGTTCGATGAAAAGAAGAGATGCCGATTTCTCCGGCTTTCTGGGCGAGACATTCGCAATCCTGCGCGACGCAGCACCGTGGGTGGCAGGCTATGTCTTGGCGCTCACCGTTCTGAACTCGATCCCGGCGTTAGCGTTCGGGGTAACCCAAAGCGAATATGCGGTGTCGTGGGGCTTCCGGATCGATTCGAACATCATCAATCATGGGGTGATTGCCGTCCTGGCGATGCTCGCCATCGGGATCGTTGTGTTCGTCCTGCAATATCTCTTTTTCGCCCACATTCTCGCCCATCGCGGCTTTTCGAACGGTCGCAACCGGTTCCTGGGTTTTCTCGGCTTCTCGATCCTTTCAGGACTTGGCATCGCTCTCGGCTTTCTCCTCCTCGTGATCCCCGGCATTATTCTGCTGGTTCGCTGGATCGCGGCTTCCGCCTTCATTGTCGGAACCGATACCAAGATTATGGATGCGTTTGGCCGCAGTTGGGATTTGACCCGTGGCAAAGGCTGGCCGATCTTCTTCGCCGCCGTCGTGCTCGGCATATCGATTACGGTGGTCTTTGGCGTGATCGCGATTCCTGCCACTGCGCTGCTAGGAAGCACATCTGCCGGTGCGACGGTCGTCGAGGTTCTGGGACAGAACCTTTACAGCGCCATATTCGTCGCCTTCTCGACCGGGGTGTTCTATCTGCTCAATGACAATACCGAAGCTGTGAGCGAGGTGTTCGAGTGACCGTGCAGATCGTCGCCCTATGAATCCGGACAACAGCGTCGGCGAAAGGATCGGTTTGATTGTTGACGAGGCAATGCGCATCGCGCTGGCCTCAGCAAGAATGGTGGCCATCTATCTGGCTGTGATGGTTGCTGCTTCGGTAGCAGTCGATGCCACTGCGAGTTCCGGTGGTGCGGATTTTGGCATCACCATTCTCTCTATTGCGATGGGTTACTTCCTGACTATTACCATGGTCGGTGCGGTTGCTCCGGATCCGGAGGGCCCTGATGGTGGGTTCGGCACCTATTTCGGGCTATCGTTGCTGAGTGGTTTTGCGATCCTGGCTGGCCTTGTATTGCTTGTCGTCCCGGGCGTGCTGCTTCTGATCCGTCTGGCTCCCCTATACGGTTTTGGCCTGGTCAATAATGACGGGGTTTCGGCCGCGTTTTCTGAATCATGGGCCGCCACGAAAGGCCACATGGCGCCAATCGCAGTCACCCTCATCATCCCCACTCTGATGTTTGTCGGAAGCCTCGGGATGTACTTCTATCTGAGTGATGGTGAAGGCGTCATCAGCATACCGGTTTCGCTAGTGGCCAATACAGCCATGTTCTCCGGTACCGTTCTATCCACCGCAATCGGACTGGCGATCTATTCGCTTTTGTCCGGCCCTGGGGACCGGTTGGAAGAGATATTTGCGTAGAATTCTGCAAAACGCTTGACGGATCGAATCCCCCGACCCCACTTTCGCGCGTACGTACACGTGTAGGGACAGCTTCAAACCACCATGCAACTTGTGATTGTTGAGTCGCCAGCAAAGGCGAAGACCATCGAGAAATATCTGGGCAAGGACTTCAAGGTTCTTGCTAGCTACGGCCATGTCCGAGATTTGCCGCGCAAGGATGACGCGGTTCGCCCCGACGATGATTTCGCCATGAGTTGGGAAGTTTATCAGGACAAGCGGACCCGCGACAACGTGAAGGCAATTGCCGATGCGGCGAAGAAATCAGACCGCCTCGTCCTCGCGACTGACCCTGACAGGGAAGGCGAAGCCATCTCGTGGCACGTGCTGGAGCTGCTCAAAAAGCGCAAAGCCTTGCCCGACAATGTCGACCGGGTGACCTTTAATGCGATCACCAAGACTGCCGTGACCGAGGCGATGGGCAAGCCCCGCGATATCGATATGGATCTGGTCGATGCCTATCTCGGGCGACGTGCGCTGGACCGCTTGTTCGGCTTCACGCTCAGCCCCGTGCTGTGGCGCAAACTGCCTGGGGCGAAGAGTGCGGGGCGGGTCCAGTCGGTGGCCCTTCGCATCATTGTCGATCGCGAACGCGAGATCGAAGCGTTCAAGGCAGATGAATACTGGTCCATCACCGCCAAGCTGGAGCAGGATGGCACCGGCTTCGATGCGCGGCTGGTAAAGTATGACGGTAAGAAGCTCGACAAGCTGACCCTGGGCAACGAGGGCTCCGCACTCGCGGCCGAAACTGCTGTCGAGAACGGACGTTTCACGGTCGAGGAGATCGAGACCAAGCCGCTCAAGCGCAACCCGTCCCCTCCGTTCACTACTTCGACCCTTCAGCAAGAGGCTGCACGCAAGCTGGGCTATTCCGCCAGTCACACCATGCGACTGGCGCAATCGCTCTACGAAGCAGGTGCGATCACCTATATGCGTACCGATGGTGTGCAGATGGATGGCAGCGCTATCTCTGCCTGCCGCAAGGCGATCAGCGAACGCTATGACGGGCACTATCTGCCCGAGAAACCACGCTTTTACAGTTCGAAAGCGAAGAATGCTCAGGAGGCGCACGAAGCGATCCGGCCGACCAATTTCAGCCGCGATGCTGCTGGTTCGGGTGACGAGGCGAAACTTTACTCGCTTATCTACAAGCGCGCGATGGCCAGCCAGATGGCGGGGGCCAGCCTGGAGCGAACGACCATAACCCTGCGCGACGGCACCGGTCAGCATGAATTGCGTGCCACCGGCCAGGTGGTCAAATTCCCCGGCTTCTTCGCAGTCTACCAAGAAGGTCAGGACGACAAGGATGATGACGAAGAGGGCTTGCTGCCTGTCGTCAATAAAGGTGATGTGCCGGCCAAGAAGGATGTCGAGGCCAACCAGCACTTCACCCAGCCACCGCCGCGGTTCAGCGAAGCGTCACTGGTCAAACGGCTGGAAGAGCTCGGCATCGGGCGTCCGTCGACTTATGCATCGACGATCCAGACCATCCGCGATCGGGACTATGTCCGGGTCGAGAAAAACCGTTTCTTTGCAGAGGAATCGGGTCGTCTCCTGACATCCTTCCTGGAGCGGTTCTTCCCCAACTATGTAGCCTACGACTACACTGCGGGACTGGAAGACGAGCTCGACGTCGTGTCTGACGGGCGTGAAGCCTACAAGGATTTGCTCGCCAAGTTCTGGAAGGACTTCAAGCCCAAAGCCGACGAGGTGATGGAGAAGCTCCCGTCCGAAGTGACGGAGGTGCTCGACGAGTATCTGTCGGACTATCTCTTCCCCGAACGGGAGGATGGCAAACCGGCGCGTTTTTGCCCGCTATGCGACAAGGAAGGTCGCGAAAACGGGCGCCTCTCATTACGAGGCGGCAAGTTTGGCGCCTTCATCGCCTGCGCCAATTATCCCGAATGCAAATTCACCCGTCGCTTTGCCCAGCCGGGTGCTGATGGCGAAGATGCAGCCGAAGATGCGGTGCTTGGCAATCATCCCGAGACTGGCCTTCCGATCGAACGCAAGACAGGTCGCTTTGGGCCCTATATCCAGACCGGCGAGGGCAAGGATATCAAGCGCGCGAGCATTCCGAAAGATCTCGATGACTTCGATCTGGAGTGGGCGATCAAGCTGCTCGACCTGCCGCGCATTGTTGGCGAGCACCCCGAGACGGGCAAGGAAATCGAGGCCGGCTTGTGGCGCTACGGCCCGGCGGTTCGTTGCGACGGCAAGTATGGCAAGCTGCAGAATACGCGCGAGATTTTTGAAATCGGCATGAACCGCGCGGTCGATCTGATTGCGCAGGCGGCCAACCGGAAAGGCGGTGGCCGGACCAAGGCAGAGCCGATCAAGACGTTCAAGGAGCATCCCACCAGCGGAGGCGAAATGAAGGTCCTGCCGGGCCGCTATGGCCCCTATGTGACCGATGGCACGACCAACGCGACCATCCCCAAGGATGTGAAGCCGGAAGACGTGACCGAGGAGCAGGCCATTGCCCTGATCGACGCTCGCGTCGCAAAAGGGCCGGTGAAAAAGAAGGCAAAAAAGAAGGCGCCAGCCAAGAAAAAGGCTCCAGCCAAGAAGAAGGCACCCGCGAAAAAGAAGGCAGCGAAGGCGTAGTGAGCAAGGAGCATTTCACCCGCCACAAGCAGCCCTGGAACGCGGAAGAGGCGGGACGATTGAAGCTGCTCGCCAGCAAGGGGCAGGGCCTGAAGCAGATCGCCAAGGCCCTGAACCGCAGCGAGGAATCAACCAAGAGCTTCGCCAAGCAGCAGAAGATCAAGGTGGCGAAGAAGCGTTAGACGGGCTTTGCGACCAGCCCGCGTCCGGCGTCTTTCCATTGCTTGCTGTTGGTCAGGCTACTCGCGCGGAGCGAGAAATTGGCGTCAGGCGCGATCGTCCGAATGATGTCACGCAGATTGGAAACGAGGCTGGGCGGCATCCACGGGTTGAATGTGATGCTGTTGATCCATTCCTTCTGGATCGCAATGTCCTTGAATTCATGGACCTCGTCACACTCGGCCACGATGCGCCACTCGATTTCGGCTGCATAGCCATCCCGTTTGATAAAGGGGAGGCGGTGGGTCTGATCGGGTCCGAGTTCGCGCAGTTCCTTGACCTTCAGGTATTCCACCGGCCCGGCGCGAACAGATGCGAGTCCGCTGATTGCATCTTCTAACGGGGCCCGCTTGAACTCGATGCAAATGCCTTCAATGCCATCGGTGAATACGCGCCAATGGTGATAGGTTTCGCGAGCCATCGTACAGCACATCGCCAGGACCGACCTGGCTTCCACTTGCGAACGATAAAGGTCCATCAGGAAAGTGTCGTTGGAATCGTCCCATTTGGAAGGACTGAGGAGGACGAGCTTGTCTTGCTTGAGGGTTTCCAATGCGCTCGAAAGCGTGGTGTACCGACGAACGAAATTGGCCAGTCGTCGGTCAGCCACCTATTTCCCCCATTCCAGCCCGATTTCCTCGAACACTTCCTTGTCGTCGGCCCAGCGTTCGTCGACTTTGACGTGGAGGAAGAGGTGGACCTTCTGGCCCAGCACTTCTGACAATTCCTTGCGCGCTGCCTCGCCGATCGCCTTGATGCGTTGACCGCCTTTGCCCAGGACAATCGGCTTCTGGCTGTCGCGGGCGATCACGATTTGCTGGCGGATTTCGACGCTGCCATCCTTGCGCTGCTCGTATTTCTCGGGCCGCACGGCGCTGTCATAGGGCAGCTCTTCGTGCAGCTGCTGGTAGAGTTGTTCGCGGGTGATCTCGGTCGCCAGCAGGCGCTCGCTAGCATCGCTCACCTGATCTTCGGGATAGTGCCAGGGGCCTTCCGGCATTAGCGCGGCGAGCGCATCCTTCAATTCCGGGACACCATCGCCAGTCAGTGCGGAGACAAAGTAGATCTCGTCAAAGTTCACTTTTGCGCCCAGATCTTGCGCTAGAGCCAGCATGGGTTCCTTCACCGCCTTGTCGACCTTGTTGATCACCAGGATCTTGCGCTCGGGCCGTTCGGCGAGAGTTTCCAGCAACGGCTCCAGCTCGTGCCGGCGCTGTTTGATTGGATCGACCATCAGCAACACGGCATCGGCCGCCTCGGCGCCTTCCCAGGCCGCACTGACCATGGCGCGGTCCAGCCTGCGACGCGGTGCGAAGATGCCGGGCGTATCGACCAGGATCATCTGCGTGTTCACGCCTTCGCTCTCGTGCAGGGCAATGCCCAGCATCCGGGCGCGGGTAGTCTGCGCCTTGGCGCTGGTGATGGCCACTTTCTGGCCGACCAGCTGGTTTACCAGCGTGCTCTTGCCCGCGTTGGGTGCGCCCAGCACGGCGACGACGCCGCATTTCGTGTCGGACCGGGTGGCATTGTCTGGCGGGGTGTCAGTGTTCAACCGTATTGCTCCATGAAGGCCTTGGCGGCCTGTGTTTCGGCTTCTTGCTTGCTGGCGGCGGTCGCTTCGGCGCTGCCGACATTGTGGACGCTGACCTGCACAGTGAACCGTGCGGCATGATCGGGGCCGGAACGGTCTACCAGCGTGTAATCAGGCGGCATGCGCTGGTTGCCGGCGGCCCATTCCTGCAAGGCGGATTTTGGGTGTTTGGAACGGCCGGTCTGCCCCTCGACCTGGTCATCCCAGAGCGTATGAATCAGACTGGCCGTCGCGCCAAAGCCGTTCTCAAGATAGCTTGCGCCGAGCAGCGATTCCATCACATCGCCGAGGATATTGGTGCTCTTGGCTGCGCCATCTTCGCGGGCTTGCTTGCCCAGCACGACATGTTCGCTGACGCCCAAACCGCGAGCAGCACGGGCGCAGGCGCTCTTGCTGACCAGTGCATTGAGCCGCTGGGCGAGAGCACCCTCGGTGCCGCCATTGCGACGGAACAGCCAGTCAGAGATGGCGAGGCCCAGAACCCGGTCGCCGAGGAATTCCAGCCGTTGGTAATCGCGCATTGCTCCGGTGCTGCCATGGGTCAGCGCCTCCAGCCACAATTCCTCATCATCAACGGCGAAGCCGGATGCGATCAGCCATTCCCTGGTTTCAGGCGCTAAGGTGTCGTGCGATGTGCTCATATGGCATCCCACATACGCTCAGATCGGGCGGCAGAAAACCATGTCCATGGTTTGAGCCATTCGGCCCCGCCGTCGGTCGACCAGACAATACGTTGCGCCTTGCCCACCAAGAGGGATTGCGGAACAAACCCGACTCCGCCTGCCGGCTCGGGCGTAAAGCGGCTGTCCTGCGAATTGTCACGGTTGTCGCCCAGCAGGAACATCGTACCGTCGGGAACAATGGCTGGCCCCCAATTGTCTTTCGGAGACAAGCCGAAATCGAGCACGCGGTAGCTCTTGCCGCCCGGCAACGTCTCACGGAACGCGGAATAGCGGCATTGCAGCCGGCCATCGGAAAGCGCTTCTTGCTGTGCGCCCCAGGCGCAGCGCGTGTTGGCTGAAACCGGGATCACGATATCGTCGATGGCTGCTTTCGGGACCGGGTTCCCATTGAGGACGACCTGACCGCCCTGCATTTCCACCAGATCACCCGGCAGGCCGATCACCCGTTTGACATAGTCCGTGCCATCGACCGGATGCTTGAAAATCACCACATCGCCGCGCTCTGGCTCGGCTGCGAACCACCGGCCTGGAATCAGAGGCAAATCGAACGGGAGGGACTTGCTGGTATAACCATAGTTCCATTTGCTCGCGACGAGGTAATCCCCGTTCATCAATCGCGGCAGCATGCTCTCGCTTGGAATGTTGAACATGGAAAAGGCGAAACTGCGAAAGGCGAGTGACAACAGGACAACGCACAGGATCAATGTCAGGAAGCCGCCCCAGCTGTCTTTTGCGGGCGCATCCTCCTGCGCATCCGTATTCGCCAGAGTTTCGGTCTTTTCATTCATTGGGCGCTTCCCTAGGCGCGAGGGAACGAGTGGCAAGAGGAATTTGTGCGATGGCAAAGGCAGCAGGGGATGCGATCGGTGCGGCATGGGATCGGATCAGGGGCGTAAAGTTGCATGCGCTGGCGGACCTTTTCGCCGCCGATGATGCCCGCGTGGCCAAACTGAGTGGCCGGATCGACTGGGGCGAGGATCTGACCGCTGGCGGCATTCTGTTTGATTGGACCAAAACGCACCTCGACGACGAGCTTCTCGGCGGATTCGAAGAGCTTGCCAGCGCAGTCGACTTTTCTGCAGCGCGCGCGAAGCTTCTCTCCGGCGCGAAAATCAATGCCACCGAAGGCCGCGCCGCTGAGCATACTGCGCCGCGTGGAACCGGAGCAGAGGCGTCTGTCGAGGAAGCCCAAGCACTGCTCGCCCGGATGAAAATGCTGGTCGATGCCATCCATGATGGCGCATTGGGCGAAGTGAAGCATCTGATCCATATCGGGATCGGCGGCAGTGCTTTGGGCCCCGATCTGGCGGTAGACGCATTGACCCGCGATCTGGCCAAGGTCGATGTGCATGTTGTGTCCAACATCGATGGGGTTGCTTTGGAACAAGCCTTTGCCCTTTGCGATCCGCAAACGACCATGCTGGCAGTCGCTTCAAAGACGTTCACCACGATCGAGACTATGACCAATGCGGCCAGCGCGCTCAAATGGCTGGGCGATAATGGAGTGGATGATCCCTCGGGCCGGGTGGTGGCTCTGACCGCAAGTCCTGAAAAGGCAGTCGAATGGGGCGTCGATGAAACGCGCGTCCTGCCGTTTATGGAAAGCGTCGGTGGGCGTTATTCGTTGTGGTCGAGCATCGGCTTTCCGGTTGCGCTAGGTGCGGGCTGGGACGAGTTCGAGGCGATGCTTGCAGGGGCGCAGATGGTCGACCAGCATTTTGCGAGCACCGAGGGCAGGGCCAACCTGCCGTTACGCGCCGCCTTCGCCGATCAATACTATACCCGTGTTCGCGGCTGCCAGACCCGTGCCGTGTTTGCCTATGACGAACGCCTCGCGCTGTTTCCCAGCTACCTCCAGCAGTTGGAGATGGAGAGCAATGGCAAGCGCGTAACCGCAGCCGGAGAGCCTGTCGATGGCCCGACGGCGCCGGTGACATGGGGCGGTGTGGGTACCGATGCGCAGCACGCCGTGTTCCAGTTACTGCACCAGGGTACCCATTTGATCCCTGTTGATTTCATCGCCAGCATTGCGCCGGGCGACATGCTCGACCCCGCGCATCACCG
Source organism: Parerythrobacter jejuensis (assembly GCF_039536765.1). Classification (NCBI taxonomy): domain Bacteria; kingdom Pseudomonadati; phylum Pseudomonadota; class Alphaproteobacteria; order Sphingomonadales; family Erythrobacteraceae; genus Parerythrobacter; species Parerythrobacter jejuensis. The sequence goes on from NZ_BAAAZF010000001.1 coordinate 268,013, forward strand.
TATCCTTCTGACCAATTGCTTCGCCCAAGGGGCGGCATTGATGGCGGGGGGCAATATGGCGAGCGATGGCAAAGACCCCGCGCGGGCTTTCCCCGGCAACCGCCCCAGCGCCACGATGTTATGCGACGATCTGGACGCCGCAACGCTGGGCGCGCTTATCGCGTTTCACGAACACCGGACCTTTGCCAATGCTGTGCTGATGGGCATCAACCCGTTTGACCAATTCGGCGTCGAGCTGGGCAAGAAAATGGCGAATGACATCGAGCGAGGCGACGCTGAGTTCGATGCGAGTACGCGGGCTTTGTTGGGGGCGGCCGGACTCGCTTGACGAAACCTCTTTTGGCAGCAGCTGTGCAAACCCGAGATCTGAGAGTTGCTGACTAACCTGCCAGTTCGTACCACTGTAGCAGGTTGACCCAAACCTCCCCCCTCCGACGGGGAAGCACCGTTCGTGCAGGGTAATTGATGATCATCGAACTATCTGTTCGAGCTCGCGCATAAGGAGGGGTTGCGTTTCAGGCTCGGAACGGAGGTTCCATGATGAAACTATCTGCACCGATTTATCAGTTGAAGCGCCACGCCAAATTGATGGCGCGCGAAGCCAACCTTCCACTCCATCAGGCGCAAGACCGGATCGCGAGACGTGAGGGTTTTGTTTCATGGAGTCAGCTTGCTGCGGCAGCTGCCAAGGCGCTGCCCGGAGGGCTTCTTGGGAAGATGGAAGCTGGCGACCTTGTGATACTCGCTGCCCGGCCAGGGCACGGAAAGACACTCTGCGCGCTCAATCTGCTTGTGGAAGCGACACGGGAGGATCGGCGGGCCGTTCTTTTCACACTCGACCTGACACAGGAGCAGGCACTCGATCGACTTGAGGAGATGGGCGACGAGAAACTTGCCACTTCAGTGGAGCTCGAGACTTCCGACGATATCGATGCTGATTTCATTATCGCCGCCATGGCTAGTGCGCCAAGGAACTCCGTGGCGGTCATCGATTACCTGCAATTGTTGGACGAACAGAGGAGCAAGCCCGCCATTAACGACCAGCTTGGGAAGCTTCGGGCATTTGCATGTGAGCGCGGCATAATCCTCATTTTCATTTCCCAGATAGACCGTTCGTTTGAAGAGGGTAGCGAGCAAATGCCAAGAATCGCGGACGTTCGATCGCCTAATGCACTTCCGACGGAAGTCTTCTCAAAAGGGCTGTTCCTGCATGAAGGGAAAGCGTTTCTTGAGACGCTGAATTAGGCTAGTCACGCCGTGATAGTGGCCTTTCGGCAATGATCTGCCGGGAGGCCGCAACGGGTCAGCTCGATAGGGTGTCGCCGTGAGTGACGGTTTCCCGGGTAGCAGAGCTCCTCAAATCGATTGACATTTTCGCTGCACTGCACCATATGCCATCGCATCGAAGCGCCCTGCAGCGTGAACTGGCGGTAACCTCCAAAATTCTCCGCCCCGGCAGCGACTTCGGTCTTTTCTAATGAAGCTTCCCTTTTCACGCGGGTCGTTTTGACACCCGCGCCGCGCCCGGACTCCACTCGGAGTCCGTGAGCGCGCCGCATATTATGCGAGTTCGATACTCAACAATGACTAATACTACTTTTGACCAACTCGGTCTGTCGCAGCCTGTGCTGCAAGCTCTCGATATGAAGGGCTATACCGAACCGACCCCGATCCAGGCGCAGGCGATCCCGCCGGTGCTGGAAGGGCGCGACCTGCTGGGGATTGCCCAGACAGGTACCGGCAAGACCGCCGCTTTCATGCTGCCGAGCATTGACCGGCTGCGTGATGCGGACAAGCAGACGCCGTTCAAATCTTGCCGCATGCTAGTGCTTGCACCAACGCGCGAACTGGCCGGGCAGATTGCCCAGTCGGCCAAGGATTATGGCGCGATGGCGGGCCTGAAGGTCCACTCCATCGTCGGCGGAACATCGGTCGGCAAGGATCGCAATAAACTGCATCGCGGCACCGATATCCTGGTCGCAACACCCGGTCGCCTGCTCGATCTGATCGACCAGAAGGCCTTCCGTCTCGACGGCGTGGAGATCTTGGTGCTGGACGAGGCCGACCAGATGCTCGACCTTGGCTTTATCCATGCCCTGCGCAAGATTAGCGAACTGATCCCGGCCGAGCGTCAGACGCTTTTCTTCAGCGCCACCATGCCCAAGCAGATCCAGGAACTGGTCGGCAAATATTGCCGCAATCCGGTGAAGGTCTCGGTGACTCCGGCTGCGAGTACGGCGGAGCGGATTGAGCAATATCTGTTCATGGTCCAGCAGGACGAAAAGCAGGCTCTGCTCGAACTGATCCTGTCCGAGCGGCATCAGGTGCCCGGCAAGTTCGAACGCGTTCTGATCTTCACCCGCACCAAGCATGGTGCGGATCGCGTTGTGAAAAAGCTTTTCCAGCGCGGTATTCCGGCCAATGCCATTCACGGCAACAAGAGTCAGCCACAGCGTGAGCGTGCGCTGAGCGAATTCAAAAAGGCCAAGACGCCTATTCTGGTCGCGACCGATGTTGCCGCACGTGGGATCGATATCCCCGGCGTGAGCCACGTAATCAATTACGAGCTGCCCAATGTGCCCGAGCAATATGTGCACCGCATCGGCCGGACTGCGCGTGCAGGCGCCGACGGTGTCGCGATTGCGTTCTGTGCCGAGGACGAGCGTGCCTATCTGAAGGACATCAACCGCAACACCGATGCCGAGTTTGACCGCCTGCCGTTGCCGGACAATTTCCGCGCCGTGGTTGAAGGCGTCGGCCCGACGAAGCCTGCGCCCAAGCAGCAGCGTGGACAGCGCGTGAGTGCCAAACCGAAGGCTGGTGGTCGCAAGGGTGGACCCAAGCGGGGCAAGCCCCAGGGCGGGCGCGGTCCCGTGGCAAATCCTGCGCAAGGCGGTGGTGAAAGTGGCGGCGCGGGCGGCAAGCCCAAGCGCAAGCATCCGAACCGTGCCGGTCGTCCCAATCGCCCTGGGGGCGGTCGCCCGCAAGGTGGCGGATCGGGCGGGGGGCGTCCCCAGCGTCGCCAAGGTGGCGGCGGACAGCCACGCGGCTGAGACGGCCCGGCTAGGCCCGTAACCTGTCGGGCCAAGTCTTCGAACCACACGTAAGCGACGCTGGCGGTTGGCAAGAGCCTCCGCCAGCGCCATATCGCCTGCGCAACAGGAGATTCCCGCATGGCCGAATACGATTACGACCTCTTCACCATTGGTGCCGGATCGGGCGGCGTTCGCGCCAGCCGAGTAGCGGCGGCTCATGGCGCGAAAGTCGCCATTGCTGAGGAGCATCGTGTCGGCGGGACGTGTGTCATTCGTGGTTGCGTACCCAAGAAGATGCTCGTTTACGGCGCGCATTTCGCTGAAGATCTCGAGGACTGCCAGAAATTCGGATGGGAAATCGAGGGCAAGAGCTTCGACTGGATCAAGCTGCGGGATAATGTGCTGGACGACGTCACGCGGATCGAAGGAGCTTATACCGACACGCTCGAGAGCCACGATGTTACCATTTTCCACGAACGGGCCGAGATCACTGGCGCGAACGAGATTACCCTCGCGAGCGGCAAGACCGTCACAGCAAAGACGATTTTGATAGCCACTGGCGCGCGCCCGCGCTTGCCCGAATGCGAGGGCGTTGAACACGGCATCACGTCAAACGAGGCGTTTCATCTCGATGAACTGCCAAAGAAGGTCGTGATTGCTGGCGGCGGTTACATTGCAAACGAGTTTGCCGGGATCTTCAACGAATTCGGCAGCAAAGTGTGCGTAGTCAATCGTGGCGACCAGTTGTTGCGCGGCTATGACGAGTCGGTGCGTGATCGACTTCTGCAAATCTCGATCACCAAGGGGATCGAGTTTCGGTTCAACACGACTTTCGATTACATTAAGCCGTGTGACGAGGGCGGCTATTTCGTGAAATTGAAGAACCACGAGGAAGAACGTGCGGACCTGGTTATGTTTGCTGTGGGACGCGTGCCCAACACCGAGGGGTTGGGGCTTGATGCCGCCGGAGTGGAACTGGGCGAGAATGGAGAGATCAAAGTCGATGAGTTTAGCAGGACCAGCGTTGATCATATCTATGCTGTCGGCGATGTAACAGATCGGGTTCAGCTGACCCCGGTTGCCATCCGCGAAGGCCAGGCTTTTGCCGATAGCGTATTCGGCGATATCGAGCCTTATTCCGTCGATCACAGCTGCATCCCAAGTGCCGTCTTCAGCCACCCACCTATCGCAGCCGTTGGCATGACGGAGGGTGAGGCCAAGAACAAGCTTGGCTCTGTTCGCGTTTTCCAATCCGATTTTCGACCGATGAAAAATGTCTTGGCCGGCCGCAATGAACGCAGCCTGATAAAGATGATTTGCGAGGGTGATAATGAGCGGATTGTCGGCATTCACATGATCGCGCCGGAAGCTCCGGAAATGATGCAGGCTGCAGCGATCGCAGTAAAAGCCGGCCTGACCAAGGCCGATTTCGACGCAACGACAGCGATCCATCCGACTATGGCCGAAGAGCTTGTCCTGATGAAGTGAATTGCCCGATGAACCCGATGGGGGTAGCCTTTTCTGTTATACGGGGGAGGGCAAGATGACGGGTACAATTCTGGTCACTGGCGGCACCGGCTATATCGGCGGCGAAGTTATCGATCAGCTGCTGGCCAAAGGCTATTCGGTCAACACAACAGTGCGCAATGTTTCCAAGAGCGAACTGCGCTTGCGCGCACGCTGGCCCGACGCGGGCGAACGACTGAAAGTGTTCCAGGCCGATTTGATGAGCGATGATGGCTGGGCCGAGGCCAATGCAGGCTGCACGGCAGTCGCCCATGTTGCATCGCCGTTTCCTCTGGGCATTCCCAAGAACAAGGATGAACTCGTCATCCCCGCGACCCAGGGCACATTGCGGGCCCTGAAGTTCGCGCATGGAGCCGGGATTGAGCGCTTCGTGCAGACCAGTTCGGCTGCAGCGATAGCTTATGGCCACCCGGACAAGGATCATTTCGACCATACCGACTGGACCAATCTGAGCGCCGGTGTGCCGCCCTATATCGAGAGCAAGACAGTGGCGGAGCGGGCCGCCCGCGACTGGGTGGCGGACAACGCGCCGAGCATGGTGTTTTGCTCGGTCAATCCGGTCGCCGTGTTTGGCCCGGTGGAAAATGATGATCTGTCGACCTCGATCGAAATGGTCAAACAGATGTGCGACGGATCCATTCCCGCTTTGCCGAATATGGGTATCTCCGTATGCGATGTGCGCGACGTGGCCGAGGCGCATGTACGCGCAATAGAGGCACCTGCTGATACAGTGTGCGAAGAGCGTTTTCCGACTGCAACCAAGTTCATGTGGATGAGCGAGATGGGCGAAGTTCTGCGCAGTCGTGCGCCGGAGCTTTCGGGCAAGGTGGCAACCCGCAAAATGCCCGACATTATCGTCAAGATGCTTGCTCCCTTTGTGCCAGCGATGAAGCAGGTGAAGGGCGAGTTGAACAATATTCGCGATGTCTCCGGCAAGCATACCGAGGAGGTGCTCGGCTTCACCTTCATCGAGCCAGAGCAAACCCTGGAAGACACGCTGCGTAGTCTGGTCGAGAGAGGCATTGTGAAAGTCTGATGGACGTATCCGGAAAAACGATCCTCCTTACCGGAGGCACAGCAGGCATCGGACGTGAGCTGGCGCAGCAACTTCAAGTGTTGGGCGCAACGGTTGTGCTGACCGGGCGCAATGCGGAACGCTTGACCGCCATGCAGACGCTGGGATTCGAGACGCTCGACGCAGACCTTTCCAACGCCGCGGGCGTCGATGCGTTGTTGGCGGCATGGGGTGATCGCCCGCTTGATATCCTTATCAACAATGCGGGGCAGCTGGTCGACCATGACTTTCGCAAGGGTTCCCCGAATGCGGATGCGGCGGATGACGCTATCTACGCCAATCTCAATGCACCTATTCGCCTGACGACTGGCCTTATGGCGCATCTCAAGGCGCGGCCCCAAGCGGCCATCGTGAACGTCACCAGCGGGTTAGCGATTGCACCGGCGGCGCGGCAGCCGGTCTATTGCGCGACCAAATCAGGCCTGCGGTTCTATACACTCGGCCTGCGCGAACAGCTCAAGGACACCGATATCCGCGTGATCGAGGCGCTGCCGCCGGTGGTCGATACCCAGATGAATGATGGCAATCCGATGAAGAAGATGCCGGCGGAAGAATGCGCCCGACAAATCGTGGTGGCAATCCTGCGCGACAAGGACGAGGCCAATATCGGCATGACCAAGGCGCTGCGTTTTGCAGAATCGATTTCGCCCGCACTCGCCAGAAGTGTGACGCTGCGTTTTTGACAGATTGACGCTGCGGCGCAGCTGCGGCAACGCTTCCGGCAAGATCACAAACAGGGATGCCAATGTCAGCCAATATCGCCGAGATGGAACGACGCCGTGAAGCTGCCCGGATGGGTGGCGGGCAAAAGCGGATCGACGCCCAACATGCAAAGGGCAAACTGACCGCGCGCGAGCGGCTCGACGTGCTGCTGGACGAGGGCAGCTTCGAAGAAGTCGACATGTATGTCGAGCATGACTGCGTCGATTTCGGCATGGCCGAGCAGAAGATTCCCGGCGATGGTGTTGTATGCGGCAGCGGCACGATCAACGGCCGTCTGGTCTATGTCTATTCGCAGGATTTCACTGTCTTCGGCGGCAGCTTGTCCAAACGTCATGCAGAGAAGATCTGCAAGGTGATGGAAACCGCCATGAAGAATGGTGCACCTGTGATCGGCCTGAATGACAGTGGCGGCGCGCGTATCCAGGAAGGCGTCGCCTCGCTTGGTGGCTATGCCGACGTGTTCCAGCGCAATGTTCTGGCCAGCGGCGTTGTCCCGCAGATCAGCCTGATCATGGGGCCGTGTGCGGGCGGTGCGGTGTACTCGCCTGCGATGACCGACTTCATCTTCATGGTGAAGGACAGCTCCTACATGTTCGTGACCGGGCCCGACGTGGTCAAAACGGTCACCAACGAGGAAGTGACGCAGGAAGAACTGGGCGGGGCAGTGACGCACACCACCAAGACCAGCGTCGCCGATATCGCTTTCGAGAATGATATCGAGGCGCTGCTCGCGACCCGTAATTTCTTCGATTACCTGCCCTTGAGCAATCGCGAGGAAGTACCCGAGCGCCCGACTGCCGATCCGTTTGACCGCATGGAAATGAGCCTCGATACGCTCATTCCGGACAATGCGAACCAGCCTTACGACATGCACGAAGTCATCCGTAAGACTCTGGACGAGGGCGATTTCTTCGAAGTGCAGCCCGCCCATGCGGGTAATATCCTGTGCGGCTTCGGCCGGATCGAAGGGCGCACGGTGGGTGTGGTCGCCAACCAGCCGATGGTGCTGGCGGGCGTGCTGGATATCAACGCCTCCAAGAAAGCGGCGCGCTTCGTGCGTTTTTGTGATGCGTTTGAAATTCCGATCCTGACCTTCGTCGATGTGCTCGGTTTCCTGCCCGGCACCGCGCAGGAGCATAACGGGATCATCAAACACGGCGCGAAGCTGCTGTTTGCCTATGCCGAGGCAACCGTGCCCAAGATCACCGTCATCACGCGCAAGGCCTATGGCGGCGCGTATGACGTCATGGCTTCAAAGCATTTGCGCGGCGATTTGAACTACGCATGGCCGACCGCCGAAATCGCGGTGATGGGGGCCAAGGGAGCGGTGGAAATCATCTTCCGCAAAGACATCGGTGATCCGGACAAGATCGCCGAACGCACCAAGGAATACGAAGACCGCTTCGCCAACCCCTTTGTGGCAGCCCAGCGCGGCTATATCGACGAAGTGATCCACCCGCACTCCACACGGCGGAGGATTGCACTGGGGCTCAGGAAGCTGCGCAACAAGCAGCTCGAAAACCCTTGGAAGAAGCATGACAATATTCCGCTCTGACGCCAACTCACTGCTTCAGACTTTTCAGGCCCTCCTTTGGAAGGAATGGGATCCAATTGGCGTGAATGATGGCGACGGTGATTGGCCCGACGATGAGTACGACAACTACGCTACGCAGCTTTTGACCCTTGTCCAAACGGGCAAGTCAAAAGTAGAGATTGAAGCTTATCTGACGACCGTCGAGACAGAGTATATGGGGCTGGGGCCATCAGGACGATCAGGTCCAGTTGCTGAGCGCGCAATTCAAATTTTCGGAGAGAGAAAATGAAACTGGGCCGTCTCAATCATATCGGCGTAGCAACGCCTTCGATCGCGGACTCCATCGCGCATTATCGTGATGTGATGGGGGCGAGCGATATCACGGAACCGTTCGACTTGCCCGAGCAGGGGGTGAAGGTCTGCTTCGTCAATACGCCCACGCATTCCGGGATGGACGGGACGCAGATCGAGCTGATCGAGCCGTATGACGAAAGCTCGCCGATCAATGGCTTTCTCGCCAAGAACCCGGCGGGCGGGCAGCATCATGTCTGTTTCGAAGTGCCCGATATCGCCGAAGCGCGGGCGGAGTTCGAGGGGATGGGCAAGCGCGTCCTTGGACCCACCCGCATCGGTGCGCATGGCACGCCTATCTTTTTCGTCCATCCCAAGGATATGCAGGGCATGCTTACGGAGATCATGGAAACGTCCAAGGGCGACCATTGATCGGCACGCACAGCACCGCGCGACGCCCCGCGTCGTAGCGGACTTGCTACCGGCATCCATCCGCGCCAGTGTTGGTCGGCGAAACGAAACTGATACACGAGCTTGGGAGAGCCCTTTGTCTTACGAAACGATCATCGTCGAGAATGACGGTCCGCTGAAAACCATTACGCTGAACCGGCCCGACCGGCTTAACGCCATGCCGCCGCAAATGGCGGACGAGATTGGCGACGCGTTTTATGATCTTGGCGATGCGCGCGCAGTGCTGATTACCGGCGCGGGTAAGGGGTTTTGCTCAGGCGCCGATCTTGCGGCACGCGGTGAGGGGAGTGCCACCCAATCGAAGGGCGGTAGCCACAAGGCGTTGCAGAATCACTATAACCCTGCGGTCAGCCAGGTGCTGCGCGCACCGGTGCCGGTCATATGCGCGGTCAATGGACCGGCAGCAGGTGTAGGCTGTTCGCTGGCGCTCGCAGCAGATTTCACGATCGCGGCCAAGAAGGCTTACTTCCTTCAGGCCTTCGTCAATATTGGTCTGGTCCCTGACGGTGGTTCCACTTGGTTGCTGGCGCGTGCCATCGGCAGGGCCCGCGCGACCCGCATGATGATGCTGGGTGAGAAAATCGGCGCCGAACAGGCCGAGGAATGGGGCCTGATCTACAAAGCCGTCGAGAATGAAGCGTTGATGGACGAGGCGCGCGCTCTGGCGGAAAAACTGGCCAACGGCCCGACACTGGCGCTGCGCACTATGAAGCAGAACATCGCGCTCGCCACCGATGGCAGCTTGCAGCAAGTGTTTGTGGCCGAGGCGGAAGGCCAGCGTTTGGCCGGCGCCAGCGCCGATGCGATGGAGGGCGGCATTGCCTTCCTGCAAAAACGCAAAGCCGAGTTCAAAGGCCAGTAGTGCTGTTCTACGACAGTCCGAACCCGGCGCCCAATCCGCGCCGGGTTCGCATTTTCGCAGCCGAGAAGGGCATCGAACTTCCAAGCAAGGAAGTATCGATCATAGCGCGCGAGCAGAAGTCGGACGCCTATCTGAAGATCAATCCGCGCGGGCAAACGCCATCGCTGGAAACCGATGATGGTGCGGTGATAACCGAAAGCGTCGCCATTTGCCGCTATCTCGAGGCGCTGCATCCCGATCCGCCGCTGTTCGGCACAACGGCGCTGGAGATCGCCCAGATCGATATGTGGTGCCGCCGGGTGGAAATGGTGCTGATGGCTCCGGTGGGCGCAGTGTGGGTGCATACGCATCCCTACACCGCAAAAATCCCGGGCCGGATGGTGGAATATGGCGAAGCCAATCGTCCGCGCGTGGAGGAAGCTTTCCGCTTCTTCGATACATCTTTGAAAGACAGCGAGTTTCTGGCCGGCGACCAATTCTCCATGGCCGACATCCTGTTGCTGACAACCATGGATTTTGCCGCATTCGTGGGTTGCGGTGCGCCGCAAGATTGTGCAGCGCTTGCGGCGTGGCATGAAACTGTAAGCGCGAGGCCCAGCGCCAGCGCCTGAAGGATCGAAAATGACCGAGAAGCCGACCGTTTCGGATTGGGAAGCCCTTGCCGACAAAGAGAGCAAGGGGCGCGATCTCAACTGGCAAACGCCCGAAGGCTTCACGATCAAGCCGCTCTATACTGGCGAGGACACAGCCGATATAGATCCGGGCCTGCCGGGCTTCGCGCCGTTTACGCGCGGGGTTAAGGCCAGCATGTATGCCGGGCGCCCATGGACGATCCGGCAATATGCGGGTTTCTCCACGGCTGAGGAATCGAACGCGTTTTACCGCCGCAATCTGGCGGCAGGGCAAAAAGGCCTTTCGGTAGCGTTCGATTTGGCCACCCACCGCGGCTATGACAGTGATCACCAGCGCGTGGTCGGTGATGTCGGCAAGGCGGGCGTGGCGATTGATACAGTGGCGGACATGGAAATCCTGTTCGACCAGATCCCGCTCGACACGATGAGCGTTTCCATGACCATGAATGGTGCGGTGATCCCGATCCTGGCGTTCTATATCGTCGCGGGCGAACGGCAGGGCGTGAGTACGGAGAAGCTTTCCGGCACCATCCAGAACGACATTCTCAAAGAATTTATGGTCCGCAACACGTACATCTATCCGCCCGAACCCAGTATGCGGATCGTGAGCGATATTATCGCCTACACATCTGCCAACATGCCGAAATTCAATAGCATTTCGATCAGTGGCTATCACATGCACGAGGCCGGTGCGACGGCTGTGCAGGAGCTGGCCTTCACCATTGCTGACGGCAAGGAATATGCCCAGCGCGCCATGGCAACCGGGCTCGATATCGATGCCTTCGCAGGGCGGCTTTCCTTCTTCTTCGGCATCGGCATGAACTTCTTCATGGAGATTGCCAAACTGCGCGCTGCACGCACGCTGTGGTACCGCGTGATGGACGGGCTGGGCGCGCAGAGCGAGCGTTCCAAGATGCTGCGCACGCATTGCCAGACGTCGGGCGTCTCGCTGCAGGAGCAGGACCCGTACAACAATGTGATCCGTACGACGGTGGAGGCCATGGCCGCGACGTTGGGCGGCACCCAATCACTCCACACCAATGCACTTGACGAGGCGATTGCGCTGCCGACCGACTTCAGTGCTCGCATCGCACGCAACACGCAGCTGGTGTTGCAGGAAGAAAGCGGCATCAACAATGTCGTCGATCCGCTGGGCGGTAGCTATTATATCGAGGCGCTGACCAAACAATTGGTCGACGATGCCGAAAGGATGCTGGCCGAGATCGAAGCGGCCGGAGGGATGACCGCGTATGTCGCCACAGGCAAACCCAAGGCTCAGATCGAGACCGCCGCCGCTCAAAAACAGACCGGGATCGACAAGGGCGAAACCGTGATCGTGGGCGTGAACAAATATCGTCTCGCTGAAGAGCAGCAAATCGAGACGCTGGACATTGACAATCATGCTGTCCGTAACGGCCAGATCGCGCGGTTGAAGAACGTGCGCGCGGGCCGGGACGAGGCGGCTTGCCAGGCAGCGCTGAAAGCTCTGACCGAAGGATCTACAGGGGATGGCAACGTGCTGGCTCTGGCTGTCGATGCCGCACGCCACGATGCGACGCTGGGCGAAATCTCGATGGCGATGGAAAAGGTGTTCGGTCGCCACGATGCCACGCCCAAGCCGGTACAAGGTGTCTACAAGACCGCTTACGAGTTCGATCGCCGTTGGCAGCAGGTGCTTGACGGTGTGGATGCAGTGGAACGTCGCCTTGGCCGCAAGCCCAAGATCATGGTCGCGAAGATGGGCCAGGACGGCCACGATCGCGGGGCCAACGTCATTGCCAGTGCCTTCACCGATATGGGCTTCGAAGTGGTCTCCGGCCCGCTGTTCCAGACCCCGCAAGAGGCGATGGACATGGCGCTGGAAAACGAAGTCGATGCTATCGGCGCAAGCTCACTCGCAGCCGGGCACAAGACCCTGATCCCCGAACTTATCAATTTGCTCAAAGAGGCTGGTCGCAGCGATATCAAGGTCGTCGTCGGCGGCGTGATCCCGCCGCAGGACTATGACTTCCTGCGCGAGGCCGGGGTACAGGGCATCTATGGCCCGGGCTCCAATGTGGTTGAATGCGGCGCGGACATGCTGCGCCTGCTGGGCCACAATATGCCACCCTCAGGCGATGAGCTTGAGGCGGCAGAGTAGAAACTTAGCTATGCCAATCTATCGATATGTGAGAGACGAAGTTTGACCCAAATCCGTACCGACTGGGCCCGCGAGGAAATTGCGGAGCTCTTCAACCTTCCTTTCACCGAGCTGCTTTTTCAGGCGGCAACCGTGCACCGGGAAGTGCATCCGCCGGAGGAAGTGCAGCTTTGTACGCTGCTCAGCATCAAGACTGGCGGTTGCCCGGAAGATTGCGGCTATTGCAGCCAGTCGGTCCATGCCGATAGCGGGGTCGAGGCGACCAAATTGATGGATGTGCAGGCGGTGCTGCAGCGCGCAGCGCAGGCCAAGGATGCGGGCAGCCAGCGTTTCTGCATGGGTGCCGCATGGCGCAACCCGAAGGATCGCGACATGCCCGCCATTGTCGAGATTGTGAAGGGCGTACGCGGCATGGGTCTGGAAACCTGCATGACGCTGGGCATGTTGACGCCGAAACAGGCTGAAATGCTGTCCGAAGCGGGTCTCGATTACTACAACCACAATGTCGATACCGGCCCTGAGTATTACGAGCGGGTGATCACCACGCGCAATTACCAGGAACGGCTCGATACGCTGCAAAATGTGCGCGATTCCGGGATCAATGTGTGCAGCGGCGGGATCGTTGGGATGGGCGAAACGCGCGACGATCGTGTCGGCTTCGTTCACACGCTTGCGACGTTGGAGCAGCATCCCGAGAGCGTGCCGGTCAATGCGCTGGTGCCAGTGAAGGGTACAGTACTGGGCGATATGCTGGCCGACACGCCACTAGCCAAAATCGACGATATTGAGTTTGTCCGTACGGTCGCGGTGGCGCGGATCACTATGCCCAAAAGCATGGTGCGGCTGTCTGCCGGCCGCGAGAGCATGAGCGAGGCAACCCAGGCGCTGTGCTTCATGGCCGGCGCGAATTCGATCTTCACGGGCGACAAACTACTGACGGCGGCCAATGCGGGCGATGAAAGCGATGCGGCCTTATTCGCCAAGCTCGGCCTGAAACCCCTTCAGGGCGATGAGCCGATGCGGGCGGAGAAGGTTGCGGTCCCGGCCGAGTGACAGGGCGGCTCTTCGTTCTGACCATTAGCCTGGTTGCGGGGCTTGCAGCGATAGGATTCGGATTAGGCTGGTGGCATGCTGTCCCTCGCGAATCCTGCTATTGGGGCGCCGAATTTTGCAGCGACTATGGGCCGTTTTATCTGACCTTTGCCCTTCTGGGGGCCGTTATCGCTTTGGGCGGAATGATCGTTGCATTCAGGAAGCGTGAGCCGTGAGTGCGCTGGGCTTTTCGGTCGCTGAACTCCTCCCGCATGCGCGGATGGGGGAGAAGCTGAAGATTGGTCTAAAGGCGCTTTCCAACGACGAATGGCTCCAGCCAAATCCCGATCTTGCGGCACGGCATGCAGCCTTCAAGGCGCGCGACGAATCAATACAGCTGACCGAGGAAGCCCATGCATCGGGCGCGGAGCTTGCTGCCATGCTTGGGCTGTCAGGCGGTCTCGCCCAAGCAGCACATGCGCACCACGAAGACATGTGCCTCCTGACGCGCCGGGACGATGAAGAATTCTACCGTTTGATTGGGGCGGCGGTGGCTTACCCCACCGATTGGCGTGTGGAAGACAAGATGCGCCTGCCACTGGCTGCCCTGCACGCGCCGATACAGGGGTATGCCGAACAATTGGCCACCGGTGTCGACCGGTTCATGGCCAAGCTCAAGCCAGGGCCGATTTACGGGCGCAGCAACTGGTTCATCGCACCAACCGATAATTTGTGCTGGATCGCCGATGGCACGCCGGAACAGACATTCGCGCATGTCACGCCCGAGAACGCGGGAGAGACGTTATTCGTCCGGTCAGAACGGCAGACCCTCAGGCGCTTGCCCAAAACAGGCAGTATTCTTTTCACGATCGGGGTCTATGTCGAGCCACTGGGCCAGCTGGACGTGGGCCAGATAGCGTGGCTTGCGCAGGCCATGGAAGGATTATTGCAAGGCGAGGGTGACCGCCGCGGCGCACCCCATTATGCCCGGGCCCTGAAGAGCTATTACGAGAGGATCAGCGCATGACCGATTTTCGCCCGGAGACCCTGTCAGTCCACGCCGGAACGGCACCTGACCCGACCACCAATGCGCGGATCACGCCAATCTACCAGACCGCATCCTATGTGTTCGATGACGTTGATCACGCTGCCCGTCTGTTTAACCTGGAGGAATTCGGGAACATCTACACCCGGATCATGAACCCCACCAATGCGGCGCTAGAGGGCAAAATTGCCGAGCTTGAGGGCGGAGCGGGAGCACTAGCGGTGGCATCAGGCCATTCGGCTCAATTGACGGTGTTCCACACCCTGATGGAACCGGGCTGCGAGATTGTTGCGGCCAAAAAGCTCTATGGCGGATCGCTCAACCAGCTTGGGCAGAGCTTCAAGAAAATGGGATGGCATACCAATTTCGTCGACGCCGATGATCCGGCCAATGTGGCCGCCGCGATTACCGACAAGACGCGTGCAGTATTCATCGAAAGCCTCGCCAATCCGGGCGGTGTGGTCCAGGATATCGCAGCGATTGCAAAGGTGGCGCACGATGCTGGCATCCCGCTGGTCGTCGACAACACGATGGCGACCCCTGCGCTATGCCGGCCGTTTGAACATGGGGCGGACATCATCGTCCACTCGGCCACGAAATTCCTGAATGGTCATGGCAATGCTGTTGGCGGCCTGATTGTCGATAGCGGCAAGTTCGACTGGAACGCGTCAGGCAAATTTCCGACTTTGACCGAGCCCAATGATTCTTATCACGGGGCAGTCTTTACCGAGGCAGTGGGACCGATTGCCTTTATCATTGCGTGCAGAGTGCTGGCCTTGCGTGATCTTGGCCCGGCACTTGCGCCGATGAACGCCTTCCTTGCTCTCACAGGCATGGAAACTCTGCACCTTCGTATGGAGCGGCATTGCAGCAATGCCACTGCGCTGGCGAAATGGTTACAAGAACAGCCGCAAATTGCGTGGGTTTCCTATGCCGGCTTGCGCGACAGCCCGTATCACGAACTGACGCACACATATCTTGGTGGCCGGGCTGGAGCCGTGTTCACCTTTGGCCTCAAGAATGGCTACGATGCCGGGGTCAAACTGGTTTCGAATGTAAAATTGTTCAGCCATCTCGCCAATATCGGCGATACGCGATCTTTGATCATCCATCCTGCATCGACAACACACAGCCAGCTTGACGAAGCGGCCCTGGTCGAGGCAGGCGCTGGGCCAGATGTTGTCCGCGTGTCGGTCGGCATCGAGCATATTGATGATATCAAGGCCGATCTGGCGCAGGCGCTCGCGGCGCTCTGATTTCTGGGGGAACCATGTTCAAGAAGATCCTGATTGCCAATCGCGGTGAAATTGCCTGCCGTGTGATCAAGACTGCGCGCCGGATGGGAATTGCGACTGTTGCTGTTTATTCCGACGCCGATGCCCGCGCGCCCTTCGTCCGGATGGCAGATGAAGCGGTGCATATCGGCCCCGCACCTGCGGCGGAAAGCTATCTGATTGCCGACAAGATCATCGATGCGTGCAAACAAACCGGGGCTGAGGCTGTTCACCCTGGCTATGGCTTCTTGTCAGAGCGGACCAGCTTCGCCGAGGCGTTGGCCAAAGAAGGGATCGAGTTTATTGGCCCGCCCGTGGGCGCCATTGCGGCTATGGGCGACAAGATCGAATCCAAGAAGCTTGCGATGGAAGCCGGGGTCAATGTCGTGCCCGGCTTCGTTGGCGAAATTGAAGATACCGAACATGCCGTCAGAATCTCCGAAGAGATCGGCTATCCGGTGATGATGAAAGCCAGCGCCGGCGGTGGCGGCAAGGGCATGCGGCTTGCCTATAGCGAAAAGGACGTTCGCGAAGGGTTCGAAGCAACCAAGCGCGAAGGGCTGAACTCGTTTGGCGATGACCGTGTGTTTATCGAGAAGTTCATTCTCAATCCGCGCCACATCGAAATCCAGATACTGGGCGATAAGCATGGCAACATTATCTACCTGAACGAGCGCGAATGCAGCATCCAGCGCCGGCACCAGAAGGTCGTGGAAGAGGCCCCGTCGCCGTTCGTCACGCCCAAGATGCGCAAGGCTATGGGTGAGCAGTGCGTGGCACTGTCCAGAGCTGTCGATTACCACAGCGCCGGCACAGTCGAACTGATCGTAAGCGGAGCGGATCCGACCGGAGAGAGCTTCTACTTCCTTGAAATGAACACGCGCCTCCAGGTCGAACACCCTGTTACCGAAGCCATCACGGGCGTAGATCTGGTTGAACAGATGATCCGCGTGGCTGCTGGCGAAAAGCTCGAAATCACGCAGGACGATGTGTCGATCGATGGCTGGTCTATCGAGAACCGCGTCTATGCCGAGGATCCCTATCGCGGGTTCCTGCCCAGCACGGGTCGCCTGGTCCACTATCAGCCTCCTGTCGCGCCATGGGAAGACGATGGCGCTGCCAATGGACGTCGCGGCATCGACGGCATTCGCGTCGATGATGGCGTCTACGAGGGCGGCGAAGTCTCGATGTTCTACGATCCGATGATCGCGAAACTTGTGACCTGGGGCGAGTCGCGTGACGAAGCTGCCGATTTGCAGATCCAGGCTCTCGATGCTTTCCGGATCGAGGGGCTCGGACACAATGTCGATTTCCTCAGCGCGATAATGCAACACGAACGCTTCCGCTCTGGCGAATTGACGACAGGCTTTATCGCCGAGGAATATCCTGAGGGCTTCGAAGGTGCACCGGCATCTGACGCCTTGAAGCGTGGCCTGGCAGCGATTGGCGGGGTTATCGCTACCGCTGATGCAGATCGTGCACGCCGGATTGACCAGCAACTGGCCGACGGCATGTTACCGCCCGGAGACTGGTCCGTCCGTATCGATGGCACCGATTTCGAGGTGCAACTGCAGGAAGATTCTATCACTGTCGACGGGTCGGAGGTCGAGATCAGCTTTGACTACACACCTGGCGACACGATGGTCGATGTGGAACTGGATGATGCTGCTCTGACAATCCAGCTAATGCCCACGCGCATGGGGTATGACATTACGACGCGGGGGGCGACCCACGCGCTGCGTATTTTGCCCGCGCGCATTGCCCATCTGTCGGATCACATGATCGAGAAGATCCCGCCTGATCTGAGCAAGTTCCTGATTTGCCCGATGCCGGGCCTGTTGGTGAAACTGCATGTCGGCGAAGGCGAAGAGGTCCAGCCCGGCCAGCCATTGGCGACCGTCGAGGCGATGAAGATGGAAAATATCTTGCGCGCCGAGAAACAGGGCACAATTGCGAAATTGAACGCGAGCGAAGGGGAAAGCCTTGCGGTTGATGCAGTGATACTGGAGCTTGAGTAGGTGCATCTTTCGCATTCACCCGAGGCCGAAGCTGCGGCGACGATAGCATTCGACGATTTTCTAAAGGCCGATATCCGTATCGGAACTATCGTCGCAGCGGATAAATTCCCCGAGGCGCGCAAGCCGAGTTACAAGCTGCTGATCGATTTCGGCCCTGCCATCGGAGAGAAGAAAAGCTGCGCCCAGATCGTCGCCAATTATCTTATCGATGAATTGCCCGGACGGCAGGTGGCGGCGGTGGTGAACTTCCCTCCCCGTCAGATCGGCCCCGCCATGTCGGAGGTCCTAACCTTGGGCTTCGCTGACGAAGCAGGCGAAGTTGTCCTGTTTGCGCCAGATGTGAAGGTTCCGAACGGATCACGGCTGTTCTAGGTGTTAACTTAACCGCATTAGACATTGAATAGACTGGGGAAACCCGGATTGTTCACATGCTGCGTACAAACGACGGCGAAACAGCTATAGTCGTATCTAGAAAATAATATCGGCGAGTCGCGTTGTACGTGGAGTGGAACGAACAATGGCGAAAAAAGGTACAGCATTCTTCGATAACCGGGGCCAGTTTTTCAAGACGCCCGAGGAAGCAACGCTGAGCGATCTTTCCGCTCTGCTCGGTCGGATAGGGGACGGAGACAGTTTGGCTCCGGGTATCTCTGTCATGATGCTTGAGAAGCGCGCCGAGATCGAAGCCATCTTTGCCGAGCATGACTCTATGAAAGTGGCCGAGACAGAAGCGCGTAATGCTGCGCTGGAAGCCGACAATGTTTCGCCTTTGCCGGGCGCGCTCGCGCCCAAGGGCGGTTAAGCCAAGTTCAGGATAAGCTTGGGAAGCATCCTCCCGGGAATGCTTTCAGATTCCACTTCACCTGTACAATGCGCGCCTAGCTTTTCGTAAAAGGGAACTGCCCCCGGGTCGGCATCGATTTCGATCTTTGATGCACCGGACGCTATGGCGTGGCGCTGAGCCATGCACATCAGCTGACGCCCAACCCCGGATACCATGTCGTTCGGGTCCACAAACAGCTTCTCGAGGGTGGCTGTGTCTTGGTGGACTACTAACTCCACAACACCAATGATGGCTCCATCTACAATCGCGCAGCGCCAATAGTGGGCATCAAGTTGTTCGGGTGTGGCGGTCAATTCCGGACGGCACAGCTCCATGAACGCGCTGTCATATCTCCACACAGCTTTTGACCGCATGCAGAGTTCAGTGATCGCATCGCATTCGTGAGCGAGAGGTTCGCGAAATTCGACGTCGCCCAAAATTCACTCTTCCACCATAGCCACGGCGCGAATCCAGCCGGCGCTGGCGCGTTCAATTTTCACCGGGAAGCAGCTGAAGGTAAATCCGTGCGCGGGAAGGGCGGCTAGGTTGGTGAGCTTTTCGATCTGGTAGTAGGGACGGATCCGGCCGGCCTTGTGCCCCTCCCAGATGATGGCCGGATCCTTTTCTTCCGCCCATTTCTTCGCGGTGTGGCTGAACGGGGCATCCCAGCTCCACGCATCGGTTCCGACAACTTCCACTCCGTGCTCGGTCAGCCACAAGGTTGCCTCCGCACCCAGGCCGACGCCTTGGTCGGTAAAGTTCTCGGTGCCGTAAATCGCACCTGATTGCACCAGCACAATGTCGAGCGGCTGCACGTCATAGTTGATGTTTGAGAAGGCGCCTTCAACCTCCGCTGCACTCACCACATGGCCGTGCGGCAAATGGGAGAAGTCCAGCTTCACACCAGGTCGGAAAAAGCGATCAAGCGGCGCCTCGTCGATGCTAGGAGCGGGTGATGCGCCGTTGTTCGTGGTTGAATGATAGTGCCACGGCGCGTCCATGTGAGTGCCGTTATGCGTGCTGAGTTCAAGCATCTCGACCGCCCAACCTTCTCCGTCCGGAAGGTCATTCTTCTCGAGACCGGGAAAAAACATGGCAATCTGTTCCCAGGTGTTTTCGTGGGTCATGAATTGGATCTTCGGGCGCATAACGTCCGGGTCCGAAATGACATCGTTCGTGATCGGGATAGAGAGGTCGATAAAGCGAGTCATGCTGCGCAACATCGCGTGCAGCATAGGCTGCGTCAATGCGCGACAAGTTGCTCATCAAGAAACGCAGCAACATCCTGTAAATCGACATCTTTTGCCAGAAATGCTGCACCTATGCTGCGCAGCAACAAGAAGGGCAAAGTGCCCGCATCCATCTTTTTGTCATGCAACATGTGACTGACCAGTCGTGCGCCGTCGGCATCCAGACCAAGTGAAGCAATCTCCGAGCGCATCCCGGCTTGGGCTATCGCTTGTCCGATACGCTCTGATTCCTGCAATGCCAAATGCCCGCGCCGAGCCGAGTATCGCGCGGCCAACACCATGCCCAAAGCTACCCCTTCGCCATGAAGGAGCCGATCCGAAAACCCTGTCTCGGCTTCTAATGCATGGCCGAAGGTATGACCGAGATTGAGCAAGGCGCGGGTGCCAGTTGTCTCGCGCTCATCCTCGGCCACGATCTGTGCTTTGGCCTCAACGCTGCGGGCGACCGCTTCCTCGACAGCCTTGGGATCATGCTGAAGGACGCTGTCCGCATGGGCGACGCACCAATCGAAGAAATCCGCATCGCCCAGGATGCCGTATTTGATGACTTCGGCAAAACCGGCCTTCATTTCCCGCTCGGGAAGCGTCTTCAAGGCAGCAATGTCTGCCAGCACGAGCCCCGGTTGATGAAATGCTCCGATCAGGTTTTTGCCGGTGGAGGTATTGATCGCGGTCTTGCCACCCACGGAGGAATCGACCTGGGCCAACAGCGTTGTCGGGACCTGAACGAAGCCACAACCACGCTTCAGAATTGAACAGGCGAATCCGGTCAGGTCACCAACCACTCCGCCGCCCATCGCAATAACGTGGTCGCCACGTTCTATGCCTTGCGCCAGCATCCAGTCGGTCAGATCCTGCAATCCCTCCCAACTCTTTGAAGCTTCACCGGGTTCGACCAGGTACAAGGCATGATGTTTACCGGTATCGGCAAGAGCCTTGGCGAGTCGATCGCCATGGTGCTCCCAGGCATTCCGGTCGGCAACAATGGGTACTATCGGTTTGCGCAAGAGCGGCGCAGCAATCATGCCCGCAGCATCAAGCAAGTGTGCTCCGACATGGACGTCATAGGATCGCCCGGCGAGGGAGACAGGAATCACAGCCATTGGTCGATAGCCTCCAGGATGCGGTTGGCGGTATCCAGATGCGGGCCTTGCTCGCTGCGGACACGGATCGGTGCCTGCGAATAGAATGGCTCACGCTCACGATAGAGCCTCGTCAGAATTTCTTCCGGATCACCATCCTTCAACAAAGGGCGTGTGTTGCGCCTGCTCGTCCGCTCGACGAGGGTAGCAATATCGCAGTCGATCCACACGGCGATGCCATTCGACAAGATCAGCTGCCGCGTCTGCTCGTTTATGAAAGCCCCGCCGCCAGTGGCGATTACGCCGTGGCGCTCCTCCATCAATCGGGCAATAACTCGGCGTTCCCCGTCGCGAAAATGTTCTTCACCATAGGCGCTGAAAATTTCGGAGATCGATAGCTGCGCGGCCTCTTCAACTGCATCGTCGGCATCGATGAAGTCCGAACGCAGCAGAGTGGCCAGCCTCCGCCCTACGGTCGACTTACCCGCTCCCATCAGCCCGACCAGGACAATCGGCCGATCGATCCGGCCCGCAATCGCGGCGGTTCGGGCTTGGCTGGGGGTGTCGTCGATCCTGTCCATTGCCGCTTGGCCTAGAGATGGGCTAGGGCGAAGGCAATAAAGGGTAACTATTGTTGGAAACGGGTTTGGTTATGCGAGGGATGCGGGTCGGCATGGTCATTGCGCTCGTGCTGTTGCTGGTATTTGGCTGGGCCTGGTGGGACGGTGGCGAACAGTCGCTGCGACCGATCGAACAGGAAATCGCTATTCCGGAGGGCACGCTGTGAATCGCGCGCTGAAGAAAAGTCTGGCGCTTGGCGCTGGCTTGCTAGTTTTGTCGTCTTCGCTGGTGGTGGCGCAAGATGCACCTGAGTCTTTGCTCCCGCCGGGATTCGATGATCCCGCACCCGCTCCAACCCCAGCGCCCGCTCCGGCGCCTGCCGCGACGCCTCAAGCAACCCAGCCGACGCGTCCTGCCGCGCCTTCCGGCTCTGCACCTGTCGTTCAGCCAATCCCGGGCGGAGCCAGCGCGCCAGTCTCGGCTCCTGCTTTGCCGAGCAACCTGCCTTCCTTGGCAGAGCTGGAAGAGCTTGATCCGGATGAGCTGGATGAATTGCTCGGCCTGAAACCCAAATTTGACGTTCCTCCGGCAGCGCGTCGTTCGCTCGAGAGTGTGGGCATTCTCGCTGCGGATGAAGGTGGCTTGCCGGCTGCCTCTTTGCGGAACCAGCCGGCCTCGATTGTGCGCGCAGCTTTGTCTGGCAACAAAGGGCCTGTAGTCTCGCGTTGGGGACACATTTTGTTGCGCCGCGCCTTGGTGAGCCGCTTGGCGGCTCCTGACGGTATGGATCCGGCCGAATTTGCCGGCTTGCGCGCTGGCTTGCTCAACCGGATGGGTGAATACGGGGCCGCGAAAACACTCGCGCAGGATGTAGACACCGACAACTGGAATGAAAGCCTCGCCGGTGCCGCAGTGCAATCCTATATCAGCACCGGGGATATCGTTGGTGCGTGTCCGCTGGCCCGCTTCCAGAGCGATCTGCGTGATGATGCCGAATGGCAAATGTTGCGCTCTATTTGTGCCGCCTATGCTGGCGAAAGCAGCCGGTCACGCAACGAGTTGCGCCGCTTGCGATCGCGCGACGATAGAGCCGAGATCGATGTCTTGTTGGCGCAACGCTATGCCGGCGCGGCCGGACGTGGTGGCAGTGCAGTAAACCTCGAATGGGAAGGGGTTGATGCCCTGTCACCATGGCGGTTCTCCCTTGCAAACGCTGTTGGAGCCGAAATCCCACAAAATCTGCTCGAGGGGGCAGGAGCCTACTACCAGCGTGTCGCGGCAACGGCCCCGATGCTTCCGCTGGCACAGAGGATTGGCGGGGCAGAGCTGGCAGCGCGAGAGGGGATTCTATCGTCGGCCGCGCTGATTGATCTCTATTCGGCGCTCTATGCCGAACAGGGCAGGGATGGTGAGGCGGGTTTGCGGGCCGCACGCCTGCGCGAAGCCTATGTCGGGGCCGACCCGGCGAGCAGGCTTGCGGCTATTCGCGATATCTGGACGACCTCCGAACAAACGGACTATGCGCGGCAGGTTCTCACCGCCTATGCAGCGGCCAGACTGCCGGCGAATGCTGATATGGCCGATGACGCATCAGACCTGATTGCCTCAATGCTGGCCGCCGGGCTCGATCGTGACGCGCTGGAATGGGGCGAAGTCGTGCCGGTCGGCAGTCATGCCTGGGCACTTCTTGCGCTCAGTCAGCCGCAGCGCAGTACGCCCGTCGCCAGCGGTCCAGTCGATGATTTCTATGGTGACGACGATAGCACGGACCAGAGGAAGACAGGTTTTCTGGTTGCTGGCCTGGCAGGCCTCGGGCGTCTTGAAACGGCAGCACGCCAGGAATACGATCAGGATCTCGCACTGGATCTTGATCGCTCTACACGGTGGAGTCAGTTGATCCAGCAGGCTGCAGCTGTCGGCAACCAGCCAATGGTCGCGATGCTGGCGGGCGTTGGCATGCAGGGGACCGGTTGGGACAAGATGACTGCCCGGCATCTGTTCCATATCGTATCGGCGCTTGATCGTGTCGGCCTGTCTGATGAAGCGCGCATGATCGCGGCAGAGGCCGTCGCGCGCGGATAGCGGGCAGGCTATGGCCAACGCCTCTGCCTCCATCGAAGAGTTTCTGGCGATGCTGGCAGCCGAACGCGGGGCTGCTGCCAACACCCTTGCGGCCTATCGCCGCGACTTGGAGGGCGCGGAGGAACTAACAGGAGAGCTTGCCAAGGCCAGTCGGGCGAAACTGGCGAAGCTTGGTGGCGCGTGGTCCGACCTTGCCCCTTCCACAGTAGCGCGCAAGGCTTCGGCCCTGCGGCAGTTTTTTGGTTTCCTGATGGATGAGGGGCTGCGAGATGATGATCCTTCCTCAGCCCTACCGCGCCCGGCCACACGCCGACCCTTGCCAAAGATCTTGAGCCATGAAGAGATTGCCGCCTTGTTCAGCAGGGCAGAACTGGAAGCGGCTGCTGGCAAAGCTCCAGCGGTTCGCATGCTTGCCTTGCTGGAATTGCTCTATGGCTCGGGCCTGCGCGCGAGCGAACTTGTCTCGCTGCCTGTCGCCGCCGTGCCGCGCGATGCCCCTTTCCTGACCGTGACGGGTAAGGGCGGGGTGGCGCGCATGGTTCCTGTGAGCAGGCGGGCGAAAGACGCGATTGCCGCCTGGATGGAAGTCCGAACAGGCGATTCCACGTTTCTTTTTCCTTCGCGCACGGGCCACATCACCCGCGTCCG
This sequence comes from Parerythrobacter jejuensis, assembly GCF_039536765.1. Lineage (NCBI taxonomy): Bacteria > Pseudomonadati > Pseudomonadota > Alphaproteobacteria > Sphingomonadales > Erythrobacteraceae > Parerythrobacter > Parerythrobacter jejuensis. The sequence goes on from NZ_BAAAZF010000001.1 coordinate 292,118, forward strand.
GTTGTTCCAGTTGCTGAAGGCGCTGGCAGGCAGGGCTGATCTTGCGCCAGAGAAGATCAGCCCGCACGTTCTGCGCCACGCCTTTGCGACACATCTGCTGGAAGGTGGAGCAGATCTGCGCGTGCTCCAGACGCTGCTGGGCCATGCCGATATCGCGACCACCCAGATCTATACCCATGTCGACGCCGCGCGATTGGTGGCGCTTGTCAACGAAAGACACCCTCTTTCAGAACGAGCAACGCTTGCGGAAAAGCGAACAGCCGACTAGCGCTGCGGCATGAATTCTTATCTCGAATTCGAGAAACCTGTCGCCCAGCTTGATGCGCGGATCGCGGAATTGCGTTCCGCCGCAGAAGGTGACGAGGTCGATATCTCGAACGAATTGCAGCGCCTTGAGACCAAGAGCGCCGACCTTTTGGCCAGCACATATGCTGCCCTAACGCCTTGGCAGAAGACGCAAGTCGCGCGACATCCGCAGCGCCCCCATTTTCGGGACTTTGTCGAGCACGTTTTCGACGAATTCGTTCCGCTGGGTGGTGATCGCTATTACGGCGAGGACGAGGCGATTCTCGGTGGGTTCGCGACCCTGCGCGGTCGCAAAGTCATGCTGATCGGGCACGAGAAGGGAAATGACACCGAGAGCCGGCTGCGGCACAATTTTGGCATGGGCAAGCCAGAGGGATATCGCAAAGCGATCCGCCTGATGGATATGGCAGGCCGCTTCGGGCTTCCCGTTGTAACGCTGGTGGATACATCCGGCGCATTTCCGGGCGTAGAAGCCGAGGAACGCGGTCAGGCAGAAGCCATTGCCCGCTCGACCGAAGCGTGTCTTGCTCTACCTGTCCCGATGGTATCGACAATCGTGGGCGAGGGCGGGTCCGGCGGAGCGGTTGCTTTGGCAAGTGCCGAACGGGTCCTGATGCTCGAACATGCGGTCTATTCGGTGATTTCTCCCGAAGGCTGTGCCTCGATCTTGTGGCGCACTGCGGACAAGGCCCCGGATGCAGCGGAGGCCATGCGGATCACGGCGCAACATCTGCTCGATCTCAAGGTTATTGACCGGATTGTTTCGGAGCCGGTCGGCGGCGCACATCGTGATCCCGAGGCAACCTGCAGCGCCTTGGCTGATGCGATCGAGGAAGAGCTTGATGCTCTGGTAGACCTGCCTTCCGAGACCATTTTGCGTATGCGCGAAGAACGGTTCCTGCGCATCGGAGCGTAGGACGACACCGTTGCAGATGTCTGAGAAAGCGGCATAATACGCCGTAGTGCCGCGAATGCTACGACGGCACTTACGGGAGACGCATGATGATCGGAAACAAGAAGCTCGCGCTGCTCAGCACGGCAACATTCAGCCTGGCATTGACTGGCTGCATGGGGGCCGGCGGTTCCATACCCAGCGCTTCTGCCCCCATCACTGCGACGGAATCCCAGCAGGGTGCCGATGCGCATCCGAAGCTTCTGGCTGAATTCGGCGGACGGATGACAGGACCACAAGCCGCCTATGTGGAGCAAATTGGAAAGAACATCGCTGTCCAGTCGGGTCTCGGCAATGCGCGGCAGGACTTCACGGTTTCCCTGGTCAACAGCTCGGTCAATAACGCCTTCGCCATCCCCGGCGGGTATATCTATACGACCCGCCAATTGGTTGGTCTGATGAACAACGAGGCAGAGCTGGCAGCTGTCCTTGGCCACGAAGTCGGCCATGTCGCAGCGCGGCACTCGCAACGGCGGCAACAAACAGCGCAGCGCAACAGTATCCTCGGTACAGTCGGAGCGATTCTGTCCGGAGTCCTGTTGGGCGACAGCGGGATTGGCAATACGCTCTCAAAGGGCTTTCTACAGGGCTCTCAACTGCTCACATTGCGGTTTTCGCGAACGCAGGAATTGCAGGCTGATGAGCTTGGCATCCAGTATCTGACTAAGGCCGGTTATGACCCCCAGGCCATGAGCACGGTGTTGCGGAGCCTGGCTCTACAGAATAGTCTCGATGCATCCTTGCAGGGCCGCAATGCCAGCATTCCCGAATGGGCCTCGACCCACCCAGATCCTGCCAGCCGCGTCTCAACAGCTTCGCAAAAGGCACAGGGCCTGGCCGGAAACGTCACCAACCGTGACACGTTCCTGAGCCGCATAGACGGCCTGCTGTATGGAGATGATCCAGAGCAAGGCGTGATCGAGGGCCAGCGCTTCATCCACCCCGAGCTCAAGCTCAGCTTCTCGGCACCCAACGGGTATTACATGGTCAATGGCACTCGCGCCGTTTCGATCAATGGTCAAAGCGGGCAGGCTCAAATGACACTCGCGCCGTATAGCGGCAATCTGGATAGCTATGTCCGTGGCGTTTTTTCGGCCTTGGGGGGTGAGCAACAGCGACTTGCTCCGTCCTCGCTTCAGCGCACGACTGTCAACGGATTGAAGGCAGCTTATGGCACCGCTCGGGTCAATACTGGCCAGCGTCAGGTCGACGTTGCCGTTTTTGCCTATGAGTTTGCCCCCAACCGAGCCTTTCATTTCCAGGCGATCGCGCCCGCGGGCAGGATCAGCACATTCACGCCGATGTTCAACTCGATGCGCCGCATTTCGACAAGCGAGGCGAATGCCATCGTACCGCGACGCATCGATGTCGTGACTGCCCGGTCGAGCGATACAGTAGCCTCGCTCGGCCGCAGAATGGCTTACGGGAATGCGCAGGAACAGCGCTTTCGCGTACTAAATGGCTTCAGCTCAAACGATGTCGTTCGCGCGGGCCAGAAATATAAGGTTGTTGTACGTGCGCGCTAGCCTGCGGCTGTAAAGTTCTTCGACGCATACAAAAACGGCGGGGATTGCTCCCCGCCGTCTTCATTCAGTATTTCGACCGAGGCTTAGACAGCCATCGTGGTCGAAACGTTGCTGAAGGTGTTGGTCAGCTGGTTGCCGAGACCCTGCATGGCAGTGATGGCAGCAACAGCGATCAGAGCAGCGATCAGGCCGTATTCAATTGCGGTTGCGCCCTGCTCGTCGTTCATAAGGTTCTTGAAGAATTTCATTGGTAGTCTCCTGGTTTTAGTCTTCGGTACCCGACTCTTTCCAGACGTTCCGGATCGAGTGATTTTGGGGTTTAGTGTCGACGGGTTGATAAATTCCTAAGGGCGATGACGTATTTTTTTACACGCCGCCTGATGCAATCGCATCGGCACTGGTCTGGGAAATGTCATTCCACAGATTGATTGTCTCATTACCCACGCCCTGGACGGCAGTGACCATGGCCAGGAACACCAATGCGAGAATCAGGCCGTATTCGATGGCGGTTGCACCCGCATCGTCAGCCAGAACCCTTTTCAGAAAATTGCGCATCAATGGCCTCGTCCCACTAGTCCAAGTTGCCGCTCATTGCAGGTTCAAGGTAAAGAATGTGTTTCGAAGCGGGGTCAGAATGGAAAAAAATCTTACACCGACCTTGGTTGTCGCCGCTGCATTGGCAGACGGGCAGGGGCGCTGGCTGATGCACCGCAGGCCGGAAGGTAAGGACCATGCAGGCCTGTGGGAGTTTCCAGGCGGCAAGGTGGAGTCGGGCGAAACACCGGAGAAAGCGGTGGTTCGCGAGATAGAGGAAGAAGCCGGGCTCTTGCTCGACAGGGACTGCATCGGCGAAGCAGGCTTCGCAACCAGCGGTGGCGATAGGCCGATTGTCATTTTGCTTTACACTGCCACCAAATGGACAGGAGAGATTGAAGCGAGAGAAGGGGGCCTGTTCGGTTGGTTTTCGCTTGAGCAAATCAGCGGGCTGTCGAAACCGCCACTAGATATCGAACTGGCACGTCAGCTCAGCGAAAAAGAGGGCTAAAAGGGATTGCCAAGATAACGGAGCAGCCGTATGTGCCGCCCTCCACCGCGCGCCAGTAGCTCAGCTGGATAGAGTACCTGACTACGAATCAGGCGGCCGGAGGTTCGAATCCTTCCTGGCGCGCCAAGAAAGCCCATCTCCTTCCATGGAGGTGGGCTTTCTTGGTTTCGAAGCTATCGGAACTGCGACGGCCATTGCTCGTTGATCTGCTAAACCGAAACAAGGAGCATAAAGATGGCAAACACGCAGGGTATTTTCGACCGACTGAAGCAGGACCACGATCGCCACCGCGAGATTCTGGACAAGATGGCCGAAACAAGTGGCGAAACTGAAACCCGCAAGAAGCTGCTCGAGGAGTTCACCAAGGAAGTCAAAAGTCACGCCGCAGCCGAAGAGCAGGCCCTCTACGCCACGATGCTGCGTAAGCCAGTGACCACCGACGATACGCGCCATTCGGTGGCGGAGCACCACGAACTGGATGAAGCGCTCAACGATCTGGCTGCGACCGACATGTCGTCACCGGCGTGGATGGCTAAGTTCAAGCAACTCGATCACGACTACCGTCACCATATCGAGGAAGAGGAAGAGGATCACTTCCCGGATTTTGCAGACCATCTGACGGATGATGATGTGAAGCAGATGGAAGCGGTATTCGAGCGACGCAAAGCGGAGGAAAAGCAGCAGGCGGAAGTCACTCCTGAAGCTGCAGACGACGCGAAAGAATAGCGCAAGCTTTGAAAAACCCGATGATGAAGCGCGGCCGTTCTGGCCGCGCTTTAGTCTTATGGCCATGTTTACAATAGCTGTCCGTTGCGCAAAGGCGGCACACGATCAAACGGCTGCGCCGGAACAAGAGGGAATTGATGATGCCGGATACATTGCCCCCCAAAGCTGATGTTCCCGACGATGTTCAGGATGCCATCCGTACCCTGATCCGCTGGACCGGAGATGATCCTGATCGCGAGGGGTTGCTGGATACCCCCAAACGCGTCGCGCGAGCGTGGAAGGAGTATTGTTCTGGTCTGGAACATGATCCGGCCCTGCACCTGAGCCGTGTTTTCCACGAAGTGGGCGGGTATGACGAAATCGTCCTGCTGAAGGATATCCCGTTCCAGAGCCATTGCGAGCATCACATGGCGCCGATTACCGGGAAGGCTGCGATTGCCTATCTGCCAGACCAGAAGGTCGTCGGAATCTCGAAACTTGCGCGGGTTCTTCATGGATATGCCCGCAGGCTGCAGATCCAGGAACGTCTCACGGCCGAAGTCGCAGCTTGCATCTGGGACAATCTCGAACCGCAAGGCGTCGCCGTGGTAATTGAGGCTGAGCATGGCTGTATGACCGGCCGCGGCGTGCGGACCCCGGGCGTAGGCATGATTACGAGCCGCTTGCACGGGTGTTTCCTGGAAGATCATCGCAGCCGGAAGGAAGTGATGGCATTGATGGGGTATGGCTGAGACGCTTAGTCCGGCGCTGACAGACCGTTAGTCAGGATGGATCGCGCGATTTCGGGAATCGCCTCGAAGTCGTCTTCTGGTCTGGCCCAAACGGCATAGCGCAAGCCCAGGAAAACGTTCATTCCCATAACAGCCCATGCGTGGGCTTCTTCGAGCTCTTTGTTGAAATCCCCGCTGACCATCCCGGCCTTGAGCCGATCGTGGATGCGCAGAGCCGTATTCTCGTAGTGCGCGCGATAACTTGCCGGATCGACGAACTCAGCCTCGTCGATAATCCGATAGATCTCTTTGTGCTCACGCGCGAAGTCCAGAAAGGCTGAAAGCGCATCCCGCTCCTTTTCGAAACTGTCGCGGCTGTCCTCGATTCCGGTGGCGGCTGCTTGGCGAACGCCATCGCTGAATTCGCGAACCAGCGCTTTGAAGATTGCCTCCTTCGATTCGAAATAGGTGTAGAAGCTGCCTAGCGCGACGCCCGCCCGGCGGGTGATTTCACTGATGGATGTTTCGTGGAAGCCGCGCTCGCCGAATTCACTGGTCGCTGCCTCGAGAAGCTTTTGCCGTGTCCGCCGCCCCCGTTCCGTCGCCGGCGGAGATATTGCCCCAGAATTTGCTGCGTCAGCCCGTCCCATAGGCAACACACTAGGGTGCATGTCCACAACTCACAAGTCTAAACTTGAAAGGTGGTTCAACTTTCAATAAAGGGGTGCAGAAGGTTTCTCAGGGAGAGGAAAAATGAAGAGTTCGACGTTTCGCACTGCTTTGATGATTGGCGCTGCTTGCACTGCATTGGGGGCCGCTCCGTTGGCCGCACAGACCAGTGACGATGAGCCTGCAGGGGCGCAGGCCGATGCGGCGGGCGGCTACGGACAGCCCATTGTTGTAACCGCGAGACGGCGTGAAGAGCTTGCGCGTGACGTGCCGGTTTCGATCACCGCCATTTCGGGCGAAGACTTGGCTCTGGGTGGCACACAGGAGCTGACCGAGATCGCCCAGGAGGTGCCCAACCTCACTTTGGAAGTCTCCCGCGGAACCAACACCACACTGACCGCCTTCATTCGCGGTGTCGGCCAGCAAGATCCGGTCGCAGGCTTTGAAGCCGGCGTTGGTCTGTATGTCGATGATGTCTATCTGAACCGTCCACAAGCCGCGGTGCTGGACATTTATGATGTGGAGCGGATCGAGGTGCTGCGCGGCCCGCAAGGTACGCTCTATGGCCGCAACACGATTGGCGGAGCGATCAAATATGTGACCGCACGTTTGCCCGATGATCTCTCGTTTAAGGCGCGCGGAACATACGGCTCGTATGACCAGGCCGACCTGATCCTGAGCGCATCTGCGCCGCTGACCGATACTTTGCGGATTGGAGCCAGCGGTGCACGCCTCAGCCGTGGCGGGTTCGGTGACAATCTCAACCTGCAAGGTGTCGAGAACTACAACAAGGATGTGTGGGCCGCACGCGGAACAATCGAGTTCGATAACGGCCCGCTCTTCATCCGCCTGTCGGGCGACTATGTGAAAGACACGAGCGATCCCCGCCAGGGCACACGTCTGATCACGAGCCTGTTTACCGGAGCCCCGGTGCTAGACGATGTCTACGACACGCGGGCAGGGCTCAACGTCGTCGATCAGGAAGTGGAAGCCTATGGCGGCGCTCTGACCGTTTCCTTCGAAGTATCGGATACGATTACGCTGAAATCGATCACCGGCTACCGCGAGGATAGTTCGACCACGCCAATCGATTTCGACAGCTTGCCCGGAGCTGATCTGGACGTCCCGGCGATTTACGAGAACGATCAGTTCAGCCAGGAATTCCAGCTCCTGTACGAAAGCGACCGGCTTTCGGGTGTGCTGGGCGCGTATTATCTCGATGCAAACGCCTTTACCGCTTTCGACGTGGCACTGTTCACGACGGGCGGCTTGATCGGCTTACCAGGCCTCAATGCCCAGACGCTGGGCGACGTGGGGACGGAAACCTGGTCGATCTTCGGTGACTTCACCTATGACTTCAGTGAACAGCTGAGCGTGTCGCTGGGTGGCCGGTATACCAACGACAAGCGGACAAGCCGCGTCTTGCGAACAACCTTCATCGGTGGTTTCTCCGATCTTTTCCCGCCTTCCACGGCGATTCCGATTGCGATTACCTCCGATTTCCTCGGCAGCGAAACGTTCAAGGAATTCACGCCGCGCGCCTCGATCAGCTACAAGCCGAACGAAAACCACAATATTTACTTCACCTATTCGCGTGGTTTCAAAGGCGGCGGGTTTGATCCGCGCGGCCAGACCACCGCTGCGCCGGATCTCGATGGCGACGGGGATATCGATTTCGATGACCAGTTCGAGTTCCTCCGTTTCGCACCGGAAACGGTCGACAGTTTCGAACTTGGTTGGAAGGCATCTCTGCTGGACAATCGCCTGAATGTCAGTCTCGCGGCATTCCTGGGCAATTACAGTGATGTGCAGATCCCTGGTTCTGTCGGTGTCGACAGCAACAATGACGGGATCAATGACAGCTTCATTGGAATTACATCCAACGCCGCCTCAGCCGATGTGAACGGCGTTGAGTTCGAGGGCAATGCACTGGTGGGCCGTGACTTTGCCGGGGCTGGCAGCCGTTTCAATGTCAACTGGTCCCTGGGTATTCTGGATGCGAGCTATAATGAGTTCATTGATGCCTTCGGCACCGATGTCGCAGATCAGCGAGTGTTTCAGAACACGCCGGACCTGACGGCGCATGCTGGCTTCGTGCTCGGCCTGCCGGTAGCAGCCGGCATGGTCGATGTTCTCGGGTCGGTTTCGTTCCGCAGTGATGCGAGTCAATTCGAAACCCCGAACCCGTTCCTCGACCAGGATGGCTTCGCGCTGGTGGATGCAAGCATTGTCTACACGGCGGATAGTGACCGTTTCAGCATCGGCGTTCATGCGAAGAACATCTTTGACAAGCGCTATATTGTCGCAGGCTACAACTTCGTTGCGGGCGGGACCAATGGGCAACCCTTCGCATCAACCCTCGGGCTCGAAGGAACCCTGACCGGATTCTACGGCGATCCACGCCGCGTCTTCGTTACCGGTGAAATCCGCTTCTAGGTAAACGACATCGCGATACAGAAAGGGCGCCCTCGCAGGGGCGCCCTTTTCCGTTGTCAGTGCGTGTTTGCTCAGAGCTGGCCGAGCAGATGCTCCGCGCTGGAAACGGAGAAGTCGCCCGGTGCTTCGACATTGAGCTCTGTCACCTTGCCGTCTTCGACGATCATCGAATAGCGTTGACTACGGGTGCCGAGGCCAAATCCGCTGCCATCCATGGTCAAGCCAATCGCTTCGGCAAAATCGCCGTTGCCATCAGCGAGGAAGGTGATGTCTTCGGAGCCGTCGGCCTTCTGCCAAGCACCCATCACGAACGGGTCATTGACCGACGTGCAGGCAATTTCGTCGACGCCCTTGGCGCGTAGCTCTTCGGCTTTCTCGACATAGCCGGGAAGGTGCTTGGCAGAGCATGTCGGCGTGAATGCGCCGGGGACTGCAAACAAGGCAACTTTCTTGCCGGCAAAAAACTCGCTGGACTGGACCTGTTCGGGCCCTGCATCGGTCGCCTTGACCATGGTCACGTCAGGTAGGCTATCACCGGTAGAGATTGTCATGCTTGCTTGCTCCTTGAATTCCTGTTGGACTTGCCCTCGCGATATAGGTGCTGGCTGGGCATCTGCAAATTTTGAATGCCGGTTTGGCCTCTACCAGCGGAAAGTCGTGCCTTCTTTGGTGCCATGACCCGTTTCGGCGTCAAAGCGTGCCTGATCCCGATCGAGCTTGGAAACGATCCGCTGCGCGCGCTTGACCGCTCCGGTGCATGACCCATCCATCAAGGCTCTGCGCAGGGAAGGGATCGCGGCATAGATCATCTCCAGATGACGGGCCTCATGCGCCTCCAGCGCATCGGTAAAGCGGTCCCATTCCTGGCGCGCTGCATCTGTCAGGCTTGCGCGATTTCGCAGGCGCGGGAAGAACACTACGGTCTTGACCTCCAAGTGTGAATCGCAGGTGTTGCCGCCGCGATCATTGTAATTCCAATCAATTGTGTAGCGCGTTGTCGCGGCGTTACGATGATCGTTCTGCTTGGATTTCGGGCCAAGGGTATCGAGCTGACCTTGCCAGTCGGCGGGATTGGCCCCCTCGATCTCGAAATAGTCGATTGTCGTCTGCGGGAAGTCGGCAAATCGGGATGCGGTTGTGCTGGCGTGAACTGGAATGGCGGCGAGCATGGCGGGCAGGGCACCCAGGCAGGCGCACTTCGCAAGCAATTTCTTACTGCCTGTGAGTTTTGAGCTTGCCGACATGCCAAGCAGGATAAGGTAGTTCTCTAGGAGGGTAAAGCGCTCCACTCGGCATTGTATCCGCCGAAATTGACTTCAGTGATTCGTCATATAAAGATTTCTTTATATTTGATCTGACGCGAGCCGGCCGCTATGGCGCGCGCAATCTTATTGCGGCCCACGCAAACAATCGATGGGTTGCCCGTTTCATTGAAGGAGCACGCCATGGCTACGGCTACTGCCACGCAGGACTATATCATCAAGGACATCTCGCTCGCCCAGTTCGGGCGGGACGAAATCGCCATTGCCGAAACCGAAATGCCGGGCCTGATGGCGCTGCGCGAAGAATATGGTGCGGCACAACCGCTCAAGGGCGCGCGCATCACCGGTTCGCTGCATATGACGATCCAGACCGCTGTCCTGATCGAAACTCTGATTGCACTGGGTGCCGAAGTGCGCTGGGCGACTTGCAATATCTTCTCGACCCAGGATCACGCAGCTGCTGCGATTGCCGACCAGGGTATCCCGGTATTCGCGATCAAGGGTGAGACCCTGGCCGACTATTGGGAATATGTCGGCAACATTTTCGATTGGTCGAACGAAGCCGATCCTGATCTCACGGCCAACATGATTCTCGACGACGGTGGCGATGCAACCATGTTCGCCCTCTGGGGTGCGCGCATCGAAGCGGGCGAGACCATGCCCGAACCGCAGAACGCCGAAGAGATCGAAATGCAGAAGGCCTTGAAGGCATTCGTCGCGCGCAAGCCGGGCTACCTGACACAGTCCGTGAAGACCATCAAAGGTGTGTCAGAAGAGACCACCACCGGCGTCATGCGCCTTTACCAGATCGCCAAGCAGGGCAAGCTGCCGTTCCCGGCGATCAATGTGAACGACAGTGTCACCAAGTCGAAGTTCGACAATCTCTATGGTTGCAAAGAATCGCTGGTCGACGCAATCCGCCGCGCGACCGACGTAATGCTGGCTGGTAAGGTCGCTTGTGTTGCCGGGTACGGTGATGTCGGCAAGGGTTCCGCTGCCTCGCTTCGTGATGGCGGCGCACGGGTGATGGTGACCGAGATTGATCCGATCTGCGCCCTACAGGCCGCGATGGACGGTTTCGAAGTGGTGACAATGGAAGAAGGCGTGAAGCGCGCCGATATCTTCTGCACCGCGACCGGCAATGAAGACGTGATCACTGCCGAGCACATGAAGGCGATGAAGAACATGGCCATCGTGTGCAACATCGGCCACTTCGACAGCGAGATCCAGATTTCCGCGCTCGACAATTACGATTGGAAGGAAATCAAGGAAGGCACCGACATGGTGACTTTCCCGGATGGCAAATCAATTTTGATCCTGGCCAAGGGCCGTCTGGTTAATCTGGGCTGCGCCACGGGCCACCCCAGCTTTGTGATGAGCGCCAGCTTCACCAACCAGACTCTGGCCCAGATCGAGCTCTATACCAAGGCAGACGAGTACGAGAACGATGTCTACGTCCTGCCCAAACATCTCGACGAAAAGGTCGCTGCATTGCACCTCGATAAGCTGGGCGTGATGCTGACCCAGCTGAGCGACAAGCAGGCTGATTACATCGGTGTTCCGCAGGCTGGCCCGTTCAAACCGGATCACTATCGTTATTGATCCGCGCCAGTTGATTTTGAAAAACGTCAAAGCCCTCGCAATTGCGGGGGCTTTTTCGTGGCTGGCCAGTTGCATCCGGACCGCGCCCCGCATAGCTGGATAGACAATGGAATTCGCACCCACAGCTTTGGCGCTTATCGGCCTGTTGCTTGCCGCCTGGACTGCGGGGGCAGCTTGGCTGATGATCAGTGCCGGCACCAAAGCACGCAACGCCGAAAATAGCCGACGGGCCGCACGCCGGATGGCGCGGATGCTGGACGAGGCGCCCGCCATACCCTTGTTGGTGCGCGCGGATGGCCGGATCGAGGGTTCGGAGCGCCTTGCCCATTGGCTGGGTTTTGACACTCTGCCTCAGTTTTTGAGCGAGTTGGCGAGTGGCGAAGATCGGGGCTTGTCGAAAGAAGATCTCACCGACCTGACCCAGAAGGTGCGGCGTGCCCAGAAAACGGCGGCTCCATTCCGGATGGCACTGACGGTGCCGGGTTCCCAGCGCAGCCTCGCCTTGCGAGGCCAGCTAGCTGATCCTCAGGTTTCCCCAGGCGGCGCAGCGCTGGTGTGGATCTTCGATTTCAGCGAAAGCGAGACGGAGCTCAGCCGAATGCGCGAGGAGACCGCTCGCGCCAAGGGGGACTTTGCAGCCCTGGTCGGCCTTATCGAGGCGGCCCCGATGCCGATGTGGTTCCGTGGTGTCGACACCCGTCTACGCCTTGTGAACAGTGCGTATGTCGCTGCTGTGGGGGCCGAGAGTGCCGATGCCGTCGTCGCAAATCAGACCGAGTTGATCGAGCAGGTCGATGGCTTGGACGCTGCCCAGATTGCGGGGCAAGCGGCGCAGCAAGGGCGTCCGGTCGAACGGATTGTCCAGGCGACCATAGGCGACGAGCGCCGGGCTTTGCGCGTGTCGGACCTGCCGCTGGGATCGGAAGGTGTCGCAGGATACGCCGTCGATATTCAGGAAATGGAAGAGCAGGCGCGATCGCACCGAGCCTACGCCAATGCCCAGCGCAGCATGATGGATCGGCTGTCCACCGGCGTGGCACAGTTCGATGCTGACCGGAAGCTGAGCTTCGCAAACCAGCCCTTCCGGCGGATATTTGCCATTCGGCCGGGCAGCGGCGCGAATGGCATGGCCTTTGATCGCTTCCTGAGCGACGCGCGTGACGAGGGACGGACGCCGGAAGTGCGCGACTTCCCGGCCTGGCGGGCCGAGCATGTCGAGTGGTTTACAAGTGGAGAGGCTCAGGAAGAGGCATGGCCGCTTTCTGATGGCACGCATCTGCGCATTGTCGCGCAGCCCATGCCAGACGGTGGCCTGGCGCTGATCGCAGAGGATCGCACCGAACAATTGGCATTGTCGGCGACGCGTGACACTTTGCTCCGAACGCGCACGGCCACGCTCGACAGTCTGTTCGAAGCACTGGCCGTCTTTGCCCCGGATGGCAGCCTGCAATTGTGGAACCGCAGCTTTGCCGGAACCTGGGGGATCGATCAGGAAGTCTTGGACCAACACCCAGCGGTGGACGGAGTGTTGGAGGAGATTGCTGGAAATCTTGCCAAGCCCAAACACGTCCGCCGGATCGGTGAGGTTATTCGCACGGCCACGCTGGACCGGAAGGAGCAGGCTGGCCGCGTCGCGCTCGCTGACGGGCGGACTCTGGAATTTGCAGGCGTTCCGCTCCCCGACGGAAACGGCTTGCTGACAACGCTGGATGTGACTGCGAACGAGCAGGCGGAAACGGCACTGCGAGAGCGAAACCAGGCGCTGGAGCAGGCAGACGAGGTCAAGACCCGCTTCCTGGCCAATATGTCCTACGAATTCCGCACGCCCCTTACTTCCATTGGTGGCTTTGCGGAATTGCTCGACGCAGGCATTGCGGGTGAACTTAGCGATCAGGGCAAGGAATATGTGCAGGCCATTCTCGACTCAGTCGGGCGTCTCACAGACCAGGTCGAGGATGTGCTGGACCTTTCCCAGAGCGAAGCCGGTTTGCTGCCAATTGCAAAAGAGAAGCTGGAGCTGCTTCCCTTTGTAACCCGGGTCGTGCGCGAGCGTGAGCGCGGCATTGAAAGCGGTGGCATTTCGCTGGATCTGCGGGGCGGCGGCGTGGCCAAGGTGCAAGCCGATCCGCGCCAATTGTCGCGCGCCGTTGGTCATTTGATCGACAATGCAATCGCAGCCACGCCCAAGGGCGGCAAGATCCTGGTCGATTTGTCGAAGAAGCCGGAAGGCACACGGATCGTGATTTCCGACAATGGCACTGGCATGGCGCCAGAGGAGCTCAGGCGCGCGATGGAGGGCTTGCGCCCCAGTGCAGACGGCAAAGGAATGGAGCGCCGCCAAGGCCTGGGCATACCTTTGGCGCGGCAATTGATCGAAGCGCATGGTGGCACGCTGGACATCCAGTCGCGCAAGGGCATGGGCACCAGCGCAACTATCCTGCTGCCGTGAGGGTCGACTTGCCGGACCTTGATGCAATGGCGGCCTTTGGTCGCCGGATTGCCAATGTGCTGAGGGTTGGCGATGTGGTTGCCCTGTCGGGCGGTTTGGGGGCAGGCAAAACAACGCTTGCACGCGGAATTATTGCGGCGCTCGGGCATAGGGGAGAGGTCCCGTCGCCCACCTTCACCATTGTGGAAACCTATGACGGGTTAGCCCCGCCGCTCGTGCATGCAGATTTCTATCGCTTGGAAGATCCTTCAGAGGCGGAGGAGATCGGCCTCGACGATTATCGGGACGGCGCGGCATTGCTGGCGGAATGGCCGGAAAAGGCAGGCGGTTTCGGACACGAGACCGGTTGTCTTTCAATCAAGCTGGAAGTTGCGGAAGACGGCCGTGTTGCGATTGTCGAACCGGGCGCTGACTGGGTAGGGCGGGCGCCATGACGAGCGCTGACAAGGTCTTGCCCGAAGGGGGCATCGAGTTTCTGGATCGGGCCGGTTGGGGCGGCTGCGCCATCAATCCTATTCCGGGTGACGCAAGCGACCGACGCTATTTTCGCCTCAACCTTGCAGGCGAAGGCGCCCTTCTGATGCATTCACCTCCGCCAGGCGAGGACCCCCGTCCGTTCCTGCATGTCGGGCACTGGCTGAACGAAAACCGCCTGCGCGCGCCGCAGATCATGGCTGAGGATGCGGACGCTGGCTGGATCCTGCTCGAAGATTTCGGGAATGACCGGATGCGCGATTGGCTTGATGACAATCCTGCTGGTGAAGAGGGCGCGTATGGCGCCGCGATTGACGCGCTGGTTCCGCTCCATCGCCTGGAGCCCGGACCGTTTGCTCCGTATGATATGCCGACCTATCTTCGCGAGGCCCGACTGTTCACTGAATGGTACTGTCCCGCCCAAAACCTAGCAGTAGATGATCATAGTTTCGATCAAGCATGGAACGAGGCTTTAACACCTTTGATCGAGCGGCAGCGTCATTGTGTGACAGTCCTGCGCGATTATCATGCCGAGAACATCATGCTGTTAGGTCCGGCACCCGACGGGACCGGTCCGCAGGGCATTATCGATTTCCAGGACGCCTTGGTCGGGCATCCTGCCTACGATCTGGTTTCGCTGTTGCAGGATGCCCGGCGCGATGTTGATCCGGCATTGGAACGGCGGATGCTGGACCGTTACCTGGCACAGGTTGATGCCGGGGAGCATTTCGAGGCCGATTACGCGCTGCTCGGTGCGCAGCGGAACGCCAAGATTGTCGGTATATTCACCCGCCTGTTCAGGCGCGATGGGAAGGCCCGCTATCCGGCGTTCATTCCGCGGGTCTGGGATGCGCTTGAGCGTGATCTTGAGCATCCAGCGCTCGGTCCGGTAGCAAACTGGTTTGACGAGAATGTCCCTCCAGCGCTCCGCGAAGCAAAAGGGGGCTCCATCACATGAGCGGACTGGCAACCGATACAGCCATGGTGATGGCGGCCGGCATGGGTAATCGCATGCGCCCGCTCACTGATACAAAGCCCAAACCTCTGGTGCAGGTGGCTGGTAAAACGCTGGTCGATCATACCCTCGACAAATTGGCAGAGGCTGGTGTCCAACGCGCCGTGGTCAACGTGCATTACATGGCCGATGCTCTCGAAGCGCATCTGAAGGAGAGGGCAAATCCTGCCATCGCCTTTTCGGACGAGAGGGATATGCTGCTCGAAACGGGTGGCGGCATGATCAAGGCGCAGGGGCAATTGCCTGATCCGTTCTTCTGCCTCAACTCGGACAATATCTGGCTCGATGGGCCTCGCAATGTCTTCGCTGACCTATCGGATCGCTGGGATCCAGACGAAATGGACGCACTGCTGCTGGTCGTCCCTCACGCGCAGGCCACAAACTTTACCGGCAAAGGAGACTTTCATCTGGATGGGGAGGGCCGGATTAGGCGGCGCGAAGGTGACAATCGCGCCCCCTATATCTTCACCGGGATCCAGATCGTTGCGCATCGCCTCTTGCGCGACCCGCCAGAGGGGAAGTTTTCGACCAACATCTTGTGGAATCGCGCCTTGGAGGAAGGGCGCCTTTTCGGATTGCCATTCACCGGGCAATGGTTTGAGGTCGGCACGCCGGATGCGATAGCGCCGACTGAGGAGGCTCTGCGGGGTGGCTGACCGCCCAGGCCCGAACGTCTACTCCATTGCCGCCCATCGCGGCTTTGCCGATGCGCTGGTGGCCGGCCTTGTGCCACGATATTCGGATGGCCAGTTCGGGTTAGCGCGCCTGACCCTTCTGCTGCCAAGCACCCGCACTATCCGCACCGTTACCGAGGCATTCGTCCGTCATTTCGGAGAAGCGGGGCAGCAAGGGCTGTTAATGCCACGTATGGTTGCCGTCGGCGATCTCGATCTCGACGAAGCGCTCGGAAGCATGCTTGATCCGGCAGTGGCAGGAGATATCCCGCCCGCTGTGGACGGAACATATCGCTGGCTAAGGCTGGCGGAGCTGCTGAAGGAAGAGATGGGCGGGGCTGCACCCAAGGGGCCAGCTTTGCTCAATCTCGCGCGCGACGTCGGAGCGACGATGGACCGGTTGCTGGTGGAAGATATCGGCCCGGAAGAGTTGATCGGAGACCGGGTCCTCGATCTGGTCGGCGACCTCTCCGGCCATTGGCAGGACGCCCTTCGCCGGTTCGCACGGATCCAGGCCAAATGGCTCGCTGAACTGGAGCAAATGGGCCGCATTGACACTGCCGCACGCCGCAACAGGCTGTTCGATCAGGCGGCACGCCGCTGGAAAGGCGCGCCACCCGATACGCCGGTTGTGGCTGCTGGTGTAACCAGTGCTGCGCCAGCGCTTGCGCGGATGCTGCGGACAATCGCCGAACTGGAAAACGGCGCCGTGATCTTGCCCGATCTGGATTTGACATTGGATGATGCAGTCTGGGACGAACTCGGCCTCGCTGGGATAGCCGCTGAAGCTGACGGTCCAGCGTTTTCTGCGCAAGACGCGGTGACCCATCCGCAATACCACCTGAAACTCTTGCTCAACCGGATGGGCATCGCCCGCGGGGAAGTGCGTGCATGGCATCGCAGGGGACTGGGTGCCTCGCCGCCAGAGCGCAGCCATGCGATCAGCGCGTTGTTCCTGCCACCGAAAGCGAGCAAGGCGTGGGTCGATCTCCCCGCGGAGAAACGCCGCCTGTCAGGTGTGCGCCTACTCGAAACAAACAATCCGGAAGCTGAGGCCCAGTCCGTCGCGCTGGCTGTTCGGCAGGCGCTGGAGCAGCCTTCCAAGCGGGTGGCCGTTGTTACGCCCGACCGCAATCTTGCCGGGCGAGTAATCCAGCATTTGCGGCGCTGGAACATCGAGGCCGACGATTCCGCTGGCCGTCCGCTGGGCCAGACTCCGGCAGGGAGGGTGATCCTGCTATTGGCGGAACTCATCGCCGAACGAGCCGCCCCGGTGCCGCTGATCGCCTTGCTGGCACATCCGCTGGTGAAGAGATCAGAGGATCGAGCACTATGGCTTTCCTCTGTTCGCGCGCTGGAGCTGGAGCTGCGCGGTCCTCGTCCGGCACCAGGGCTGGCGCCACTTGCCGCGATCGCAGAGGAAGCACAGGTTTCCGAATGGTGGGCAGGGGTCGTTGAAACCCTCCAGCCTCTTTTCACCGACGCAAACGACGCGAAACTGGCCGATTTGCTCGATCTTTTGTCGGCGGTCGGACAAGCCCTGTGCGGTGACGGGCTCTGGGCGCAAGAAGATGGGCGGGCCTTATCGCAAGCGATCGAGGATCTGCGTATCAATGCCCGGGACGTGGGCACGCGTATCGATCCACGCGACCTGCATGGCATCTTAAGCGATGTGATGGACGCCATTGCCGTCCGTCCGCCTTATGGGGGGCATCCACGCGTGACGGTCTATGGCCTGCTGGAGGCACGGATGAGCCGCGCAGACCTGATTATCTGCGCGGGCCTGAACGAAGGCAGCTGGCCAGCCCGTGCAACGGTCGATCCGCTCTTGGCACCACCTGTGCTGAGGGCTCTGGGCGTGCCCGGCACTGATTTCAGGATAGGTTTGGCGGCCCACGATCTCGCCGGTGCGCTGGGTGCTCCCGAGGTCTTGTTGAGCCGGTCAGAGCGTGATGCAGAAGGGCCGGCGATCGCATCCCGCTTCCTCTTGCGGGTCAAAGCCTTGCTCGGTGAGCTGACTGACAGGCATAGCGAGAGAGACCTGCCAACTTGGGCCGCTGCGCTGGATGACGGGCTAACTGCTCAGGGCTACGATCGACCACAACCGGTCCCGACGCCTGAACAGCGCAAGGTTCGCATCAGTGTCACGGCGCTCGATCGGCTCCGGTCCGACCCGTACCAGTTCTACGCTGGGTCGATCCTGCGGTTGAAAGAGCTGGATACACTGGATGCGGAGCCAACGCCTGCCTGGCAGGGGCAAGTCGCGCATGCCATCCTCGAAAATTGGCATGCCAATGGCGGCGATCTGTTTGCGGCTGCCGACATTGAGCTGGAGCAGATGAACGCCCATCCGCTGACCCGCGCACTGTGGGAGCCACGCCTGCGCAAGGCCCTGGAATGGGTGAAGAACACGATTGAAGCTGACGACCAGCGAAAGCCAGTGTTGTGGGAACAATGGGGCGCATTCGAGCAGCGGGGCGTAGAGATATTTGGCCGGATAGATCGGCTCGACGAGATGCCCGACGGATCCTATGCCGTAATCGACTACAAGACTGGTTCCCCACCCAGCGGAGCACAAGTGGAAGCGGGTTATGCTTTGCAGCTTGGGACTTTGGGGCTGATCGTGGGCGCGGGCGGATTCGCCAAACACGGCATCAATGGAGCGGCGACTGCATTCGAGTATTGGTCTTTGGGCAAATCCAAACTCTCCGATACCGGGTTCGGCTATGTTGAAACACCGCTGATGACCGGCAGGAAGCGGAGCGGCCTGCCGCCTGAAGACTTTCTGCCGCAAGCGCAAGAATTCCTGGACGACGCGCTTGATCGCTGGATCCTTGGTGAGGAGCCCTTCACGGCACGCCTCAATCCCGATGCGAAGAGTTACGGCACCTATGACCAACTGATGCGGCTTGAAGAGTGGCTGGGGCGGGAACAATGAGCAGCAAGCAGCTGGTCTATCCGCTCAAGGGCGAGCAAGCGCAGGCGGTCGATCCGCAAGATAGCGTGTGGCTGTCTGCGAGTGCAGGGACGGGTAAGACCCAGGTCCTTTCAGCACGCGTGTTGCGCCTGCTCTTGCAACCAAGCTGCGGGCCGGAATCGATCCTTTGCCTGACATTCACCAAAGCTGGCGCTGCCGAAATGGCAACGCGGGTCAACGAAGTACTGGCAAGCTGGGTGCGGATGGATGCCGCAAGTCTGGCGATTGATTTGCGGGCCATCGGTGCTCCTGTAGATTCCGAGACGCAGGAACGCGCCAGGACGCTGTTCGCACGGGTGCTCGATTGCCCGGGTGGGGGCCTCAGGATCGATACGATCCACGCGTTCTCGCAGTGGCTGTTGGCCGCTTTTCCGGAAGAAGCAGGGCTGGTGCCCGGGACGAGAGCGATGGAGGACCGGGAGCGTGTTCTTCTGTCACGCGAAGTCTTGTCGGAGTTGTTGCTGGAAGCCGATCAGGACGATCTGAGTGCAATCGCCATGCTCACCATCAGGCTCGGGCCGGAAGGCGCGCAGTCGTGGATGATGCGGTGCGCTGCACAGCTCGATCTGTGGACCGGGCCCGATGGCTGGCAACCTCCCTTGCGATCCCGCGTGCTCGGTCTGCTGGGGTTGCCAGGGGACTGCTGCGAAGAACAACTTGCCAAGCTGTGCGACGATGGCAATTTCGACGTTGCTTCCTTGCGTGATTGCTTGGCCCACTATGCAGCGTGGAATGCGAAAGGTGGGCGGGATGCCGTCGCTGCGGGCGAGGCCTGGCTTGCCAGCGACCCTGCGGCCAGACTTGCGTCGGTCGATGATTTGGCCACCGCATTCTTCTTCAAGAATGGCAATCCGCGATTACCCAAGAATGCGGACGATGCATTCGCGCAAAGTCATGAGCGGGTGGGCGCAGCAATCGCGACGATACGCGAGCAGTTAGCGTTGCTGGCCCTCGCAGAGTTCCTGGTGCCTGCGCTTACGCTCGGTCGAAAGTTCGCGCTTGCCTGGCAGGACCGGAAAGAACGCGACGGCCTGATCGACTTCGATGACCAGATCCGTCGCGCGGCCGATCTGTTGTCACGCTCCGATCTTGCGGACTGGATCCGGTACAAGCTGGACCGCCAATTCGATCATATTCTCGTCGACGAGGCGCAAGATACCAACGCAACGCAATGGTCGATCATCAAGGCTCTGACCGGCGAATTCTTTACCGGCCTTGGCCAGCGTGATGGCCGGTTGCGCACGATCTTTGTGGTCGGCGATTACAAGCAGGCGATTTTCGGGTTCCAGGGCACGAGCCCGCAAAACTTTGCCCGCCAGCGCCAGATTTACGCGGATGAAATCGAGCAGGCGATCGCCAATGCGCGTGCCCTGTCGCTGGAGGATCGCACGAAGCCGTTGATTGATCTTCGCGAGCTACGCTCTCTTGGATTGGGGCGAAGTTTCAGGACGGCCCAGCCGGTCCTCGACTTCGTCGACGCAGCGATAGAGGCTATTGGCGCCGAGGCGATCGGCCTCGACTGTTCAGCAGAAATCCACGTCGGCGAGGACCGCCCAGGACTGGTGACCTTGTGGCATCCTGTGAAAGTTGGCGAGAATGCCGAAGACGAACCATCTGAAGAGGATAGCTGGTTGCCCGCCCCGGAGCGCGCGATGGCTGACAGGATCGCCGAACAGATCAAGAGCTGGCTGGATGACGGCCACCCGCTAGCGAAGGGCAAGGCCCGCAATGCTGGTCCGGGTGATTTCATGGTGTTGGTGCGCAAACGCAGGGAGCTGGCGGGCCTGATCGTTGCTCGCTTGCACGCTGCCGGGATTCCGGTTGCGGGTGTCGACAGGCTCAGGCTTGGCGCGCCACTGGCGGTCAAGGACCTGATGGCAGCCATCCGGTTTGCCGTGCAACCTGCCGACGATCTCAATCTCGCCAATCTGCTCGTTTCACCCTTAGGCGGGTGGAGCCAGGAGGATTTGCTGGAGCACGGCCATCGTCCCGAGAAACGCGCCTTGTGGGACCATCTGCGCAAGCACGATGATCCCTTTGTCATGGCAACTGCCGATAAGCTCCGCTCATTGCTGGAGCGGGTGGATTTTGAGCCACCGGCGGCCCTGCTGCACTGGATGCTGACGGGGCCGTGGCAAGGGCGTCGCAAATTGGTCTCTCGTCTCGGGCGTGAAGCGAATGACCCGATCGATGAGCTGCTCAATGCCGCCTTCGCCTTTTCCAACACCCATACAGCGAGCCTGCAGGGCTTCATCCAGTGGTTCGATGCCGGTGACGGTGAATTGAAACGCGAGCCAGGTGGCGATGACGGGTTGGTTAGAGTGATGACCGTGCATGGGTCTAAGGGGCTTCAGGCCCCAATCGTGATCCTGGCTGATGCAACCGGAAACCCAGATACGTCGCGCACGGCAGGGATCGAATTGGAAGAAGGGAAGAGCGGCAAACTGGTGCCTCTTCCGCCGATACCCAATGACGAAAAGGTCGGCCCGGTCGCCGGAGCGGAGGAGGAAGCCAGGAAGGCTGACAAGGAGGAGCATTGGCGTCTCCTCTATGTCGCCATGACCCGGGCCGAAGAAGCTCTATACGTCGGCGGTGCTCTGGGCAGCCGCGAGCAAGAGCCTACGCCCGACAGCTGGTACGCCAGATTATCACCTGTGATGAAGAGTGACCCAGTGGAAGATACGATCTGGCATTCCGCGACGAAGTGGGGCCAACTGCCACCGCCGGTTGCGAAAAGCACTCTGGCGGAGACTGGCCCCGACATCGCACTGCCGTCGTGGCTGAAAACCCCCGTCGGGCCAGAGCCACGACCTCCAAGACCTCTCGCGCCGTCGTCTGCAGCGGACGATACGGGGCCGGATCGTCCTCTCTCTGCCGACGTCGCTCACGCAGCTGCAAGGCGTGGAGTGCTGATCCACAGCCTGTTGGAACGTTTGCCGGATTTGGGCGCGGGAGAGCGCGAGGCTGCCGGGCGGCAATGGCTGGAGCGGCATGCGAGCGAAGTAAGTCCTCAAGATCGCGCAGAAATGCTGCAATGTGCGCTCTCTGTCCTTACCGACCTGCGCTTTGCAGAAATATTTGGGCCGGACGCCCTTCCCGAGGTACCGCTGGCTGCGACAGTCGGTGGGCAAGTGATCGCCGGCACAGTGGACCGGCTGTTGGTTCAGAAAGACACAGTCCAAATCATCGATTTCAAAACTGCTCGGCGACCGCCGGAGAGGTTGGAAGACATCCCGCTTTCCACTGTAAAGCAGATGGCAGCCTATAGCGTCGCTCTGGAAACGATTTTTCCGGGGCGCGAGGTTCAAACGGCAATATTGTATACGCAATCGGCGGCAATCTTCGCGCTTCCCGCCGCGAAATTGGCGCAACACAAAGCCGCGTTGCAGGATTAGCAGGAAAGCTTTGTCACCGGTCTCTTGGAGCGAGCGAACCTGCTGCCTAGATAGAGTGTAATCAACAGGAGATAGCCGTCATGGCCACCACAACCGTAACCGATGCCAACTTCAAAACCGATGTGCTCGGGTCCGAAAAGCCCGTTTTGGTCGATTTCTGGGCCGAATGGTGCGGCCCCTGCAAGATGATTGCCCCGGCTCTCGAAGAGATCAGCGAAGAGCTGGGAGAGCAGGTGACGATCGCCAAGATGGACATCATGGAAAACACCGATACGGCCAGCGAGCTGGGCGTGCAGTCGATCCCGCTAATGGTCCTGTTCAAAAATGGCGAAGCCGTGGCGCGGAAGGTTGGCGCGGCGCCCAAAAGCCAGTTGAAAGACTGGATCGAAAGCGAGCTCTGATTTTGACGGGGTAGGGTGCCGGTCAGCCTTGATTGGCCAGCACCCGCGCGACAAACGTATCCCACAATCGGGCAGACGATGCGCCGACGAGCCCCGGCTTGTCGGCCTCGTCAACACGGTATTCGGTTCCGTCTAGCCGTGCTGCTTTGCCGCCTGCTTCGTTGAGCCAGAGAATTCCCGCCGCGTGATCCCAGGGCAGAGTGCGCTTGAAGCTGGAAATGTCATTCTCTCCCAGGCCAAGCCGCGGATATTGCTCGGCCGCGCAACGCGGAATGTCGACCAGGCGATAGTGGGGCGCGATCGTGCGTTGCACCATGTCTTGCTGTTCCGGCGTCAGGAAAATCATCGAGATTGCGGCGACAGGTTTGTCCTCACCAGTCTCGGTGGCCTCTACAGGCTCCCCGTCGACCATCGCTCCTTTGCCCAGATGCGCCGAGCAAAACCGGCCTGACAGGCAATCGTAAATCCAGCCGGATTGGCACAGTCCGCCTGATGCCCTTGCAAGGATTATCCCGAAAGGCGAATTGCCATGCGCAAAATTATGGGTCCCGTCGATTGGATCGATAATCCAGCAATCGCCCGAAAGTGCGTCCAATACCGAGGCGTCGGCATGGGCGCCTTCTTCACCAACTATATTGATCGAATCGTCGATTCTTGCGAGCCCTACGGAAAGCTTGGCTTCAGCCTCCCTGTCCGCAATGGTCACCAGATCATCGGCCGCCTTTTCGATGACTTCATCGCTGCCCAAATTCTGGAAACGCGGCAGGATCACCGTATCTGTGACATCCTTCACCAGTTCCAGGATGGCGCGATCAAGGCTACTCACGAGCGATAATCTGCGTTGATTGCGATGTAGCCATGGGTGAGGTCGCAGGTCCAGACGGTCGAGCGCCCCGAACCGATCCCCAAATCTACCTCGATGGAAATTTCTTCCCCCTTCAAATGCGCGGCCAGTGGCTCTTCGTTGAAATCGGGTAAGGGTTGGCCATTGCGTGCGGCCCAATGTCCACCGAAGCCGATCGATAGCTTGTCACGGTCCGCCGGCTCGCCGGCCTTGCCGATGGCCATCACCACCCGACCCCAATTGGCATCCTCACCCGCGATAGCCGTCTTGACCAACGGAGAATTGGCGATTGCGAGGCCTACCTTGCGGGCGCTGTCGTCGCTTGCTGCACCTGAAACGGAGATCGCGACAAACTTGCTGGCGCCTTCTCCATCGCGCACGACGAGGTGGGCCAGCTGGCGGCACACATCCTCCAGCGCTGCGGCGAACGCATCTGCGCCCGGATCGTCGAAAGAGGTGATGGGGGAATGGCCGGCCTTTCCGGTTGCAAAGACCAGCACGGTATCGCTGGTGGACGTGTCACCATCAACGGTGATGCAAGAGAATGTGCGCCTGTTAATAGTGTCTAGCAGTTGTTGGAGGAAACGCGCGTCAATTGCTGCATCGGTGAAGACATAGCCGAGCATGGTCGCCATATCCGGGGCGATCATTCCGCTGCCTTTTATGATGCCGCACAATTCCACGCGTGTATCGCCGATCATGGCGGAGGTGTGGGCACCCTTTGCGAACGTGTCGGTGGTCCAGATCGCCTTGGCGGCGTCTTCCCAACCCACAGCATCGGATGCGAAAGCGGCAGCGATGCCATCACGTGCTTTGTCTTGCGGTAAGGGAACACCAATCACACCGGTCGACGAAACGAACACGTCGTCTGCGTCACACCCGATATGGTCCGCAGCCTGGTTCCGAATCGCGTCTACCGCTTCGCGCCCGCGGTATCCTGTAAAGGCATTGGCGTTGCCGGCGTTGACGACCAGTGCGCGGGCGCGGCCTCGCTTCACCTGTTCGCGCCCCGTTTCGACTTCGCTGGAAGCGCATAGACTCTGGGTGAAAACTCCCGCGACCGTCGTCCCTTCGGCGAGTTCCACATAAGTCAGATCAGCGCGTTCCCAATCCTTGTAGCGCGCGCGACTGGCCCTCAATGTGACGCCGTTAATGGCGGGCATTTCCGGAAACGGTCGGGCAAGGGGGGAAATAGCGATATCCATGGTTGCCGCGCTATTGCGGGTTTACATTGGTTGCAAGCCATTCGAAGAGTGCCGTGCTTGCATCTTGGGGGAGCATTTCATGATTGCACTATTGGCCGCGCTTGCACTTCAATCCACTCAGGAGGTTGCGAAACCGGATTCCGCTGGCGCCGCTGTTGACGAGGCGGTGGAAGCTGCTGCCGAAGCGGTCATGGAAACCAGTCCGCCATCGATCGTGCCTCGTGCCCCGATCTCTCTTCCAGCGGCTCCTCCGCGCAGCGGGCCGGCTGACCCCTATCCTGATGGAAACCGCTATCGCTGGTTCCAGGATGTGATCTATCCTGCCGATGCGTACCTTGCAGAGGCCGAGGGTGAGGTGAATTATCGCTTGGCAGTGGCAGACGATGGGTCGGTTGAGGATTGCGCGATTACCGAAAGCTCGGG
The DNA here is from genome assembly GCF_039536765.1 of Parerythrobacter jejuensis. NCBI lineage: Bacteria > Pseudomonadati > Pseudomonadota > Alphaproteobacteria > Sphingomonadales > Erythrobacteraceae > Parerythrobacter > Parerythrobacter jejuensis. The sequence goes on from NZ_BAAAZF010000001.1 coordinate 317,209, forward strand.
ATCGGAGTCGCTGGACGATCTGACATGCAATATGCTGGTCGAACGGGCAAAGTTCGAACCTGCCATCGACGCGACAGGCAACCCTGTGTCGGGAACTTATGAAGGGTCGCGCAGCTGGCGTTTCCGCAAGCATGATCTCAACCAGACAACGATCGCTATCGTCGCTGAAGTCGATGCGAAGGGGCAAACTACGTCTTGCCGATTGGAGAAGCTGGAAGGGATTCCGCCCAAGGGATTCAGGAACGAGAACCCGTGTCGCGGCCTCTTTCGCGGCAGTGGCCCTTGGCGCGATGCCAATGGTGAGCCCCAGGCCCGCAAACTGACCTTTACCGTAAGCTTGGCGGTCGAAGAGCCGGAATCAGACTGAAGCTGGACGAATGGCCTGCCCGGGACTATGTGAAAGGTAGCTATGCGTCGCCAGATACTCACTCTGCTTGCACTTTTGACCGGGTTCGCCGCGATGGGCGTTCCTGCCAGTGCTGCTGTGGGCGAAATGTTTGGCCCACAGGTACAGAGCGGAGCCGAAGCCAAGGCTGAAGAGCGCCGCGAAGAATGCCGCCTGCGCAAAGAGCGCGACCGTAGCCCGGTCAAGCGCGAGAGCATCAAGGATTGCAAGCCGCGCAAATCGGTGAAGCTCTACTTGCCTACTGTCATGTTCGGTATCGACCGCGCGTACGAGTAGGGCTCAACCCCTGAAATGCCAGTCTTTTTCGCCCTGTTGCCGTGTGCCGGGGCGCTCTCCTTATTCAGTGTGTCAGGTTCTTTTCCATGTTTAACGCCCTTATGAAATCGGTCTTCGGCTCGTCCAATGATCGCTACGTCAAATCCATCGGCAAGTTGGTCAACCAGATCAATGCGCTCGAAGAGCAGATGCAAGCACTCTCCGATGATGAGCTGAAGGCGCAGACGCATAAGTTCCGCGACCAATTGGCGGCCGGCAGCTCGATTGACGATATCCTGCCGGAAGCTTTCGCTACGGTCCGGGAGGCTTCAGTGCGCGTGCTCGGTATGCGGCACTTCGATGTGCAGCTCATCGGTGGCGTCGTGCTGCATCGCGGCGAGATTGCAGAGATGCGGACGGGTGAGGGCAAGACCCTTGTTGCGACACTGGCCACGTACCTCAACGCGATTGAAGGCAAGGGCGTTCACGTCGTCACCGTGAACGACTACCTCGCCCGTCGTGATGCGGAATGGATGGGGCAGCTTTACACGTGGTTGGGCCTGACTGTTGGTGTCATCGTGCCCAACATCCAGGAACACGAACGCCGCGACGCCTACAATGCCGACATCACCTACGGCACCAACAACGAATTCGGATTCGACTATCTGCGCGACAATATGAAACATGATCGCGGCAGCATGGTGCAGCGCCCGTTCAATTTCGGGATCGTCGATGAAGTGGACTCGATTCTTATCGATGAAGCGCGGACCCCGTTGATCATTTCCGGGCCGACCGAGGACAAGACTGATCTGTATATCACTGTCGACGAGGTCGTTAAGCGCGTCGATCCGGAATGGTACGAGGCCGACGAAAAAAGCAAGAATATCAGCTGGACCGAAGACGGGAATGAAAAGGTTGAGGACCTGCTGCGCGAGGCCGGCCTGCTGGAAACCGACAACCTCTATGATGTTGAGAATACCCAGGTCGTCCACCACCTCGACCAGGCGCTTAAAGCGAATATCATGTTCAAGCGCGACACGGATTACATTGTGAAGGATGACAAGGTTGTCATCATTGATGAGTTCACGGGCCGGATGATGGATGGCCGTCGCTGGTCCAACGGCCTGCACCAGGCGGTCGAGGCCAAGGAAGGCGTCAAGATCGAGCCTGAAAATCAGACCATGGCTTCGATCACATTCCAGAATTACTTCCGCATGTATCCCAAGCTTTCCGGCATGACCGGCACTGCCGCCACCGAGGCGGGTGAGTTCTGGGATATCTACAAGATGAATGTGGTCGAAATCCCGACCAATGTTCCCGTCCAGCGGATCGATGAAGAAGACGAATTCTACAAGAACACGCAGGATAAATTCAAAGCCATTGCCCAGGCGATCGCTGAAAAGAGCAAGATCGGCCAGCCGACCCTGGTTGGTACAGTCTCGATCGAGAAGTCGGAATTGCTCAGCAAGTTCCTCGACGAGGAAGGCGTAAAGCACTCGGTGCTCAATGCCCGCTTCCACGAGAGCGAAGCGCACATTGTGGCCCAGGCCGGGCGCTTGGGTGCAGTGACCATTGCCACCAATATGGCGGGCCGCGGCACCGACATCCAGCTGGGCGGCAATGTCGAGTTCCGGATCGACGACGAGCTTTCCGACATGGAGGAAGGCTCCAAGCGTGAAGCAGCGATTGACCGGATCAAGGCGGAAGTCGAGGCCGAACGGCAAAAGGTGCTCGAAGCAGGCGGTTTGTTTGTTCTTGGGACGGAGCGGCACGAAAGCCGCCGTATCGACAACCAGCTCCGGGGACGCTCGGGCCGCCAGGGTGACCCTGGTCTCAGTCGATTCTATCTCTGCCTTGAGGACGACCTGCTGCGTATTTTCGGTCCGGACACGCTCTTCGCCAGGATGATGAACTCCAACCTCGAGGATGGCGAAGCGATCGGTTCCAAATGGCTCTCCAAGGCCATCGAAACCGCGCAGAAGAAGGTTGAGGCGCGCAACTACGACGTTCGGAAACAGGTCGTCGAATACGATGATGTGATGAACGACCAGCGCAAGGTCATCTACGAACAGCGCGCTGAAATCATGGACAGTGAAGCGGTCGATGATGTTGTGGTCGACATGCGACAGGATACGGTCAACGCGATGGTCACCGAAGCGTGCCCGCCAGGTTCCTATCCGGAACAGTGGAACATTGATGGACTGAAAGAACGCCTCGACGAAGTTCTCGGACTCCAGCCTGCAATCGACAACTGGATGCAGGAAGACCAGATCGAGCCGGAAATTTTCGAAGAGCGGATTCTTGCCGAGGTCGAGCAGCGCATGGATGACAAGATTGCCGCGACCGATCCGGGCATCTGGAAACGGGTAGAGAAGGGAATCTTGCTCGATCGCCTCGATCATCACTGGAAAGAACACCTCGCAACGCTGGATGCGTTGCGGCAGGTCGTATTCCTGCGCGCCTATGCGCAGAAGCAGCCGATCAACGAGTACAAGCAGGAAGCTTTCGGCCTGTTCGAACGGATGCTTGATACACTGCGGGAGGACGTGACGGGTATCTTGTTGAAGAGCGAATTCCGCATGGCACCGCCGCCGCAGGAAGAATTGCCGGATCTTCCGGACTTCCTGACCGGCCATATCGATCCCCTGACCGGCCTCGACAATTCCAATGATGGCGATGGCTCGGCTGACGATCCTGCCCTGTTCGGCTCGCTTGCCGGGAGCCCGCGGGCCGCGGCAAGTCCGGGTGGTGCAGCCACTCCGGCTGACAACCCCTTTGCCGGGCAAGAGGTCAGCCGCAATGCGCCATGTCCATGTGGTTCGGGCAACAAATACAAGCATTGCCACGGGTCGGCAGTGTGATTTGACAGGCGGCGGCAATGGGCATTCTCGCGCTTGCCGCCGCTTTCCTGGTTACGGCTCTACTGTATGCCTCGGTCGGGTTCGGCGGAGGTTCGACCTACAGCGCGCTGCTGGTGCTCAGCGGTTTTGACTATCGGCTCCTCCCGGTTCTCTCACTGATTTGTAACATCGCGGTGGTCACTGGCAGCTCAATTCGATTTGCCCGTGCGGGTGTGACACCTTGGCGTGGGGCGTTGTTGCTCACAGCTATTGCGGCCCCTGCTGCCATGCTCGGAGGATTAACGCCGATTGCGGAGGGCACTTTCTTCCTGCTGCTGGGCGGCAGCCTCGTCCTTGCGGGCCTTGCGCTATTGATCCCGCAAGGGGAGGGGCAGGGCGGTGCTGCCCGTTTTGCACGGCTGATGCCCTTCGCTGCGGCTCCTCTTGGCTTTCTTTCGGGGCTGGTCGGCATAGGAGGCGGCATCTTCCTCGCGCCGCTGCTTCATCTCACCCGCTGGAACGAGGCGCGCAGCATTGCAGCTACAGCCAGCATTTTCATCCTGGTCAATTCGCTGTTCGGGCTGGCCGGTCAATTGCTGAAGAATGGCCCTGACAGGTTGGGTGAAGCGGCTGCCTTTGGCCTGCCCTTGCTGGTTGCAGTGGTGATAGGGGGCCAGATCGGCAGTCTGCTGGCGCTCAAATTTCTTGATCCGAAATATATCCGCTGGATTACGGCTGCGCTCACGATCTGGGTCGGATCGCGGCTTCTGATCGGCGTTTAGGAAATAGTGGCTCCCCGAGTTGGATTCGAACCAACGACCAAGTGATTAACAGTCACCTACTCTACCGCTGAGCTATCGGGGAGCAGCCCGTTTCCGAGCGAGAACGCGCCTATATGGTCGCGGGATTCGTTTGGCAAGCCCTTCAGGTAACGAATTGCTCCGCCACGATCCGTTCGTCCAGCGCATGACCGCGATCGAACAGCAGAGTCAGTTCCAATTCCCGCTCTATGGCGATCGAAACTTCTGCGATATCGCGGAACTCGCGTTGGTCAGCCACAACGGCAACAGGACGCTTGGCGGGCTCGCGGACCCGGAAAGATATTTCGCTTCGTTCCGGCAGGATTGCACCGCGCCACCTGCGCGGGCGGAAGGCGCTGATCGGGGTCAGGGCGAGCAATTGGGAATCCAGAGGCAAGATGGGCCCGTTCGCAGAAAGATTATATGCGGTAGAGCCGACCGGGGTGGAGACCAGAACACCATCACACACAAGCTCTTCAATCCGCACCTTGTCGCCGACAGTCACTTCGATCTTTGCAGTCTGGCGCGTCTCACGCAGCAGGGAAACTTCGTTGATGGCGCAGGCTTTCTGAACTGTACCATCCTGCGCTGTGGCTTCCATTTTCAGGGGAGCGACTGCCCGTTTGGTGGCGCGATTGACCGCTGCCAGCAGGTCGTTGCGTTTGCGCGGCCGGTTCATCAGGAAGCCCACGGTGCCCATATTGATACCATAGGCAGGCTTTACGGCGTCGTTATCGAGCATGCTGTGCAGGGTCTGGAGCATGAATCCGTCGCCCCCCAAAACAACCACGGCATCCGCGTCTTCCTGCGCCACAAAAGTGAATTGTGAACGCAATTCGCGGGCGGCATCCTGAGCCTTCTCTGTGTCGTAGGCGACCAGAGCCAATTGCCGATATTCGTGATTGCGGCTCAATTCCGCTCTCCCGCGTGTCCTCTGCCGGTCACCCCCCTATGAGGGGGCGTGCCATTTGGCAACGCATCTGGATAATGGGGATGCTAAGCTGAGATTTGTCGCTAGCGCGCTGGAATGAATATGTCTGACCCGATGTTTGATAGACTCGAATCGTTCCTGGCCGATGGCCCGTTTCTCCGGGCTGCTATTGCCGCGGGCGAAATAGAGACGGTGTTCCAGCCACAATATGCCCTGCCGGCGGACATTCTCGTTGGCGCAGAGGCCCTGGCCCGCTGGCAGCATCCCGAACGCGGTGAGATTGGTGCACAGACCCTTTTTGCCCTTGCTGCTGAGGAGGGGGTGACGGCTGAACTGTCCCGCCATGTTGCCTTGTCGGCGTTCGAGCAATTTCGGTCCTGGCCACAACATCTGAGATTGTCGGTCAATGTTACCCCGGAAGAAGTGGAATCGGAGGATTTTGCCTCACGCTTCCTCGTCGAAATCGCGGAAGCGGGTATTGATCCGGCGCGTCTGACGGCGGAGATTACCGAGGAGGTCCTGCTAGGCGATTTGCCGCATGCAGCAACTTCGCTCGGCCGCTTGCAACAAGCCGGAATGCGCACAGCGCTGGATGATTTTGGAGCGGGGTTCTGTAATTTCCGGTATCTGAAAATGCTTCCGCTGAACTATCTCAAGCTCGACCGCTTGATGGTCGACGGGATCGTGGAGGACGAGCGTGACCTGGCGGTGCTGCGCGGCATCGTGGCCATGGCGAACGCCCTTGGCTTGGATGTGATCGCAGAAGGCATCGAGCGCGAAGGCCAGCGCGCGTTGGTATCCGCAGAAGGTTGCAATACCTATCAGGGTTTCCTCAAAGCCGCTCCAATGAGCGGCAGGCGCTTCCTGGCGCTCGCGAACGCCTAAGCAGCACGCTTCTGAGCCTTGCGGGCAACTCCGCTCAGGCCCTTTGTCAGTTGGAAAAGCCCGTTCAACCTGCTGCGCGGGTCACCCCATGCGCGATTGATCACAAGCTTCATATCGGGGCGCAGTTTTGCTGTGCCCTTCAAACGGTCGACATAGGCAATCAGCCCCGGCCCGTCAGGGAAGTCGTCATTGTGGAATGTGACGAGGGTGCCCCGAGCCCCAACATCGATCTTGGCGATATTCGCTTCGATCGCCTGATGCTTGATTTCGATCAGCCGGACGAGATTTGACGTCGCATCGGGCAGGGGGCCGAACCGGTCGATCATTTCTGCAGCCAATGATTCAATCTCACCCTTGTCCTGTGCCTGGTTGAGGCGGCGATAAAGGGCCATTCGGACGGCGAGGTCAGGGACGTAGTCTTCCGGTATCATGATGGGCGCATCGACGGTGATCTGTGGACTGAGCGGCTCGCGATCCTCGCTCAATCCGGCATCGCCTGCCTTGGCAGCCAGGATCGCGTCCTCCAGCATCGATTGGTAAAGCTCGAAGCCGACTTCGCGGATGTGACCGGATTGCTCATCGCCCAGAAGGTTGCCGGCGCCGCGGATATCGAGATCGTGGCTTGCCAACTGGAACCCGGCACCAAGCGAATCGAGGTCGCCCAATACCTTCAACCGTTTCTCCGCCACCTCTGACAATTGCGTGTCGGCGCCATAGGTCAGATAGGCGTAGGCACGCAATTTCGCCCGCCCGACACGACCGCGCAGCTGGTAAAGCTGGGCGAGGCCGAAAATGTCCGCACGGTGGATGATTATGGTATTGGCGCTGGGCAGATCGAGCCCGCTTTCGACAATCGTGGTGGACAGCAGCACCTCGTATTTGCCGTCATAGAACGCGCTCATGCGCTTCTCGATCTCACCCGCGCCCATCTGGCCATGCGCGGTCACTACTTTCACTTCTGGCACGGTATTGCCGAGCCATTCCTCGATGGCTTCCATGTCGGAAATGCGCGGTACGACGATAAAACTTTGCCCGCCGCGATGATGCTCGCGCAGCAGCGCCTCTCGCATCACCATATCGTCCCATTCCATCACATAGGTTCTGACCGCGAGACGATCGACCGGAGGGGTCTGGATGGTCGACAATTCGCGCAGGCCGGTCATGGCCATTTGCAGCGTACGCGGGATCGGAGTGGCGGTCAGCGTCAGCATGTGCACATCTGCGCGCAGCTGCTTCAACTTCTCCTTATGGGTGACACCGAAGCGTTGTTCCTCATCCACAATGACGAGGCCGAGATTCTTGAACTCGGTCGATTTGGACAGGATCGCGTGCGTGCCAACGATGATGTCGATATCACCCTTGGCCAGGCCTTCGCGCGTTTCACTCATCTCCTTGGCGGGGACAAGCCTGCTCAGCCTGCCAATATTAAGCGGGAAACCGGCAAAACGCTCCGAGAAGTTCTGGAAGTGCTGGCGTGCCAACAGCGTAGTGGGGGCAACAACCGCCACTTGTTGTCCGTTCATGGCGGCCACGAACGCTGCGCGCAGCGCAACTTCGGTTTTGCCAAAACCAACATCGCCGCAGACCAGCCGGTCCATCGGCTTGCCGCTTTCCAGATCGCGCAAAACATCGGCGATGGCACGATCCTGATCGTCAGTTTCTTCCCAAGGGAATTTCTCGACAAACTGGTTGAACGATGCCTCTTCGGCTTCCAGCACGGGGGCCTTCCTGAGCGCGCGCCGGGCAGCCGTCTTCATCAATTCACCGGCGATCTCACGGATGCGTTCGCGCAATTGTGCGCGGCGGCGTTGCCATGCTTCGCCGCCCAGCTTGTCGAGCATGACGGCTTCTTCGGACGAGCCGTAGCGCGACAAGACATCGATATTCTCGACCGGGATGTAGAGCTTGTCCCCGCCGCGATATTCCAGCATCACACAATCATGCTGGCTTTTGCCCACGGCGATGGGTTCCAGACCCAGATACTTGCCGATCCCATGCTCGACATGGACCACCAGATCACCCCGGCCGAGGGCTTGCAGCTCGGCAAGAAACGCATCGGAATCCTTGCGCTTCTTCTTGCGCCGGACGAGCCGGTCACCCAACACATCCTGCTCGGTCAACAGTTCGAGCTCGTCGTTGGAAAACCCGGTTTCGATAGGCAGCACGAACGCGACCGGCGTGCCCTTGGCCGAGAGGCCAAGTGCTTCCTGCCAACTATCAGCAAGCTTCGTTTCGCATCCGGCCTCAGACAGGATGGAGGCAATCCGGCTGCGGCTGCCCTCTGAATAGGTTGCCAGCAGCGGACGTTTCCCCTGGGTCGACAGCCCTTTGAGGTGCTTGGCAGCAGCTTCGTAGATATTGTCGCCACGGGCCCGTTCAGGCGCGAAATCGCGTGCCGAGCTGAACGCGAAGTCGATTACTTTGGGCCCGTTAGGCTCGGCAAAGATCACCGTCTTGTGCGCAGGCCATGATTGCCGGGTTTCGTTCCATTCTGCTTCGGTCAGATAGAGGGACGACTCCTCTAGCGGGCGGTATCCGCCTTTAGCCTGACCGGTCGCCTTGCTGCGTGCTTCCTTGTAATCGCTGATGTCGGAAAGCCGCTCCTCGCCTGCAGGCAATGAAGCGCCGTCGAAGATGACCAGATCGCTCGAATCGAGATGGTCGAACAGGGTGGCAAGCTTGTCTTCGAACAGGGGGAGCCAATGCTCCATTCCGGCGAGCCTGCGGCCTTCGCTTACTGCTTCATAAAGAGGATCCTGTGTCGCGGCAGCGCCGAACAACTCGCGATACCGGCTGCGAAATCGCTTAATCGTCTCATCATCCAGCAAGGCTTCACTGGCGGGAAGAAGCAGGTGAGACTGGATCACTTCCGTGCTCATCTGCGTGCCGGGATCGAACAAGCGCAGGCTTTCCAGTTCGTCTCCGAAGAAGTCGAGACGCAGGCCTTGGTCGAGGCCGGACGGGAAAATGTCGACGATTGATCCGCGAATGGCATATTCGCCGCTATCGACCACGGTGTCGGAGCGCGTGTAGCCCTGTCGACGCAGCAGCGCAGACAGGCTTTCCCGCCCGATTTCATAACCCGCCATCAATTCGCGCACGCTTTCGCGGATACGGAATGGCGACAAAACCCTTTGCAGCACTGCATTGACGGTGGTCACCACCAATTGGGAGCCGGATTTGCCGGATTGGAGGCGATGCAGCGCCGCCAGCCTCTTGGCGCTGACAGAAAGCGCCGGGCTTGCCCTGTCATACGGCAAACAATCCCACGCGGGGAATTCGATAACATCCAGTTCCGGTGCGAAGTAGTGTGCGGCCTCGGTCACCGCGCGCATCGCCGCATCATCCGGCGCGATAAACACTGCGCGGCCCGTGGCGGCCCGGGCAAGATCACTCATCACCAGAGGTTGCGCGCCTCGTGCGACGGACGACAATGTCAGCGATTGCTTGGCCTTCAGGATGTGGGACAGATCAGGCATTGATATTCAATCGCTCCACGGTTCTCGCTGTTCCGCACACACGCAAAAAAGCCCCTTTCCGCCATCGGAAGGGGTGCAAGTCTCGGAAAGCACTAGCGTTGGGCGGGTGCTTGCGCCACCCCGTTATCGAACGGCTCAGCGGGGAATGTCGACGTAATCGAGCTTGCGCATCGCATCCATCTGCGACCCAGCAAAGGTGTCTGGCGTGGGCTGCGTGCCCAGAGCCCAGGCCATGATGTCGACGTCATCCTCGTCGAGCAGCCGTTCGAACCAAACCAGATCGTCCTCATCCCATTCCTGGGAGTAACGATCGAAGAACCCGCCAATCATGTAGTCGGCTTCGCGTGTTCCTCGATGCCAGGAACGAAATTTGCAGCGGGCGAGGCGGGTCTGGATATCGGCCATGGCGGGCGGTTACGGCACTCGCATTGAGCGCGCAAGCGGCTATAGAAACGGGTATGCGTCCGGATATCCTCAACCCGCTGTTTGCAGAGGTCGATACGCTTGATGGTGTCGGCCCCAAATTGAAAAAGCCCCTCGACCGTTTGGGTTTGGGGAGGGTGCGAGATGTTGCGTACCACCTGCCAGACCGGTTCGTGGCCCGGCGCGCAGTCCAAGACCTGGATGAGGCGGCTGAGGGCGAGCAAATCGTAATCACCCTTACCCCGACCGAGCATCGCGGACCACGCAATCCCGGGCGTGGGCCGCATCGCGTTCTGGCCCAGGATGCTATCGGCAATATTTGCGCCCTGACGTACTTTGGGCGCGCCGCCTACTCAGCCAAGAAACAGTTGCCGGTTGGCGAGCAGCGCTGGGTGGCCGGCAAGCTGGAGCGCTATGGCGACGTGCTGCAGATTGTGCACCCAGATCATGTGCTCGAAGAGGGCGGAGAGAGCCTCCAGCGGCTGTGTGAGCCGGTTTACGCGCTGGCTGAAGGTCTGACCCAACCCAAGGTTGGCAATCTAGCGCAGCAATCGTTGGCCATCCTTCCTGACTTGCCGGAATGGATTGAGCCGAGCCAGTTCGAGAAGGAACAATGGCCGCAATGGTCCGATGCCCTGAAATTGGCGCACAAGTCGGAGAATGCGCCAGCGCGAGATCGCCTTGCCTATGATGAGTTATTGGCGAACAGCCTCGCTTTGATGCTGGTGCGCGCGGATAACCGACAGCGCAGGGGCAGGGCGCTGGTCGGCGACGGATCCCGTCGCGGAAGATTGCAGCTGCCGTTCCCGCTGACGGGTGCGCAAACACGCTCAATCGCGGAAATCGAGCAGGACCTTGCGCACGAAGCTCCGATGCTGCGCTTGCTGCAAGGCGATGTGGGGGCAGGCAAAACGGTGGTCGCGCTGGAGGCGATGCTGGTTGCTGTCGAGGCGGGCGCACAAGCCGCCTTGCTTGCACCAACCGAGATTCTTGCGCGCCAGCATTTCGAGACCTTGCGAAGCATGGCCGCGCCGACAGGGGTCGAGATTGCCCTGCTAACCGGGCGGGACAAGGGCAAGGCTCGTGAGAGTATTCTGATAGGGTTGCTCGATGGCAGCATCGATCTTGTGATCGGCACCCACGCCCTTTTCCAGGATAGCGTCGGCTACAAGGATCTTGGTCTGGTCGTGATTGACGAACAGCACCGTTTCGGTGTCGCACAGCGCTTGATGCTGGCGCGCAAAGGCAAGAGCACGCCCCACACATTGGCGATGACGGCCACCCCGATTCCGCGCACGCTGACCCTGGCGCAATATGGCGAGATGGATGTCAGCCGTCTGGATGAATTGCCACCGGGCAGGCAAGCGATCGATACGCGTGTCGTCGGACAGGACCGGCTCGCAGAAGTGGTCGAAGGGATTGGCAGGCACATCGGCAAAGGCAACCAGGCCTATTGGGTGTGCCCGATGGTGCGCGAGAACGAAACCGACGACATCGCCGCTGCTGAGGCGCGCTATGCAGCGTTGAAAGAGCGGTTCGGCGATACGGTGGTCATGGTTCATGGTCAGTTGGAACCAGGTTTGAAGGACGCCGCCATGGCCCGCTTCGCCAATGGCGAGGCTATGTTGTTAGTTGCAACAACTGTGATCGAAGTCGGCGTAGACGTTCCTGCTGCGACCCTGATGGTGATCGAGCAGGCAGAGCGTTTTGGCCTTGCCCAATTGCATCAGTTGCGCGGCCGCGTCGGCAGGGGATCGGAAAAATCTGTTTGTTTGCTCCTGCGCGGCGAAGCCCTGTCTGAAACCGGCAAGAAGCGGCTCGCCTTAATGCGGGAAACGCAGGATGGGTTCCGGATTGCAGAGGAAGATCTGGAATTGCGCGGCGGCGGGGAATTGCTAGGCACACGCCAATCAGGCGATACGCCTTTTCGGGTGGCGGATCTGGAGCAGATCCAGCGTTTGCTACCGGTGGCCCATGATGATGCGCGCTTATTGGTAGAACGGGACGGCGGCCTTTCCTCTCCGCGCGGAGAGGCCGCTCGGATTCTGCTCTACCTCTTCGAGCGTGACTATGGCGTCCAGCTGCTGCGCGGCGGTTAAGCCCGCAATTGCTGCACAAGAGACTGCGCGGCCATCCAGACATCCTCCCACGTATCGGTGAAGTTCTCTTCCCCGCCGTAGTAGGGATCGGCGACTGCTGCGCCCTCACGACCGGGCACCATATCCATCAGCAAGCTGACATGGGCGGGTGCATCGTTCGGGCGGATCGCGTTGATGTTCTGCAGATTGGAATGATCCAGCGCGAGGATGTGGGTGAATTGTGTAAAGTCTCCTCTGACAATCTGCCGCCCGCGAAACCCCGATATGTCGATGCCGTTCGCACCGGCCGTTGCGATGCTGCGCGGGTCTGGTGGCTCGCCGATGTGATAGGCCGCTGTTCCGGCGCTGTCCGCCTCGGCTTTCAGCCCGGCATCCTGCGCAGCTTTGCGAAACGCGGCCTCCGCCAAGGGAGAGCGGCAGATATTGCCAAGACAAACGAACAGGACGGACGGGTGTGTGCTCATTCCCTTCGCCTACTGGACCCGACGCGGTCACCGCAATAGGAAGGCGCCATTGAGGAGACTTTGCCATGAAAACCCTGTTCGCCGCCACACTTCTGGCTGGCTCGATGTTGGTCCCAATGCTGCCCGCCTTTGCGCAGGATAATCCGGCAGGTACGGCGCAATCCGACGCAGCCACTGCCTACACCGAGCTGCGCGAAGAGATCTGGCAGGCACAATTGGACGCGAGCCCCCAATTGGCGACGAGCATTGGAGACCGCAGGGGTGACGGCAAGCTTGGGGATCTCTCTCTGGCCGAGTTTGACCGGCAAATCGCGGAGAGCAAGGCGTTCCTCGCGCGGCTTCAAGCGATCGACGAGAATGCTCTGCCAGACGACCTGCGGGTCGACTATGCCATCCTGAAGCGCAGTTTCGATGATGGCTTGGCCGGGGCGGATTTCGCCCAGACACGCTACCAGATTTTCACCAACCGTGGCGGCTGGTTCTCCGGCTTTGCTTCGCTTCCTTATCGCTCGCCGCTGTTCAATCTTGCCGACTACGAAAGCTATGTCGGGCGCCTGGAAGCATTTGCGCAACTCAACGCAGACGGGATCGAACGGAGCCGCGAGGCAGTGGATCGCGGACTAACCCAGCCCTGCGAGCCGATGCAGGGCTTTGACAAGCGCATCGAACAACAACTGTTCGACGACTATAAGGAATCCCCGTTCTGGCGCCCCTTTGCAGGAGACCGGCCGGGCTCGATCTCCGAGGCCGATTGGGAAAGTCTGCAGGATCGCGCCAGTGTTGCACTGGAGGAGTCTGTCTTCCCATCCTATCGCGATTTCCGCGACTTCTATGTCAATGAGTATGCGCCGAAATGTCGCACCGGCACACCCGGGATTCTCGCCACCGCTGATGGTGACGATTACTACGAATACCGTGTGAAGCTGTTCACTACGACGGACATGACTCCGGACGAGGTCCACAATCTGGGTCTGTCTGAAGTAGCGCGTATCCGGGCGGAGATGGAGACGGTTGCCGCGCAAGCCGGTTTCGAAACCCGCGAGGCTTTCATCGAAGATTTGCGGACCAATCCGAAATACTATGCGAAGACGCCGGAGGAACTGATCACGGCTGCCTCGGCATTGGCGAAACAGATCGATGGCTGGATGCCCAAGTTGTTCGGCAATTTGCCGCGTCAGCCTTATACGGTATCACCAATCCCTGCGGCGCAGGCTCCGGGCAACACCACAGCCTATTACGAGCCGGGCTCGCTAGCGACCGGTGCCGCTGGCATTTACCGCGTAAACACAACCGAGCTCGACCAGCGCCCATTGTGGGAATTGCCAGCGCTGGGCGTCCACGAGGCCGTGCCAGGGCATCATCACCAGATTGCGCTTCAGCAGGAGCTGGACATCCATCCGTTGCGCCGGAACGGCACCTTCTTCACGGCCTTTGTCGAGGGGTGGGGCCTCTATTCGGAGCGTCTGGGTATCGAGATGGGTCTGTATGATACGCCAGCGAAGGAGATGGGGCGCCTGAGCTACGAGATGTGGCGTGCTACGCGGCTGGTTGTCGATACCGGCATCCATTCCAAGGGTTGGAGCAAGCAGCGTGCCGTCGACTTCATGCTCGACAATACCGCGCTGACAGCTGCCAATATCGACGCCGAAGTGAACCGCTACATCACCTGGCCGGGCCAGGCGCTTGCGTATAAGATCGGTGAGCTCAAGATACGCGAATTGCGTCAGCGCGCTTCGGATGCATTGGGAGAGGACTTCGACCTTCGGGACTTCCACGACGCTGTCCTGGAAAACGGGGCAGTCCCGCTCAATGTCCTAGAGGCGCATATCGATCGCTGGATAGCCTCTCAGAAGAATACCTGACGCACAGGGCGTGATCTAGGCAGTGCTTGCGAGAGCTTCTGCGACAACGGCCCTGACGTTCACGACCGCCTTCAGGCGTGCCCCCAGAAGGGCTGTGCCACTGACCTTGCGTTGAACGAACAAAGTCTCTGCTGGCGGCAAGTGCCACGTCGCGCGGTCCTGGGCGATGGCCATGCCTTCTTCGCGAAGCAAGGGCACGAAGCTGCGGTCACCAAAGTCGAAGGGAGAGTCCTGGTTCATTTCGCCCACGATGATGTCGATCATGCGGTCCACCCGCTCCGGGTGCCGTTCAATCACGGCTGGTGACATGAAACCCGCAGAAATTGCCTCTGATCGAATACCGTCCTTGTCGCCCGCCAGTCCCGCTTCGAGCAGTGCCCGATAGGCCTTCTGGACGGCAGGCGCGATGGCCCGTGTGGCGCCGAAGTCGAGCAGCACGACCTTGCCGGTTTCGCGCTGATAGCGGAAATTGGCGAAGTTCGGGTCGGTTTGCATGACCCCGAACTCAAACAACTCGCGCGTCACGAGGCGCATCATCGTTTCGAACACGTCATTGCGCAGATTCTGGGGCTCGCTTTCGAGGCTCTCGATGGGAATGCCATCGACGAAGCTCATCGCCAGAACCCGGTCACGGGTGAGCCCTTCGTGTAATTCGGGCACCACAAAGCTCGGTTCGCTAGCCAAGCGCGCGCGGTAAAGGTCCATTTGCTCGCCTTCGCGGCGATAATCCGCTTCCTCGTGCAATTGCTCCTTCGCTGCATCCAGCAGAGGCCCGATATCGAGCTCTTTTGGCAAGAGGCCGGAGATTTTCAGCAAGGTTGCGACATTGTCGACATCGCTATCGATGCTTTGCGCGACGCCTGGATACTGTACTTTGATCGCCAGAAGTTCGCCGTTGCGGGTAAGCGCACGGTGGACCTGCCCAATGCTCGCGGCTGCAATCGGGCGTGGTTCGAAACGACGGAATTGCTTGCGCCAATCCTTGCCCCATTCCTCAGCCAGTACCTTGTCGAGTTGCTTGGGTGGCATGAAATTGGCGCGATCCCGCAAAGAGGCGAGGATGTCAGACAACTCAGGCGGCAACAGATCGCCGGCATCCATGCTGATCATCTGCCCCAGCTTCATCGCCGCACCGCGCAAATGAGCGAGGCGATCAGCCAGCCTTTTCGCATTGGCCGGCGTAAGGACAAGCTCGTTCAGCTTCGGGCGCTCTCCTGCGGCCAGACGCTTGGCGCCTTCGCCCAGCATCGATCCTGCGACGCCTCCGGCCAGCCTGCCAAATCCGGCGAGCCGTGATATGCGCCCGCTGGGAACCGCGCGATGGCGCGAAGGTTTGTCGTAGTCTGACATGAATGAGGGCCATTGAATGATGACTGTGGATACGCAGGACAAACTGACCGCGGGGCAGGGTGTTCCAAGGCTGGCGCAATGGCTGGGATTGGCGGGGTTGCTGCCGCAGGCAATTGCGGTGGGTCTGGCGATTTACGGCGGTGCATGGGGTTGGATCGCCCTGGCAGCCGGTTTTGGCTACGCCGCGCTGATTTTCAGCTTTCTCGGCGGCGTGTGGTTCGGCCAGGGGATCCGATCTGCCTTAGTCAGCCCCTGGGTCTATCCCGTATCGGTCTTGCCCAGTCTCATTGCGCTCGGGCTCTATCTGCCATGGACCTTCGGAGCGGATTGGCCTGGCCCATCGCTCTTGTGGCTCGGCCTGTTCCTGTGCCTTTCGCCGCTGGTCGACCGGGCGTTGAAATTCGAGGGCCCCGAGTGGTTGGCCCTGCGCTGGCGGCTTTCCTTGGGGTTGGGGGGCATGACTATCGTTCTCGCATTACTCGCTATGGACCAATATTGAGGCCAGGAAAGAACGAGTGACCCATTCGAGGGAAATGATTGAGGTAATGCAGATAAACAATTGATATTTAATAATTGCGAGGTTCTTGCTTTGGGTTCCTTGGGATAGATCGAAGAGCTCCTTCGGACCCTCGATCGCAAGAAAGATATCGCCTTTAAGTTACGGAACTATAAAAGTTTAACTTCTCAGCGCCCTGTCATTGTCGGTTGTCGTGTGCAGGGGTAGCCGTCTGGCTGCCCGAGCTCTTTTTTCTGCGTACCCCAATGCCGCGCCTCGAGAAGGTAGGGTAAACGGGCGATTCGCCATTCTGCGAGGTTTGGCGTCGAAAGTTAACACGAGACAACGTAGTCGTCAGGAACGCTGGAACTGGCGGAATTCTACAAGAGCTGAGCCGGCAAAGGGGCAAATCCCTGCAAAAAGGGAGCTTTTTGACGCCATTTTCCGCTCCCTGTTGAGCGGATTGTTAACCAATTTCGGCCATATCAGTGGCATGAAAAAGGACACAAACACATTTCGCTACCTCGGGCTAACAGCCATCCTTGCTGTCGGCGTCCCTTCAGCTGCACATGCGGGCGGGGTCGATGCAGGTACTCTGATCGAGAACACTGCACAGGCCACCTATGACACGGCTGATGGTACCGAGACGATCGACTCCAACACCGTCACCCTCAAAGTTGACGAGTTGCTCGACGTTACAGTGACGTCACTCGATCCCGGGCCGGTTTCGACCCAGCCGGGTTCCGATGTCCTGACTTTCGAGCTGACCAACACGGGCAACGGTCCGGAAGCCTATACGCTGACGGCCAATCCCGCGGTCGCGGGCAATGATTTCGACAGCACTGTCGACGGGATCGCCGTCGATACCAACGGAAACGGCGTTTATGATGACGGGATCGACGCGATCCTGACGGCGCCCGCGACGACCGCAGAGATCGCCGCAGACGGCACGCTGACCGTGTTTGTGCTGCTCACGGTGCCCGCAGGCGCAACTGACACGCAAGAAAGCCAGGTCGAACTGACCGCAGAGGCCGTAACCGGCACCGGGGCGCCTGGAACGACCTTCGCGGGTGCCGGTGTTGACGGCAGCGACGCCATTGTAGGCGTGGGCGGGGCGGATGACAGCGCAACGGGTGATTTGGTTGTCGCGATTACCACGGTCGATCTGGTGAAATCTGCAACGGTTGCCGATCCTTTCGGTGGCACGTCGGCAGTTCCGGGTGCGACAATCACATTTTCCATCCGCGCAGACGTTCAGGGAAGCACTTCGGTCGATGATCTGGTCATCACCGACGCGATCCCGACCAACACGACCTACCAGCCGGGCACTCTAGCGCTCGACGGCGGCGGTTTGACCGATGCCAGCGGCGACGATGCCGGAGAAGCGTCGGCCACGGGCATCTCTGTCGACCTTGGAACTGTTGCTGGTGGCAGCGCGCCAACCATCACCTTCGACGTAGTTATTGACGAGTAAGGAACTGCAAATGTTTAAGAAAAATCTTGCAGCACTCTTCGGATCGTTCGCATTTGCCCTCTCTGCGATGGCTGTTCCCGCCCATGCCCAGTCTCCGGTGCAGTTGTCCGGTGATGTGAAGGTCGAGAAGACGACAACCGACGAGAGCGGAGCGACAAAGACCGAATATGTTGCACCAGATGTGGTGGTACCAGGCGATCGCCTGCTGTTCACGACGACCTTCACGAATTCTGGCACCGAGCCGGTCGAAAACTTCGTCGTCAACAATCCATTGCCAGCCGCAGTGCGGCTTGTTGATGACGCCGACCCGGATCTGACGGTTTCGGTCGATGGCGGCACCACATTTGGCAAACTCACAGAGCTTTCTGTGGCTAGCGAAGGCGGTGTCAGCCGCAACGCGCAGGCCGCAGATGTCACACATATTCGATGGACCCTTGCCGTGGTGAACCCCGGCGAAAGCGGTCGTCTCGAATATCCAGCCATCATTCGCTGAAGAGCGAAAGATAACCGCCAATCTCCGCGGGCGGTCGGGTTCGCGCGGGGGCAACTACGAGGACCAGTACAATGAAACGCAGCAAGCAATTGCTGGGTGCAGTAAGCTCTGTAGCGCTTATCGCATTCAGCACTTCGCCTGCCCTGGCCGCGGGAACGACTGCTGGTGATACGATCACCAACACCGTCACCGTGGACTTTGAGGTAGGCGGGGTAAACCAGACGGACGTCACAGCGACGGACACGTTCACAGTTGACCGCAAGGTCAATGTGACGGTTTCCGAAGTTGGTGGCGCAACGACCAATGTTTCGCCTGGCGGAATCGAACAGGTCACGACTTTCGATGTCACCAACCTCTCGAACGACACGATCGATCTCGATCTGTCGGTCGCCCAGCCGGCATCTGATGATTTTGACGTGACCAACGTCAAATTCTTCATCGATGATGGCGACGGCGTATTCGATGCTGGCGACACCGAAGTCACATTCCTCGACGAAGTCGCGGAAGACGAAACCGTCCGTGTCTTCGTGGTTGGCGATATTCCGATCTCGCAAAGCACTGGCGATGTTGCAGAAGTTATCCTGACGGCTGACTCGCATGCGGGTGGCACAGCCAGCTCGCTGGGTGCAGAACTGACGGCCACCGCTGGTGCCAACACTGCAGGTGTGGACACTGTCCTCGCTGATGGTGCGGGTGACACGGATGCCGCCAATGACGGCGCTTTCTCCGACACTGACAGCTACACCGTGCAAGCGGCAGCGCTGACAGCGGCGAAAAGCAGCGTTCTGATCAGTGATCCTGTCAATGGCACTACCAACCCGAAAGCAATTCCGGGTGCAGTCGTTGAATATTGCATTGCAGTATCCAACGGTGCGGGCAGTGCGACTGCGACTGGCGTTACCGTGAGCGACGTTCTGCCAGCCGACGTCACCTATGACGCTGGCTTCGGCATTTTCGTCAACGGTACGTTTGATGGCGTAGCAGGCACTTGCAACGCGGACGGCACGGCCGGCGGGAGCTTCGGTTCCGGCACGGTTTCCGGCTCGCTGAGCGACATTGCCGCGGGTGTTACCCGCACTCTCTACTTCCGCGCAACAATCAACTGATTGATTGGGCGACATTTTTATCGCGTCGCCTGACGAAAGTAGCGATTTGAGCATACTGTCCTCAACCCGACATCTGGCAGCAGCGCTTTTGCTAGCGCTGCTGCCCTTTGTCGTGTCTGCAGAGGGGGCAAACGCTCAGACAATCGAAAATACTGCAGACGCCACATGGGTTTTTCAGGGGAAAGCCGCCTCGACCACATCGAACACGGTAATGTTCGAGGTCGAGGCGCCGCCCCCGGAAATCCGAACGTTTGCGCCCGTTCCTTCGGGAGGGCGCGAGTTCATCTATTCACCCCCGCAATGCCTGGGCAACCAATCGGTTGCGTCGGGCAACACAGATACGTCTTCCGCCCCCCCGATCACGTCCAATGTCGCCGAAAGCACGAGCGTCAAGGCCGGCCAGGATGTCATCTTTGAAGTCGTCGCAGCGGGTGCAAACAAGGATCCGGACGCTATCGACAGCCTTGTTGCGGTGATCGAGACCACTTCTGGTGACAGGGAAGAGATCGAAATCTTCGAGACCGGTCCAGACACCGGTGTCTTCGTTGGGCAGATAGCAAGTCGGCGCAATCCGCCTGCGCCCGTTGCGGGCGATTGCGCGCTGAGTGTTGACGACGGGACGTCCTTGTCGATCTCGGTCTCGATGCCCGGCGAAACTGTGGTTCTCGTCCAGGCCGACGTTGAAGTCCTGGCCGACCCGTTCGGTGTCGTGTTCGACAGCGAAACCGGCGAGCCTGTTGACGGGGCGATTGTCACATTGATCGATGTCGCCACTGGCCAGCCAGCAAGAGTCTTTGCCGAGGATGGCGTAACCCCTTGGCCGTCAACTGTCATATCCGGTCAGCCGATTACAGATGCGGCAGGCAATGTGTATCCGATGGGGCCAGGAGAATACTGGTTCCCTCTCACCTTTTTGGGGACTTATCGAATTCAGATTGATCCGCCTGAACCCTACACCGCGCCCTCTGTGGCATCGCGGGAGGAATTGGCGCGATTGTTCAGGCCTGACGGAAGGCCCTTTATCATTGAGGACGCGTCTTTCGGGGGCACATTGGCTCTTGTTGATGAAACCCCGGTCCAGATCGATATTCCGCTTGATCGCCCCAGTCTGGAGATCAGCCTGACCAAGGACGTGTCACGACAGCGCGCGCAGCCTGGCGATGCGGTGTTCTATACCGTCGTCGCCAGAAACGCCGATCCGAGCCGGATCAAGCGCAGCGTGGTGCTGGTTGACCGACCTTCGCGCTGGCTGCGTTTGCGCCCGGAATCCATCCGTCTCGACGGTGTCGCTGCCCCCGATGCGATCACAATCGCACCGGATGGCAATCGATTGGAAATCCAGCTGGGCGATATGGCCGGTGGAACAGCGCGCAGGGTGACCTACGCGATGGTTATCCGCGCCGATGCGCCGCCAGGACAAGCCATAAACCGCGCAGAAGCAACGGATTCTCTCGGTCGGACGACGATCGCACGCGCATCAATCGATGTTGAACGTGACAATATTGCCGGACGCATGACGATTATCGGCCGGGTGACCGCGGGCGGATGTACAATCCATCAAAACCGGATCGGCATTCCGGGCGTCCGGGTGATGCTGGAAGACGGCAGCTTCGCTGTGACCGACGCCGATGGCCGCTACCACTTCGAAGGCGTAGTGCCGGGCACACATGTCGTCCAGGCGGCGCGTATGACCTTGCCGCAAGGCGGGAAGTTCGTCGATTGCACGCGGTCTACCCGCAGTGCTGGCAGCGCCTCCTCGCATTTCGTGATCGGGCAGGGCGGTTCCCTGGCCGAAGTCGATTTTCACGCGGTCTTGCCACCGGAGGCACTTGCGGCGCTGACCCAGGCTGCTGCCAAGGCGCTCGAAACACCGGTTCTGGGCACTGGCCTGCTCACGGTCGGCGAGGGCGATCGCCCAATTGTCGAAACTGGTGCTGCCAAGCCGGCCGATACGGATTGGCTGGCGCTGGGTGACGGGCCTGACGGTTGGTTGACGCCGACAGTTGATCACAACCCCCGTGCCCCCGCCGTTCGCGTGGCCTTCCGCCACCGCAAGGGACAAACGATCAAGCTCTATGTCGATGGCAAGCCGGTCGATCCGCTCGCCTTCGACGGTACCAAGTCGGCTCCCAACGGAAAATTCGCCGTCAGCCTGTGGCGCGGTGTGCCGCTGGATGATGAGCGGACCGTGCTCAAGGCAGAGATCGTGAATTCGATGGGTGGCGTCAACGAAACGCTGGAACGCGTCGTCTACTTCACGTCGAAGCCATCGCGCGTCGAACTGGTCGCAGACCAGTCGGTGCTGGTTGCTGACGGGGTGACCCGTCCGGTGGTCGCTATCCGGGTGCTTGATCGCAACGGACGCCCTGTTCGCGAAGGCATTTCGGGAGATTTTACTCTCAACGAGCCATTCCAGAGCGCGGCACAGATTGAATTGCAGCAGCTTCGTCAGCTGACCGGTATCGGATCTTCGTCTGCCCGCTGGGTCATCGAAGGTAGCGACGGCATTGCCAAGATCGAACTCGCGCCGACGATGGTGAGTGGCTCCTTGCGCCTCGATTTCCGCTTTGACGACAACAATATCGAACGGCGTCAGATGATCGAGACCTGGGTTGAACCCGGTGATATCGAGTGGACGATTGTGGGCCTGGCCGAGGGTTCGGTCGGCGCCAAGACCGTCGCCGACAACATGGAGCGGGCAGACAGCTTCGACA